>DMCN01000023.1 GCA_003445795.1 Gallionellaceae bacterium
TTCTTGATCAGCTTGGTCATCACGCCGCCCATGGTTTCGATGCCCAGCGACAGCGGGGTCACGTCCAGCAGCAGCACGTCCTTCACTTCGCCTTGCAGCACGCCGCCCTGAATTGCAGCGCCTACGGCGACGGCTTCGTCCGGGTTCACGTCCTTGCGCGGTTCCTTGCCGAAGAATTCCTTCACCTTTTCCTGCACATTGGGCATGCGGGTCTGTCCGCCGACCAGGATCACGTCGGCGATGTCGGCGTTGGACACGCCCGCATCCTTCATCGCGATCCTGCATGGCTCGATGGTGCGCGCGATCAGGTCATCGACCAGGCTTTCCAGCTTGGCGCGCGTGATCTTTACCGCGAGGTGTTTCGGGCCGCTGGCATCGGCGGTGATGTAAGGCAGGTTCACTTCGGTCTGCTGTGCGGAAGACAGCTCAATCTTGGCCTTTTCCGCCGCATCCTTCAGGCGCTGCAATGCCAGCATGTCCTTCTTCAGGTCGATGCCGCTTTCCTTCTTGAATTCTTCCACCAGAAATTCGATCACGCGCATGTCGAAGTCTTCGCCGCCCAGGAACGTGTCGCCGTTGGTGGACAGCACTTCGAACTGGTGCTCGCCGTCGATCTCGGCGATGTCGATGATGGAGATGTCGAACGTGCCACCTCCCAGGTCATACACCGCGATCTTGCGGTCGCCTTCCTGCTTGTCCATGCCGAAAGCCAATGCAGCTGCGGTCGGCTCGTTGATGATGCGCTTCACGTCGAGACCGGCGATACGGCCCGCGTCCTTGGTGGCCTGGCGCTGGGAGTCGTTGAAGTAGGCCGGTACGGTGATAACGGCTTCGGTGACAGGTTCGCCCAGGTAATCCTCGGCGGTCTTCTTCATTTTCATCAGCACTTCAGCCGAGATTTCCGGTGCGGAAATCTCCTTGTCGCGCACCTTCACCCATGCGTCGCCGTTCTTGGCTTTGACGATGGAGTAGGGAACCATGGCGATGTCTTTTTGTACCATCGGCTCTTCGAAGCGGCGACCGATCAGGCGTTTCACGCCGTACAGGGTGTTTTTGGGGTTGGTCACGGCCTGACGCTTGGCGGGCGCACCCACCAGCACTTCTCCATCTTCCATGTAGGCGATGATGGAAGGGGTCGTGCGCGTACCTTCCGCGTTCTCGATCACCTTGGTCTTGCCGTTTTCCATGATGGCCACGCAGGAGTTGGTCGTGCCCAGGTCGATACCGATGATTTTTCCCATGATGCTGTCCTTTCAGTTGAATTCGTAAGTATGAGTACTTTTACTGCCTCGCCGCCTAACATGTGGGCGGCATTGGATATTTCAAGTCTTATTCTTTGGCTTTTGCCACCATGACCAGGGCCGGGCGCAGGATGCGGTCGTTCAGGCTATAGCCCTTCTGCATCACAGTGACCACGGTATTGGCCGGCTGGTCGCTGTCCATCATGCCGATGGCCTGATGTTTGTGCGGGTCCAGCTTCTCGCCCATGGGGTTGATCTCGACGATGTTGAACTTCTCGAACACACTGGAAAGCTGCTTCAGGGTCAGCTCCATGCCGCTCTTGAAGCTCTCGATATTGTCGGTCTGCACGGCCATACCGGCTTCCAGGCTGTCTTTTACGGCCAGCATCTCGTTGGAAAAGCGCTCGACGGCGAACTTTTGCGCCTTGCTCACGTCCTCGGCGGCGCGGCGGCGGATGTTTTCGCCTTCGGCCTTGGCGTACATCCAGGCATCGTAGTGCTCCTGCGCCTTGAGTTCGGCCGCTTTCAGCATCTCTTCCATGCTGGGCATGGTTTCTGCCGGCGCGACGGGTTGTTCGGTTTGCGGGGTATCGTTCTGTTCCATTGCTGCTCTCCTGTTTTCGACCTGAGGCTAGTTGGGGCACGGTTCCGGATTTCAAGTGTCATGCCGGAAAATATTTTTCCGCGTGAGATAATGCGGGCCATTATGTAGCCCGTCTGTTATGTCCACCACAAAGAACTATCACTGGCGCATCGCCGGTTTCTACTTTTTCTACTATGCCTTCGTCGGGATGTTCTCCCCTTACTGGAGCCTGTACCTGCAATCCATCGGTTTTGGCGCCATCGAGATCGGCATCCTGATGTCGATCCAGCCGGTGATGCGCATGGTCGCACCGGGCATCTGGGGCTGGCTGGCCGACCATACCGGCAAGCGGCTGTTGGTGGTCCAGGTGGCGGCGAGTCTGAGCGCGCTGTTTTATCTGGGGGTGTTCGCTACTACCAGCTTCTGGGGCCTGTTCCTGGTGTTGTCGCTGATGAGCTTTTTCTGGAGCGCCTCGATGCCCTTGGTCGAGGCGACCACGATGAGCTTTCTGGGCAAGAACACGGCGCATTACGGGCGTATCCGCTCGTGGGGTTCCATCGGCTTCATCGTTGCCGTCGTGGGGTTGGGCTATGCCTTCGACTACATTGCCATCGCTTGGCTGCTGTGGGCGGGGTTGGTATGCGAGGTCGGCATCCTGATCTTTGCGCGCCAGATACCGGCAACCTCTGTGCAGGCGCACCACACCGACCACCAGCCGATCCGACAGATCGTGTTGCAACCGCGCGTGCTGGCCCTGTTCGGCGCCTGTTTCCTGATGTCGGTGGCGCACGGGCCCTATTACACCTTCTATTCCATCTATCTGGTCGAGCACGGCTATACCAAAGGTGTGGTGGGCATGCTGTGGGCGCTGGGGGTGATCTGCGAGATCGGCGTGTTCTTCCTGATGCCGAAGCTGGTGAGCCGTTTCGGCTTCACCCGCATCCTGCTGGCCAGCTTCGGCGCGGCGGTGCTGCGCTTCCTGCTCATCGGCTGGGCGGTGGATGTGGTCGTGCTGCTGCTGTTCGCGCAGGTGCTGCATGCGCTCACCTTCGGTTCCTTTCATGCCGCCTCGGTGGGGCTGGTGCACCAGTTCTTCCAGGGGCGGCACCAATCCAGAGGTCAAGCGCTATATGGCAGCTTCACTTACGGGGCCGGGGGGATGCTGGGAGGGTTGGCGAGCGGCCCGATCTGGCAACACTGGGGGGCCTCGGCCTTGTATACATTCAGCGCGGGAATGGCTTTGTTGGGGCTGTTTCTGATGTGGTGGAAGCTGCGCAACATGGCGGAGAACCGCGCCCCTGTGGCATAATCGCCCGCTCAATCGGGAACAGCAATGAGCACAAAAACCTTATACGACAAACTCTGGGATTCTCACGTGGTGCAGCAGGATGCCGACGGCACCGCGCTGATCTATATTGACCGTCAATTGGTGCATGAAGTCACCAGCCCGCAGGCTTTCGAAGGTCTGAAGCTGGCGCAGCGCAAACCCTGGCGCACCGCATCGATGCTGGCGGTGCCGGACCACAATGTCCCGACCACCAACCGTGCGGCGGGCATCGCCGATCCGATCTCGCGCCTGCAGGTGGAGACGCTGGACGCCAATTGTGTTGAGTACGGCGTGGTCGAATTCAAGATGAACGATATCCGTCAGGGCATCGTGCACGTGATCGGTCCCGAGCAGGGCGCGACCTTGCCCGGCATGACGGTGGTGTGCGGCGACTCGCACACCAGCACGCACGGCGCGTTCGCAGCCTTGGCGCATGGTATCGGCACATCCGAAGTCGAGCATGTGATGGCGACGCAGTGCCTGGTGGCAAAGAAATCAAAAGCCATGCTGGTTAAAGTGGAGGGTGCGCTGGGCAAAGGCGTGACTGCCAAGGACATCGCGCTGGCCGTGATCGGCAAGATCGGCACGGCAGGCGGCACCGGCTATGCCATCGAGTTCGCCGGTTCGGCGATCCGCGCCTTGAGCATGGAAGGTCGCATGACCTTGTGCAACATGGCCATCGAGGCGGGCGCACGCGCAGGGATGGTGGCGGCGGATGATACGACTATCGCTTACGTGAAGGGGCGTCCGTTCGCTCCCAAGGGTGGCGACTGGGACAAGGCAGTAACCTACTGGAAGACATTGCACAGTGATGCCGGGGCGAAGTTCGACGCGACGGTGGAACTGGATGCCGCGCAGATCAAGCCGCAAGTGACCTGGGGTACTTCGCCCGAGATGGTGGTGGCGGTGGACGGGTGCGTGCCCGATCCCGCATCCGCATCCGATGCGGTCAAGCGCGGCGATTGGGAGCGCGCGCTGGCTTACATGGGATTGAAGGCGAACACGCCGATCACCGAGATCAAGATCGATAAGGTGTTCATCGGTTCCTGCACCAACGGGCGCATCGAAGATATGCGCGCGGCGGCAGCGGTGGCCAAGGGCAAGAAGGTCGCGGCCAACGTGAAACTGGCGATGGTGGTGCCGGGTTCCGGGCTGGTGAAGCAGCAGGCCGAGCAGGAAGGGTTGGACAAGATACTCATCGCGGCAGGTTTTGAGTGGCGCGATCCGGGTTGTTCCATGTGCCTGGCGATGAACGATGACCGGCTTGAGCCGGGCGAGCGCTGTGCCGCCACCTCCAACCGCAACTTCGAGGGACGCCAGGGCCAAGGCGGGCGCACGCATCTGGTGAGTCCTGAGATGGCTGCTGCTGCTGCGATCGCCGGGCATTTTGTCGATGTGAGCAAGGAGTGAGCATGAAACGTATCCTCATGGTGCTGGCTTTGTTGCTGATGGCGCAGGGCGCGCTGGCTGAAGAGAAGAGTGTCGCCAAGAAGGCGGGCGAGACCGTGGAGAAAGGCGCTGAGGCCGCGGAGCGCGGTCTCAAAAAAGGCGCCGATGCAACCGTCAAGGGTGTCAAAAAAGCCGGCAAATGGGTGGGAAAAAAGCTGGAAAAGGGCGGCGAAAAATTAGAGAAGGCGAGTGATTGATGCGTAAGTTCTCATTACTGGATGGTTTGGTCGTGCCGTTGGACAGAGCCAACGTGGATACCGATGCCATCATCCCCAAGCAGTTTTTGAAGTCGATCAAGCGTTCCGGCTTCGGCCCCAACGCGTTCGACGAATGGCGCTATCTCGACCACGGCGAGCCGGGTATGGACAACAGCAAGCGTCCGTTGAACAAGGACTTCGTACTGAACCTGCCGCGCTATAAAGGCGCACAGATTCTGCTGGCGCGCGAGAACTTCGGCTGCGGTTCCTCGCGGGAGCATGCCCCTTGGGCGCTGGAAGATTTCGGCTTCATCGTCATCATTGCCCCCAGCTATGCCGACATCTTCTTCAATAACTGTTTCAAGAACGGATTGTTGCCGATCAGGCTGGCCGCCGACAAGGTGGATGCGCTGTTCAAGGCGGTGGAAGCCAACAACGGCTACAAGCTGAAGGTCGACCTGGAAAAGCAGGCCATCACTGCGCCCGACGGCACGGAGTACAAGTTCGAGGTGGATGCCTTCCGCAAGGATTGCCTGCTGAACGGGCTGGATGACATCGGCCTGACGCTGCAGCATGTGGGCGAGATCAAGGCATTCGAGGCGAAACACCGTGCGGCGCAGCCGTGGCTGTTCGCATAACAAATTTTATTTGGATTGGATGAGAGCATGAAGATCGCAGTATTGCCGGGTGACGGCATCGGACCGGAGATCGTCGCGCAGGCGGTGAAGGTGTTGGAAGCGTTGCGCAACGACGGTTTGAAGATCGAGATGGAATACGCGCATATCGGCGGCGCCGGCTATGACGCGGCGAAAGACCCGCTGCCGGAAGCGACGCTGAAGCTGTCCAAGGAATCCGATGCGGTGTTGCTCGGTGCCGTTGGCGGTTATCAGTATGACAACCTGCCGCGACCGATGCGTCCGGAACAAGGACTTCTGCGCATCCGCAAAGGACTGGGCCTGTTCGCCAACCTGCGTCCGGCGATGGTCTATCCGGAGCTGGTGAATGCCTCGACGCTGCGCTCCGACATAGTGTCGGGCCTGGACATCATGATCCTGCGCGAACTGACCGGCGACATCTACTTCGGCCAACCGCGCGGCATCCGCACGCTGGAGAATGGCGAGCGCCAGGGCTTCGATACCATGCACTACAGTGAATCCGAGATCCGTCGTGTGGCGCATGTCGGTTTTCAGATCGCGATGAAGCGCAACAAGAAGTTGTGTTCGGTGGACAAGGCCAACGTGCTCGATACCAGCATGTTCTGGCGCGAGATCGTCACTGAAGTGGCGAAGGAATACCCGGCGGTCGCGCTGTCGCACATGTATGTCGACAATGCCGCGATGCAACTGGTGCGCGCACCCAAGCAGTTCGACGTGATCCTGACCGGGAACATCTTCGGCGACATCCTGTCGGATGAGGCATCGATGCTGACAGGCTCCATCGGCATGCTGCCGTCGGCATCGCTGGATGCGAACAACAAGGGGCTGTACGAACCCTGCCACGGCTCCGCGCCGGACATCGCGGGCAAGGACATCGCCAATCCGCTGGCGACCATCCTGTCGGTGGCGATGATGATGCAATACACCTTTGGTCGTGCCGATATCGCTCAGCGCATCGAGGCGGCCGTACGCAAGGTGTTGCAGCAGGGGCTGCGTACCGGCGATATCTATGAAGACGGCAAGCAGAAGGTCGGCTGTGCCGCAATGGGCGACGCGGTGGTCGCGGCGCTGTAATTTCGAAGCTAAGGAAGAATCATGAAAGTAGGTCTGATCGGTTGGCGCGGTATGGTGGGTTCGGTGCTCATGCAACGCATGCGCGAGGAAAAGGATTTCGAGCTCATCGACGCGGTGTTCTTCACCACCTCCAACGTCGGCGGCGCAGCCCCCGCCGAGGGCAAGGGCGTGCCGCTGAAGGACGCGATGGACATCAACGAGCTGAAGGCGATGGATGCCATCATCTCCTGCCAGGGCGGCGACTACACCACCGAGATGTTTCCCAAGCTGCGCGCTGCCGGCTGGAACGGCTACTGGATCGACGCGGCATCCACGCTGCGCATGGAAGACGATGCGGTCATCATTCTCGATCCGGTCAACCTCGACCTCATCAAGAAGTCTCTGGCCAACGGCGGCAAGAATTTCATCGGCGGCAACTGCACCAACAGCATTCTGCTGATGGGCTTGGGCGGCCTGTTCCATGCGGGTCTGGTGGAGTGGGTCTCTTCGATGACCTATCAGGCGGCATCCGGAGCAGGCGCGCAGAACATGCGCGAACTGCTGAGCCAGATGGGTGTGGCGCACGCTTGCGTGGCTGATCTGCTGGCCGACCCGAAATCTGCCATTCTGGAAATCGACCGTCGTCTGGCGGAGAAACTGCGCTCTGCGGAGATGCCGACCGAGAACTTCGGCGCGCCGCTGGCGGGTAGCCTGATCCCGTGGATCGACAAACAACTCGACAACGGCCAGTCCAAAGAAGAGTGGAAAGGCAAAGCCGAGGTGAACAAGATACTGGGCACGACTACTGTCATTCCGGTGGATGGCCTGTGCGTACGCATCGGTGCGATGCGCTGTCACAGCCTGGCGCTGACCCTCAAGTTGAAGAAGGATGTGCCGCTTGCGGAGATCGAGAATCTCATCAAGGGTGGCAATCCCTGGGTCAAGTTTGTGCCGAACGAGCGCAGCATCTCCGTGCGCGAGCTGACTCCGGTCGCCGTGACCGGCAAGCTGGATATCGCTGTCGGCCGTGTGCGCAAGATGGAGCTTGGCCCCGAATATGTAAGTGCTTTTGTGTGCGGCGACCAGTTGTTGTGGGGGGCTGCCGAGCCGTTGCGCCGCATGTTGCGCATCCTTTTGAACAAGTGATTGGGCGAGGTAAATCCGGTTTTTAACTGGCGGTTAACGCAGGAACTTAAGGGAAAGATGAGCTTGCATCACTAACCCTATGATGTTAATCTGAATAACGTACGGGACAATAAAAGGGTGGCGGCGTGCTGAAATCAATTCTAAAAGCGTCTGTTTACATGGCCTGCCTGGCTTGGGCAGGCTTCGCCTGCGCAGCAGGTTTGGGAGGCATCAATGTCACCTCATCTCTCGGGCAACCGCTGAGAGCAGAGATCGAACTTGTCTCCATCGACAAGATCGACAAATCGACCCTTTCTGCCAAACTGGCTTCTGCCGAAGCATTCAAGAACGCCGGATTGGACTATCCCTATAGTCTGCCCAAGGTCAAATTCCAGATCGAAGAGCGCACGAATGGCAATCCTTATGTGAAGCTGTCGACCATCCAGTCTGTAAACGAGCCTTTCGTTACCCTGCTGGTTGAATTGAATTGGTCTTCCGGCAAGCTGATGCGTGAATACACTTTCCTGTTAGACCCCGCCGATTACAAGATCGAGCAACCCAAACCCGAACCGGTCAAGCCTATCGAGCCAGTGTTGGCAGCGCCGGTTGTTGTGCCTGCCGTCGAACCGGTTGCAGAAGCGGCACCGGCAGCGCCTGCTGCATCCGAGCCGGCTACCGCCGAGCCTCTGGCCGAGGCGCCTGCAGAGCAGGCGGTTGCCGAAGCGCCGGCAGATGGGGCAGCCGCTCCGACCGAGCAAGCTGTCGCAGAACAAGCTTCAACCGAGCAAGCGCTGACACAAGAGGACGCTCCTGCCGAAGTCGCGGCTGCAACTCAGGATGACTTGAGCAAGGAAGAGGCAATCGCCGAAACTGCACTGAGTGCTCCCGCTGAACCTATCGTGGTGAAACGCGGCGAAACGCTGGGCAAGATCGCGGCGCGAATCAAACCGGCCGATGTCAGTCTGGAGCGCATGCTGGTTGCCTTGTATCGCGAGAACGCCGGCAAGTTCGATGCGCACAATATGAACCGGATCCGCGCCGGCAAGATTCTGACCATTCCGCAAGTCGATGCCATCGAGATGTTGCCGCAAGCTGATGCGGAAGAAGAGATCCGCGCCCAGGCCGCCGACTGGAACGTCTATCGCCAGAAACTCGCTGCTGCACGGACCGTTGCTGCGGAGCACGCCGACAAGCAGGAGGCGGCCGGCAAGATCAGTACCGCGGTGACCGACAAGGCATCCACCGACAAAGAGCCAGCCAAGGAAGTGTTGAAACTGTCCAAAGGTGAAGCTCCGACCGACAAGGCAGTGGGTGGTGGCAAGACGACTGCCCAGGAAAAGGCAATCGCCAAGGAAGAAGAAGCGATCGCCAAAAACAAGGCTTTGAAGGAAGCGCAAGAGCGCACAGCGATCCTCGAGAAGAACGTCAAGGATATGCAGCGTCTGGCCGAGCTGAAGAAAGAGACTGTAGTCGCCTCTGCGCCACCGGCTGCTGCCACTCTGGCGGCTGCAGCACCGCAAGCGGCTAGCGAGGTAGCGGCAGCGAAACCCCAACCCAAGCCCAAAGCTGTCGAGCCCAAAGTGGTCGAGCCCAAAGTGGTCGAACAGCCTTCCCTGATCGATCAGTTGCTTGAAGATCCGATGTATCTGGCAGCCGGCGCGGCAGTATTGCTCCTGCTGGGTGGCGCAGGCTTCATGGTCGCCCGACGCAGCAAACAAGGGGGCGGAGCCAAGAAAGAAGAAAAAGCCAAGAAAGAAGAAGATGTCGGTGCCTCCACCGGACGTATCGCTGCGCCGATAGCGCCTTCTCCCGACACCGGTGATTTCACAGCTTCAACTCCAGTGGCTGCGGCGCCAGACATGGCAAGTGCAGACACGGAAGAAGTGGATCCGATCGGCGAAGCAGACCTGTTCCTGACTTTTGGACGCGATGCACAGGCTGAAGAGGTGTTGAAAGAAGCGCTGAAGAAGAACCCCAATAACATTCCGGTCAAGCTGAAGCTGCTGACCATCTATTCAACACGGAAAGACACCAATTCTTTCCTGGGCTACGCACGCGAGATCAAAGAATCGGGCGACGAAAGCGCCTGGGGACAGGCAGCATCCATGGGGCGCGAGCTGGAGCCGAGCAATCCGTTCTACGGCGGCAGCGGCGAAGCTGCGGATACGACGGGTAACCGCTCCGCGCAGGCATCGGCTGCCCCGTCGGTGGACTTCGACCTTGGTTTCGGCGCAACCACGCCGGCGAGCCCGAGTGCCGGTTTCAGCAGCCAGAGTACCGTCGTGCTGGAGAATGCCTCTCAGGAAAAGACCACCACCCTGACTTCGGACGATCTGCGTGCCGCAGTCCAGTCGTCGACGCCGATGGATTTCGATATCACCGGAACGAACCCGGGTACGCCTAGTGCCAACTTCAACACGGAAGCAACGGCCGTGATGAACATGGACGATCTGGTGTTCGATGTGACGGCTACTCATCCCGGCGTTCCTGCGATGGGCGCCACACCGGCGCCGGCTGACGACGGTATGGCATTCACGCTGGATTTCCCGATGGAGATCAAGACGGAAGCCCCGGCGGCAAAACCATCCGCACCGGATATCGGTCTGGGGGGTATCAGTCTGGATCTGGATAGTCTCGGTGCGCCAGCCGCTGCGGGTGCTGCCGGCTCCAAAGACGAGAACTGGCACGAAGTCGCCACCAAACTCGATCTGGCCAAGGCCTATCAGGAGATGGGCGATTCGGCCGGCGCGAAGGAGATACTGGACGAAGTGTTGCGTGACGGCGACGAGCAACAACGCGAGACCGCTCAGAAGCTGCTGCAACAGTTGTAAGCCGCGAATGCGGAACGAACGGCAGCCACATCAGGCTGCCGTTTTTATTTGGTGAACACGAGATGAGACCGCTACATCCCACCGTGCAGATACTGCTGTGGATATTGCTGGTGCTGCTGGCGCAACGCTGGCAGCCATCTGTGCTGCTGGCAGCCTGTCTGTTGAGCAGCTCGGTTGCTCTGTGGCTGGACTCGGCGCATTTCCTGCGTCTGCTGCGGCGCACGCGCTGGATTGCTTTCTCCCTGTTATTGATCTATGCCTGGGCAACGCCGGGCATAGCGTTGTTCAATGAGCTTGGCAGTTTGTCGCCGACCTGGGAGGGATTGCTGGACGGGGCGCTACAGTTGGGGCGCTTGCTCTGTGCCCTGGCCGGTCTGGCTGTCTTGCTTGCCACCCTGACGCAGGAGCGGCTCATCGGCGGTTTGTATGCGCTGGCCCATCCTCTGCGCCTGTTCGGATTGTCGCGCGAACGCTTTGCTGTGCGCTTGGCGCTGACGCTGGAATATGCCGAGACGACGATGCACGATACCGCCAAGGATTGGCGTGGTGCGATAGCGCAGGCCATGAAAGCGGGAGAAACGGGGACGGCGCAGATCGAACTGCAACGGCAGCGCTACAGCATGCTGGATGTTGCGCTATTGGCTGCTTGTGCGGCCGTGTTGATCGGAGCGTGGCGATGAGGATCGCTCTGGGAGTGGAATACGACGGCAGCGGCTACAACGGCTGGCAGAGCCAGCCCGATGTGCCGAACGTTCAGGATGCGCTGCAAAAGGCGTTGAGCGAGATCGCGGGCGAGAGCATCGCCATTCTTGCCGCCGGCCGCACCGATACCGGCGTGCATGCGCTGGAGCAGNNAGGTCATCCATTTCGACACCAACACCGAGCGGCCGCTCAGTGCCTGGGTGCGCGGCACGAATGCGCTGCTGCCGAAGGATATCGCCGTGCTGTGGGCGCATCCGGTATCCGACGAATTCCATGCGCGTTTCTCGGCGCAGGCGCGCAGCTACCAGTATGTGCTGATCAACCGCCCCTCGCGCAGCGCCGTACACCACGCAAAGGTGGGCTGGTTCCATTTGCCGCTCGATGTGGCTGCCATGCGCGCGGCTGCGCAATACCTGCTGGGAGAACACGATTTCACTTCCTTCCGCTCCTCGCAATGCCAAGCCAAGACTCCAGTGAAGAACCTGGCGCAACTCGACATCCGGCAGCAGGGCGACACCATCATCTTCGATCTGACCGCCAATGCCTTCCTGCACCACATGGTGCGCAATATCCTTGGCTGCCTGCTGTATGTCGGCAAGGGTAAACATCCGCCGCACTGGGTGCGCGAAGTGCTGGAAGGCGCCGACCGCAAGTTCGCCGCGCCGACTTTTTCACCGGATGGCCTGTATCTGCGCCACATCACCTACGACAAGAAGTGGGGCCTGCCGCAAGGTACAATGCCGCCTCGTGCCTGAATCAAGAATCGTCATGACCCGTATCAAGATATGCGGTATCACCCGCGAACAGGATGTGCTGGCTGTCGCCAATGGCGGCGCGGATGCGCTCGGGCTTGTGTTCTATGAGAAAAGTCCGCGTCATGTCAGTACGGACCAGGCCGCAATGTTGGTACGCGCTGTGGCGCCCTTCGTTACCGTGGTCGGCCTGTTTGTGAACCCAACTGCAGCCTTCGTGCGCGAAGTGCTGGCAAAAGTCCCGCTGGACCTGCTGCAGTTCCACGGCGAGGAAACGCCCGAGTTCTGCCGCCAGTTCGGCAGGCCCTATCTGAAGGCGATACGGGTCAAGGCGGGGGTGGATTTGGTAGAATGCGCGGCCCGTTACGCCGACGCCCAGGGCTTGTTGCTGGATGCCTACGTGGAGGGCACGCAGGGCGGCACAGGAGAATCGTTCGACTGGGCGCTGATCCCGCCGAAGCTGCCCTTGCCGGTGATCCTGTCCGGCGGACTGCATGCGGGAAATGTGGCACAGGCGATCAAACAAGTCAGACCCTACGCAGTGGATGTGTCCAGCGGCGTGGAGGCGGCTAAAGGAATCAAGGATGCAGCGAAGGTCGCTGCGTTCATCAAAGAGGTCAAGAGCATTGAGTTATAACTATCCAGACAGCAGCGGCCACTTCGAGCAGTTCGGCGGCATCTATATGGCCGAGACGCTCATCCCCGCCGTGGAAGAGTTGCGCCAGCAGTACCTGCGTTTTCGCGACGATCCCGAATTCAAGGCCGAGTTCGCCTACGAACTGAAGCACTACNNCGCCATCGGCCAGGCCCTGCTCGCCAAGCGCATGGGCAAGAAGCGCGTCATCGCCGAGACCGGCGCGGGTATGCACGGCGTGGCAACCGCCACCGTGGCCGCGCGCTTCGGCATGGAATGCATCGTCTACATGGGCGCGGAAGACATCCAGCGCCAAGCGCCCAATGTGTTCCGCATGAAGCTGCTGGGGGCGACCGTCGTTCCGGTCGAGAGCGGTTCCAAGACGCTCAAGGATGCCTGCAATGAAGCCATCCGCGACTGGGTCACCAACGTCGAGAGCACGTTCTACATCTTCGGCACCGCGGCAGGCCCACATCCGTATCCGATGATGGTGCGCGATTTCCAGTGCGTGATCGGCAACGAGGCCAAAGTGCAGATGCCGGAGATGATCGGCCGCCAGCCGGATGCGGTGATCGCTTGCGTCGGTGGTGGTTCCAACGCAATCGGCCTGTTCCATCCCTATATCGAAGAGAAAAGCGTGCAGATCATCGGCGTGGAAGCGGGCGGTCACGGTATCACTTCCGGCAAACATGCCGCCCCCCTGACCGGCAACGCCAAGGTCGGCGTGCTGCACGGCAACAAGGTCTACCTGATGCAGGACGAGAACGGCCAGATCATCGAGACGCACTCAATTTCCGCCGGACTGGATTACCCCGGCGTCGGCCCCGAGCACTGCCTGCTGAAGGATCTCGGTCGCGCCCAATATGTCGCCATCAACGACGACGAGGCGCTGGCGGCATTCGACTCGCTGTGCCGTTTCGAAGGCATCATTCCTGCACTGGAATCCAGCCATGCGCTGGCGCACGCGATGAAGATCGCGCCGACGATGGCGAAAGACAAAGTGCTGCTGGTGAACCTCTCCGGTCGCGGCGACAAGGACATGAACACCGTGGCTCGTATCAAAGGAATCACGTTATGAGCCGCATCGACACGACCTTCGCCAAATTGAAGCAGCAGCAGCGCAAGGCCCTCATCCCCTTCATCACCGCAGGAGATCCCTCGCAGCAACTCACTGTGCCGCTGATGCACGGTCTGGTGGCGGCGGGCGCGGATGTGCTCGAACTTGGCGTGCCGTTCTCCGACCCGATGGCGGACGGCCCGACCATCCAGCGTGCTTCCGAGCGCGCGCTCAAGAACGGCATGTCGTTGCGCGGCGTGCTCGGCATGGTGGCTGAGTTTCGAAAGCAGGATGCAGCAACACCTGTAGTGCTGATGGGCTATGGCAATCCGATCGAGGCGATGGGCTGGGAAGTGTTCGCACAGCGTTGTGCCGAGGTCGGCGTCGATGGCGTGCTGACGGTAGATTTTCCGCCGGAAGAGAGCCACGAAGCGTTCGAGCATCTGCAGCGCCACAACATCGCGCCCATCTTTCTGCTAGCACCGACCACCAACGAGGCGCGCATTGAACAGGTCGCCAAGCTGGCGCGCGGCTATGTATATTACGTCTCGCTCAAGGGCGTCACCGGCGCGGGCAACCTCGACCTGTCGGCCATCGAACAGAAGCTGCCGCAACTGCGCAAGCACATCAAGCTGCCCATCGGCGTCGGCTTCGGCATCCGCGATGCGGCGACGGCCAGGGCGGTAGCAAAATTGTGCGACGGCGTGGTGGTGGGTAGCCGCATCGTGCAGGAAATCGAGGATTCGACCGAAAAAAATGTAGTCGCCAATGTGGGCAAATTGGTGAAAGAATTACGTCAGGCGATAGATCAATAAAGAGGAGAACGATATGAGCTGGTTCCAAAAACTGTTACCGCCCAAGATCAAGCGCAGGGGAGAGGCCGACGCCAAGAAGAGCGTGCCGGATGGTCTGTGGCACAAATGCCCGTCCTGTCAGGCAGTGCTGTATCACGCCGACCTGGAAAAGAACTTCAGCGTCTGCCCCAAGTGCAGCCACCATCACCGCATCGGCGCGCGTACCCGTCTCGACTGGCTGCTGGATAGTGAAGGCCGTTTCGAGATCGGCTCGGAAGTACTGTCGGTCGATACCCTGAAATTCAAGGACCAGAAGAAATACAGCGACCGTCTGGTCGAGGCGAAAAAGAAGACCGATGAAGACGATGCGCTGATCGTGCTGCAGGGTAGCATCCATGCCTTGCCTGTCGTGGTCGCCGCGTTCGAGTTCGACTTCATGGGCGGCTCCATGGGCTCGGTCGTCGGCGAACGTTTCGTGCGCGGCGTGCAGGTCGCGCTGGAACAGCAATGCCCCTTCGTCTGCTACTCCGCCAGCGGCGGTGCGCGCATGCAGGAAGGCCTGCTGTCGCTGATGCAGATGGCCAAGACCAGCGCCGCGCTCACCCAGTTGAGCGAAGCCCGTCTGCCCTTCATCTCCGTACTCACCGACCCGACCATGGGCGGCGTCTCCGCCAGCTTCGCCTTCCTCGGCGACGTGGTCATCGCCGAACCCGGCGCATTGATCGGCTTCGCCGGCGCGCGCGTGATTCAGCAGACCGTGCGCGAGACCTTGCCCGATGGTTTTCAGCGTGCCGAGTTCCTGCTCGAACACGGCGCCATCGACATGATCGTCGACCGTCGTCAGATGCGCGACCAACTGGCTACGCTGATCACTCTGCTGACCAAGCAGGATGCGGTGGCGAAGCTGGAGGCGGCGTAATCTTCAGTTCAGTGATCAGCGGGGAAGCCTCGCTGATCACTCTCTAGTCGGTGATGAAATGCCTACTTCCCTGGCCGACTGGCTAAGCTATCTAGAATCCCTTCACCCCAAAACCATCGCGCTCGGCCTTGAGCGCGTGGTGCAAGTCAAACAACGTCTCGATCTGCAACCCGATTTTCCCGTTATCGTCGTCGGCGGCACCAACGGCAAGGGCTCGGTGTGCGCGATGCTGGAAGCCATTCTGCATGCGGCCGGATACAAGGTCGGTTGCTACACCTCACCGCATCTGCTGGCTTACAACGAGCGCGTGCGTATCGCCAGACAGCAGGCGAGCGATGCGGAGTTGTGTGCTTCGTTCGAACAAATCGAGCAGGTGCGCTGCGATATCGCGCTGACCTATTTCGAGTTCGGCACGCTGGCCGCGATGCAGTGTTTCATCTCGCACAAGGTGGATGTCGCGATCCTCGAAGTTGGGCTGGGCGGCCGATTGGATGCGGTGAATGTGTTCGACGCCGATGTCGCGGTGGTGACCAGTGTGGATATCGATCATGTCGATTATCTGGGTGATACGCGCGAAAAGATCGCCTTCGAGAAGGCCGGAATCTTCCGCAAGGGCAAAGTGGCCATCTGTGCCGACGGCGATGTGCCGCAGGCGCTGCGCCAGCATGCGCAGCAGATCGGCGCGGAGTTGTGGTGCATAGGCAGCGAGTTCGGATTCCTCAAACATGATGGGCAGTGGGACTATCGCAGCAAGGCAGGCTCGCGCAGCGCCTTGCCATACCCGGCCTTGCGCGGGGCGTTCCAACTGAACAACGCCAGCGCGGTGCTGGCGGCGCTGGATGCGCTCAGGGACAGCTTGCCCGTGAACATGGGGGTGATACGGCGCGGGTTGGTCGAGGTGGAGCTGGCCGGGCGTTTTCAGTTCATTCCGGGCAAGCCGCAGCTCATCCTCGATGTGGCGCACAACCCGCATGCGGCGCGCTCGCTGGCGCAGAATCTGGCCAACCTGCCGCCCGCAAAGACTTTCGCCGTGTTTGCCATGCTCAAGGACAAGGATATGGCTGGGGTGGTGCAGGCGCTGGATGCGCACATCGATGAATGGCTGGTGGCGGGCATCGATGCGCCGCGCGGGGCGGCGGTTGCCGAACTGGCGCAGGTGCTGCTGGATAATCGTGTTCGGGGTGCGGTCCGGGTCTGCGATTCCATCGAAAACGCGCTGCATGAGGCCAGCAATCGCGCTGGCGAAAATGATAGAATCGCGGCGTTCGGTTCCTTTTACACAGTGGCGGAAGTGATGCGTGTGCGCGGCCTGCGCGGCGGCTGATCTTCCAGGGAAATTACAATGGCAAAACAGCTTTCTACAGAAGAAGAGTTAAATATCAAGCGCCAGTCGCGCCGGCGTCTGATCGGTGCAGTGACGCTGGTCGTGGTGGTGGTGATCTTCCTGCCTATCGTGTTCGACAGCGAGCAGTCGCCGACTGCGGGCAATAACATCGAGTTGCGCATTCCGGACAAGGATAAGGTGCCGGAATTCCAGCCCAAGATCGACTTGCCCCAGATCGACAAGATGGCATCCGAGGTCGAGGCTGCTCCGGTAGTCGCAAGCGCGCCGGTCGCGGTCAGTGCGCCCGCTGCGGTGCCCGCTCCGGTGGTGGTCAAGCCGGCCGTCACCCCTCCCGCCGTGACCAAACCCAAGACTGAAGTCAAACCCAAGGTGGAAAGCAAGCCCGCCGTCAAGCCGCAAGCCGCCGTGCCGAAGACCGGCTGGGGTGTGCAAGTAGGTGCTTTCGCCAATATCGATACCGCCAAGAGCCTGCAAGCCAAGCTGAGCAAGCAGGGATATCACGCATACACGGAAAAGGCAGGAAACGTCACGCGCGTGCGTATCGGCAGTTATCCGACGCGCGAGGCAGCGGAAAAGGTGCAGGTCAAGCTGGTGGCGCAGGGAACGCAGGCCAACGTGGTCAGCCTCGAATAAGGGTCGGCCGGTGACGTCGTTCGATTACGCGGTCATTGCGGTCGTCATACTTTCGGCGTTGGTGGGTTGGTGGCGCGGCTTCATGTACGAGCTGTTCTCGCTGATCGGCTGGCTGGCGGCGTACATCGTGGCGCGCACCTTCACCGATCAAGCGCTGCCGTTCGTACCCGAGGCGGTCGGAGCAGCGCATCTGCGTTCGGCGGCGGCGTTTGCGGCGCTTTTCATCGCGACGCTGATCGCCGGAGCGTTGGTGGCCTGGTTCCTGGCGCGGCTTGCGAAGTTCGCCGGACTGTCGGGCATGGACGGCAAGTTTGGCGCGATCTTCGGCATGCTGCGCGGCGGGCTGGTGGTGATCGCGCTGGTGTGGCTGGGCGGGCTGACCGATCTGCCGCAACTGCCGTTCTGGCGCGACGCGCTGACGAGCAAGCCATTGCAGGAAGCGGCGTTGTACGCGAAAGATTATCTGCCGCAGGACGCGGTGAAAAAGTAACACTGGATCAACTAACCGGAACGAATCATGTGTGGCATTCTCGGCGTCGTAGCGCAAAGTCCCGTCAACCAGTTGCTGTATGACGGTCTGCAGGTGTTGCAGCATCGCGGGCAGGATGCTGCGGGTATCGCCACGCTGGAGCACAACACCTTCCATCTGCACAAAGGCAACGGCCTGGCGCACGACGTTTTCCGCACCCGCAACATGCGCGCGCTGACCGGCAATGCCGGCATCGCCCATGTGCGCTATCCGACCGCCGGCTCCGCTGTCGACCACAACGAAGCACAGCCGTTCTATGTGAACTCGCCGTTCGGACTGGTGCTGGGACACAACGGTAACCTCACCAACACCTCGCAACTGCAAAAAGAGCTGTTCCTGGAAGACATGCGCCATGTGAACACCAATTCCGATTCGGAAGTGTTGCTCAATGTGCTGGCGCACGAGTTGCAGGCCAACGCCACCAACTTCCGTCTCGATACCAAGGCCATCTTCGCGGCAGTGAGCGCGGTGCATAGACGGTGCAAGGGGGCATACGCCGTGGTGGCGATGATCTCAGGTTACGGCCTGCTGGCATTTCGCGACACCCACGGTATCCGCCCGCTGGTGGTGGGCAGCAACCAGACCGACAAGGGCGTGGAATATCTGGTAGCTTCCGAAAGCGTGGCGCTGGATACGCTGGGCTTCAAGTATCTGCGCGATATCGCGCCGGGCGAGGCGGTGTACATCGACCTCGACGGCAACTTCCACAACCAGCAATGTGCCGAGCAGGCCGAACTCAACCCCTGCATCTTCGAATACGTTTATTTCGCCCGTCCCGATTCGATGATCGACGGCATCTCGGTTTACGAAACGCGGCTCAACATGGGCGAATATCTGGCTGAAAAACTCAAGCGCGTGTGGCCGGATCACGACATCGACGTCATCATTCCCATCCCCGATTCGAGCCGTCCCAGCGCTTTGCAGATGGCCAACCACCTCGGCATCCCGTTCCGCGAGGGCTTTGTGAAGAACCGCTACATCGGCCGCACCTTCATCATGCCGGGGCAGGCCATGCGCAAGAAATCGGTGCGCCAGAAACTCAATGCCATCAGTGTCGAATTCAAGGGCAAGAACGTGCTGCTGGTGGACGACTCCATCGTGCGAGGCACCACCAGCCGCGAGATAGTGCAGATGGCGCGCGACGCCGGTGCGCGCAAGGTGTATTTCGCCTCCGCCGCGCCCCCCGTCAAATTCCCCAACGTCTACGGCATCGACATGCCCAGCCGCAAGGAGCTGATCGCCACCGGACGCACCGACGAGGAGATCTGCCGGGAGATCAGCGCCGACCGCATCATCTACCAGGATCTGGAAGACCTGAAAGCCTCGGTGCAAAAGTGCAATCCGAAGATCGCCAAGTTCGACTGCTCCTGCTTCGACGGCGAATACATCACCGGCGACATCACGGCGGAATATCTGGATCGCGTCGAAGCTTCGCGCGCGGGTGGCAAGGCCAACAAGACGCAAGAAGAAGACCAGCTGGAACTCGATCTGGTGATGAGTGCCTCTTCCATGTAGGTTGACACTGCCGCAAGGCGGGTGTTACTTTCCGTCTGCGCCGATTTGAGGAACAGCTTGCGGGCGCTTAATAAATACAGCTAAAGCGAGGGAGACCCGGTTTAGCGCTAAGCTTTCCGGGTTTTTTATTTGGCGGCATGTCGGCGTGGACAGGCCGCAAGGACGAAGAGAATGAATGATACCTATCAACCGGAGACATTGGCGGTGCGCGCCGGTGGTGTACAAAGCCAGTTCCACGAGCACAGCGAGGCTTTGTTTCTGACCTCGAGCTTCACCTTCGACAATGCCGAGCAGGCAGCCAAGCGCTTCATCGGCGAGGAGCCGGGCAACATCTACGCGCGCTTCACCAATCCCACTGTGACCATGTTCGAAGAACGCCTGGCCGCGCTGGAAGGTGCCGAGCAGTGCGTGGCGGTGGCATCCGGCATGGCCGCGATTCTGGCGACCTGCATGGGCTTGCTGAAGGCGGGCGACCACATCGTCGCGTCGCGCAGCCTGTTCGGCGCCACCATCAATACGTTCAACAACTACTTCAAGAAGTTCGGCGTGGAGACCACCTATGTCTCCGCCACCGATGTCGCCGAGTGGAAGGCGGCGGTGAAGCCGAACACGAAGTTGTTCTTCCTGGAGACCCCCTCCAATCCGCTGACCGAGATATCCGACATCGCGGCCATCGCCGCCGTGGCGAAAGCTTGCGGCGCTTTGCTCGCGGTGGACAATTGTTTCTGCACGCCCATCCTGCAACGCCCGCTGGAACTGGGCGCGGACATCGTGATCCATTCCGCCACCAAATACATCGACGGCCAGGGCCGCGTGCTGGGCGGTGCGGTGCTGGGCAGCAAGAAGCTGATGGAGCCGGTGTACGGTTTCCTGCGCACTACCGGTCCGACCATGAGCGCGTTCAACGCCTGGGTGTTCCTCAAAGGTCTGGAGACGCTCAAGCTGCGCATGGATGCGCACTCGGCCTCCGCGCTGCAACTGGCGCAATGGCTGGAACAGCAGCCCAATGTGGCGCGTGTGTTCTATCCCGGTCTGCCGTCGCATCCGCAGCACGCGCTGGCGATGAAGCAGCAGAAGACCGGCGGCGGCATCGTCGCGTTCGAGGTGAAGGGCGGCAAGGCCGCGGCCTGGAAGGTCATCGACAACACGAAGATGCTATCCATCACCGCCAATCTGGGCGACACCAAGACCACCATCACCCATCCGGCGAGCACCACGCATGCGCGCATCACGCCTGAAGCGCGGGCGGCAGCGGGTATCACGGAAGGTCTCATCCGCATCGCGGTGGGTCTGGAAGCGGTCATCGATATCCAGAACGATCTGGTACGGGGGCTATGAAGATGAGGCGAGCCAAGAAAAAGCTGGTGCGCTCTGCTGTCGTCAGCGCACCGGAATCGGGCCTGCTGGCGCGCCAAGCAGGAGAAGCGCTTATGCAGCACGGCATGACGCTGGTGACGGCGGAATCCTGCACCGGTGGCGGCGTTGCGCAGGCGGTCACCCGCATCTCTGGCAGCTCGGCCTGGTTCGATAGAGGATTCGTGACCTACTCGAACGAATCGAAAGAAGAGATGCTGGGCGTTTCGCCGGAGACATTGGAGCAGTACGGTGCGGTGAGCGAGGCGACCGTGCGCGAGATGGCCGATGGTGCATTGCAATACAGCCGCGCCAAAGTGGCGCTGTCGGTGAGCGGCATCGCAGGGCCTGCCGGAGGCACGCCGGAGAAGCCGGTCGGCACGGTCTGGTTCGCCTGGGCGACCGGCGATAATGTGCAGACGGCCTGTCATCAAATCTCCGGCGACCGTGATGCCATCCGCGCGAAAGCCGTGCAAATCTCCCTCCGGGGCGTGATCAACCTGTTGAATGGCATCACAAAAATAGCATAACTCGCAAAGAGAACGAACGTTCTGTACAAGTCCGAATTGTTGTGCCACAATCCGCCCCATCGAATTTTTGAAAGGGGAACACAAATGGATGACAACAAGAGCAAGGCACTCGCGGCGGCACTGAGCCAGATCGAAAAACAGTTCGGCAAAGGCTCCATCATGCGCCTGGGCGAGAGCGAAGTCGGCAAGGACATCCAGGTCGTTTCGACCGGTTCGCTCGGTCTGGACATCGCACTCGGCGTCGGCGGTCTGCCGCGCGGTCGCGTCATCGAGATCTACGGTCCGGAATCCTCCGGCAAGACAACCCTTACATTGCAAGTCATCGCCGAGATGCAGAAGGTGGGCGGCACCGCAGCCTTCATCGACGCGGAACACGCGCTCGATCCCGGCTATGCGCGCAAGCTGGGCGTGAAGGTCGAGGATCTGCTCATCTCGCAGCCGGACAACGGCGAACAGGCACTGGAGATCGTCGACATGCTGGTGCGCTCCGGCTCGGTGGACGTGGTGGTGGTCGACTCCGTCGCCGCGCTGACCCCCAAGGCCGAGATCGAAGGTGAGATGGGCGATGCGCAGATGGGCCTGCATGCGCGCCTGATGTCGCAAGCCCTGCGCAAGCTCACAGCCAACATCAACCGCTCCAACACCATGGTCATCTTCATCAACCAGATCCGCATGNNATCGGCGTGATGTTCGGCAACCCCGAGACCACCACCGGCGGCAACGCGCTCAAGTTCTACGCCTCCGTGCGTATGGATATCCGCCGCACCGGTGCGATCAAGAAGGGCGACGAAGTCATCGGCAACGAGACCCGCGTCAAAGTGGTCAAGAACAAGGTCGCTCCCCCGTTCAAGGAAGCCAACTTCGATATCCTTTACGGAGAAGGCATCTCGCGCGAGGGCGAGGTCATCGAGTTGGGCGTGTTGCACAAACTGGTCGAGAAGTCCGGTGCCTGGTATGCCTATAACGGCGAGAAGATCGGTCAGGGCAAGGACAACGCGCGCGAGTACCTCAAGAACAACCCGGCCATTGCCGCCGAGATCGAGAACAAAGTGCGTGCGGCGCTCGGCATCGTCGCCATGGGCGCCAGTGAAGTCGCGGAAGAAGCCTGAATTAAGCCTGCGCGTCCGCGCCATGCGGTATCTGGCACGGCGCGAGCATAGCCGCGCCGAGCTGCATAGCAAGCTGCAGCTGTACGTGCAGGAGGGCGAGGACCTCGAAGCCGTTCTGGACGAGCTGGAGAAACGCAACTGGCTTTCCGATTCACGCGCCGTCACGCTATTTGTTGATACCAAGCGCGGCCGCTTCGGCAGCCAGCGCATCGCCCATGAACTGCGCCAGAAAGGTATCGCCGAGAACCTGATCGACCAAGCCATGCCGCAATTGAAGGAAACCGAACTCGATGCGGCACGCGAGGTGTGGCAAAGGAAGTTCGGTATTTCCCCTGCAGATCCCAAGGAAAAAGCCAGGCAGATACGTTTTCTGCAGTCGCGCGGATTCACTATGGAAGTCATCTTCAAGGTGCTGAAGCTTTCCTCCGCAACGGAGGAGGGCGAGTACTGACACGTTGTGCCGATTTTGGGCGTCAAATGGTATGATTCATGCCTTGATGCCGCCATTCTGGCGGTGTATTTATTGAATGAATCGCATCGATTGGTGTCCAGATGAAAAGCAGTGAGATCCGCCAGAAATTCCTCGATTATTTCGCTTCCAAAGGCCATGCCGTAGTCGCCTCCAGTTCGCTGGTCCCGCATGAGGACCCGACGCTGTTGTTCACCAACGCCGGCATGAACCAGTTCAAGGACGTGTTCCTCGGTTTCGACAAGCGCCCCTATACCCGCGCCGCCTCTTCGCAGAAGTGCGTGCGCGCCGGCGGCAAGCACAACGATCTGGAGAACGTCGGTTACACCGCGCGTCACCACACCTTCTTCGAGATGTTGGGCAACTTCAGTTTCGGCGACTATTTCAAACGCGATGCGATCAAGTACGCTTGGGAACTGCTGACCGAGGTGTTCAAGCTGCCCAAGGACAAGCTCTACGTCACCGTGTATGCCGAGGACGACGAGGCTTACGACATCTGGACCAAGGAGATGGGGCTGACGCCGGATCGCGTGATCCGCATCGGCGACAACAAGGGCGCGCGCTACGCCTCCGACAACTTCTGGATGATGGGCGACACCGGCCCCTGCGGCCCCTGCACCGAGATATTCTACGACCACGGCGCACATATTCCCGGCGGGCTTCCCGGCACGCCCGAGGAGGACGGCGACCGCTACATCGAAATCTGGAACAACGTGTTCATGCAGTTCAACCGCGACGAAGCGGGCGTAATGCATCCGCTGCCCAAGCCTTCCGTGGACACCGGCATGGGGCTGGAACGTATCTCCGCAGTGCTGCAGCATGTGCACGCCAATTACGAGATCGACCTGTTCCAGGCACTGATCAAGGCGGCTGCGCGTGAAACGAAGCAGGGTAACCTCGACCAGCCGTCGCTGCGCGTACTGGCCGACCACATCCGTGCCTGTTCTTTCCTCATTGCCGACAGCGTCATCCCGGGCAACGAGGGACGAGGTTATGTGCTGCGCCGCATCATCCGCCGCGCCATCCGCCACGGTTACAAGCTCGGTGCGCGCGAGGCGTTCTTCTACAAGATGGTGCCCGATCTGGTGGAACAGATGGGCGGAGCTTATCCCGAACTGGTCGCCGAGCAGGCGCGTGTGAAGGGCATCCTCAAGCTCGAAGAGGAACGCTTCTTCGCCACCATCGAGCATGGCATGGCGATCCTTGAGGCCGACCTGGCCGAAATGGATAAGGCTGGTAACAAGACATTCAACGGCGAGACCGCTTTCAAGCTGCACGACACCTACGGATTCCCGCTCGACCTGACCGCCGATATCTGCCGCGAGCGCGATGTGAAGGTGGACGATGCAGCGTTCAACGCCGCGATGGCGCGCCAGAAGGAACAAGCGCGCGCGGCGGGCAAGTTCAAGATGGCCGCGAACCTCGAATACTCCGGCCCGGCGACGACCTTCCACGGCTACGATACGCTGGAACACAAGGGCAACATCCTCGCGCTGTACAAGGACGGCACGGAAGTCAACGAACTGGTCGAGGGCGATATGGGCGTGGTGGTGCTGGATGACACCCCGTTCTACGCCGAATCCGGCGGCCAGGTGGGCGACAGCGGTGAGCTGCGCAGTGTGCACGGCATCTTTGCAGTGGAAGACACGCAGAAGATCCAGGCCGCGGTGTTCGGCCACCATGGTGTGGTGAAGACCGGCAAGCTTTCTGTGGGCAACGGCGTCACCGCCAAGGTGGATATCGCGGCGCGCAGCCGCACCATGCGCAATCACTCGGCCACGCATCTGATGCACAAAGCCTTGCGCGAAGTGCTGGGTACGCATGTGCAACAGAAGGGTTCCCAAGTCGACCCCGACAAGACCCGCTTCGACTTCGTGCACACGCAGCCGATGACGGATGCCGAGATCCGCAAGGTGGAAGCCATCGTGAACGCGGAGACATTGGCCAATGCCGAGTGCCAGTCACGCGTGATGGCGATCGACGATGCGCAGAAGACCGGCGCGATGATGCTGTTCGGCGAGAAGTACGGCGATGTGGTGCGCGTGCTGAATATCGGTTCTTCCATCGAGCTGTGCGGCGGTACGCATGTGAAACGCACCGGGGACATCGGCCTGTTCAAGATCGTGGCCGAAAGCGGCGTGGCCGCAGGCGTACGCCGCGTTGAGGCGGTGACCGGCGAAGGCGCATTGGCGCTGGTGCAACTGCAAGAAGAGCAACTCCAGCAAGTGGCCGATGCAGTGAAGGCACAGCCGCAGGAAGCTGCCGCCCGTGTCGGACAGATCCTCGACAATGTGAAGTCACTGGAAAAAGAGCTGACTGCATTGAAGTCAAGACTAGCCTCCGCGCAGGGCGACGAACTGCTCGCCCAAGCGCAGGACATCAACGGCGTGAAAGTGCTGGCTGCCAAACTGGAAGGCGCGGATGCGGCGACACTGCGGGAGACGCTGGACAAGCTCAAAGACAAACTCAAATCCGCCGTGATCCTGCTTGCCGCTGTTGGCGACGGAAAAGTCAGCCTGATCGCGGGTGTGACGGCCGATGCGACCGCCAAAGTAAAGGCAGGCGAACTGGTGAATTTCGTCGCCCAGCAGGTCGGTGGAAAAGGCGGTGGACGACCGGACATGGCACAGGCTGGCGGCACGCAACCGGAGCATCTGGCGGCGGCGCTGGCTTCAGTCACAGCATGGGCGAGGGCCAAGCTCTGATAGAGAAGCACCTGAAGTTCTTGCGCATTCGGAGTCTGCTCCGGTTGCCAAGGCGGTCGTTGCAGGTGTAGGGTTGCACCCGGATCGGGGATCACCATGTCTGCATGGTTGTCCGAGGGGTTGATTCCTGATAATTCAGAAGGCGAAGCTGGTGATGCTCAGACAAGAGAACGAAACCATACTGCTGGTGGAAGACGGCGAAGCCGAAGTGCTATTGGTGCAGCAGGCTGTCGCCAGTTGTCCGGGTGGCTTGCATCTCACCGTGGTGCGCGACACCGAAGCAGCGCTTGACTGGCTGAGCGACACCGCGCAACGCGGTTACGAGATGCCGCGCCTGATACTCCTTGATCTGAAGCTGCCCAAACTGGCTGGTCTTGCCGTGCTGCGCACCCTGCGCATGGATGTGCGCCTGCAGGATGTCCCCATCGTCGTATTCTCCGCGGTGCATGAACCTGCCGATGTGGTGTTGAGTTACCAGATCGGTGCCAACAGCTTCGTCAAGAAACCGAGCAATCTGGAAGAGTTCAACCAGCTCCTGCGCGAACTGAGTGAGCTCGGCTGGTTGAGCGGCAAGGGTTTGAAGAAGACGCACTCGCAGTCCATACCGCTGTAGGCGAGTACTGCCCTCGGCATATCCTTCAGTAACGGCTTGGGGGTATTCCCGGGCGATCAGAACGGCAGCGTCAAATCTGGCGCGGCACCCAGCAAGACCTTCCTGAAATCATCCTGGATACGCTTCAATGCAGCGGAATCGTCCGCCTCGAAGCGCAACACGATTACCGGTGTGGTGTTGGACGGACGCATCAGGCCGAAGCCGTCGGTGTATTCCACGCGCAGTCCGTCGATGGTGATGATGTCTTTGGCATCGCTGAAACGGGCTTCCTGTTGCAGGCGCGCGATCAGGCTGTGGTTCACGCCTTCCGCGGTATGGATGTGCAGTTCCGGCGTGCACACCGCATCCGGCAGCGCGTTCAGCGTGGCGTTCGAATCGGCCACCTTGCTCAGGATCTCGAGCAGGCGTGCGCCGGCATAGAGGCCGTCATCGAAACCGTACCAGCGTTCCTTGAAGAACACATGGCCGCTCATCTCGCCGGCCAACAAAGCGCCGGTCTCTTTCATCTTGGCTTTCACCAGCGAATGGCCGGTCTTCCATAGCGTCGGTTTGCCTCCGTGCTCGCGTATCCAGTCGAACAGGTTGCGCGTGGATTTCACATCGAAGATGATCTCGGCGCCGGGATTGCGCGACAACACATCGGCGGCGAACAACATCAACTGGCGGTCGGGAAAGATGATCTTGCCGTCCTTGGTGACCACGCCGAGACGATCACCGTCGCCGTCGAAGGCCAGACCCAGTTCGCTGTCGTTGCTCTTTAGCTCCTCGATCAGGTCTTCCAGATTATGCGGGTCGGACGGATCGGGATGGTGGTTGGGGAAATTACCGTCCACGTCGCAGAACATCTCGGTGACTGTGCAGCCGATGCCGCGATACAGCTCGGCGGCGAAATCACCCGCCACGCCGTTGCCGCAATCCACCGTGATCTTCAGCGGCCGCGCCAGCCTGATGTCGCCGATGATGCGTGCCAGGTATTCCGGCGCGATGTCGTATTGCGAATAGCTGCCGTTGCCGTGTGCGAGGTCATTGGTTTCGATGCGGGTGCGCAGCTTCTGGATGGTCTCGCCGGAGAGCGTCTCGCCCGCCAGCACCATCTTCAGGCCGTTGTAGTCGGGCGGATTGTGGCTGCCGGTGATCATCACCGCGCAATCGGTCTTCAGTTGGAAAGCGGCGAAGTAGGTCATCGGCGTGGCGACCATGCCCAAGTCGATGACGTTGATACCGCTCTTCCGGATGCCGCGCGCCAGCGCCTTGGCGAAGTCTGGGCCGGACAGACGGCCGTCGCGGCCGATGGCGATGGTGTGCTGTTCGCGTGCGAGGGCTTCGGAACCGAGGGCGTGGCCGATGGCTTCGACGATATCGTCGGTCAGCGTCTTGCCGACGATGCCGCGGATGTCATAGGCCTTGAATATCTCTTTGGGGACGCTTGCCATGCCTACTTTCTCGTTTGCAGAGTGATGTGGCGCGCGACATCCTTCGGCGTCAGTTTGATCATGCAATTGAAATGTCCCAGCGGACACTCGCGCTTGAAGCAGGGGCTGCAATCAATGTCGAGCTTGAGCACTTGCGCCTTGTCGGACAACGGCGGGGTGAATTGCGGACTGCTGGAACCGAAGATAGCCAGCATCGGCCTGTCCAGCGCGGCGGCGATATGCATCAGACCGGAGTCATTGCTGACCACCAGGTCGGCGCAGGCCAGCAGGTTGATGGCTTCGCGCAGATCGGTCACGCCGCACAGATTGTGGCAGGGTTCATTTCCCAGCGCGATGATCTTGTCGGCGACTTCCTTGTCTTTGGGGGAACCGATCAGCCAAATCGCATAGCCCTGTGCGCGCAGATACTGTGCCAGTTCGGCGTAATAATGCGGGGGCCAGCGTTTTGCCGGGCCGTACTCGGCGCCGGGGCAGAAGACAGCGACGGGCTTGTCCAGCGTCAGACCGAACTTGGACAGGATGGCGGTTCGTTGCGCATCGCCTGTCGGCAAAACAGGAGCGGGGAGCGGGCGCACGATGTCTGCGTTCGCATCCTCGGCGAGATAGGCAAAACGCTCCACCATCAGTGGCCATCTCTTCTTGTCCAGTCGTCGCGCATCGTTGAGCAGGCCATAGCGCATCTCGCCGCTGAAGCCGGTACGCAGCGGGATACGTGCATAGACGGGCACCAGTGCCGATTTCCACGAGTTGGGCAACACGATGGCCTGGTCATAGGCGGACGCGCGCAGTTGCAATCCCAGGCGGCGGCGCGCGAACAGGCCGAACATGCCATGCGGGAAAGGATTGATGATGACGTCGCCGACCTCGGGCATCTGGCGCAACAGTTTCTCGGTCCAGGGCGGGGCCAGCACGTCGACGCGCACGCCGGGATGGCGCTGATGCAGGCGGCGCAGCATGGGCTGCATCAGCATGCAGTCGCCGACCCAGCTGGGCGCGATGATGAGGATCTTTTGCATCAGTGTCGGATGGGGTTAATGGTGGCCGCGGGGCAGTTCGCCCTTGAACTTGTATAGCGTGCCGCAATACGGACAGCGCGCTTCACCCAGTTTGTCCACCGGGATGGCGATGCGCGGGTGCGCGCTCCACAGGCTGACCGCCGGCGTCGGACAGAACAGGGGCAATGCTTCTGCCGTGACTTCGACGTAATGCGCGTTCTCGTTGGACATGCTCTCTCCCCGGTCTATCGTTGTTATACGTGCGCCAGCCAGTCGGCGTATTTCGGATTCTTGCCGCCGACGATGTCGAAGAATGCTGCCTGCAGCTTGGTCGTGATGGGACCGCGGCTGCCGATGCCGATGGTACGGTTGTCCAGTTCGCGGATAGGAGTCACTTCGGCGGCGGTGCCGGTGAAGAACGCTTCCTCGGCACAGTACACCTCGTCGCGAGTGATTCGTTTCTCGATCAGTTCCAGTCCCATGTCCTTCGCCAGCGTGACGATGGAGTCGCGCGTGATGCCTTCCAGACATGAAGTCAGGTCGGGCGTGTACAGCTTGCCTTTCTTCACGATGAAGATGTTCTCGCCCGCGCCTTCGGCAACATAGCCGTCCACATCCAGCAACAGCGCCTCGTCGTAGCCGTCATGCGCCACTTCCTGATGCGCCAGGATGGAATTGGTGTAGGTGCCTACCGATTTGGAGCGGCACATGTTGATGTTGACGTGATGGCGGGTGAAGCTGGAGGTCTTCACGCGGATGCCTTTGGCCATGCCTTCTTCGCCCAGATAGGCGCCCCACGGCCATGCCGCAACGGCGACATGCACGCTGATGGCGGTGGCGGCGATGCCCATCGCTTCCGAGCCGTAGAACACGATGGGGCGGATGTAGCAGGATTCCAGCTTGTTGGTGCGCACGACTTCCTTCTGCGCTTCCATCAGCGTCTCTTTGTCGAACGGCATCTTCATCTTGAAGATGTAGGCCGAGTTGAACAGACGGTCGGTATGTTCCCGGAGACGGAATATCGCTGTTCCCTGTGTGGTCTTGTATGCCCGCACTCCCTCGAATACACCCATGCCGTAATGCAAGGTATGGGTGAGTACGTGGGTGGTGGCTTCGCGCCAGGGTACGAGCTTGCCGTCGTACCAGATGAAGCCGTCGCGGTCGGACATGGACATGTTGATTTCCCTTGATGAATGATGTGACGAAGGCCGTGATTCTAGCCTTTCCCGGACACTTTATGAAGCGCCGGATGGTGCAATTGCATCACGGCCGCAAGCTTTTTGGTAAGAGATATAGGCCAATTGGCATATTTTCTTTGTTGCCGGTTCGTGTAATGATTCGTGCGCGACTGAATGGCAAAGCGTTGTACAACAAGGGGGCGGTATGGGAGATGGGAAACGGTTGCCGGAGATCGGTGCCGAGGTCATGGACAGCCAGGAAGTGAAGCTGCGCAAAAGCCTGCTGATCTTCGCCAGCGCTTTCATGACGTTCGCGGTGATGTTCTGGCTGGCCATCTATTGGATGATGGGCTTGAACTTCTCCAGCAACGTGCCGCTCGCCTATCAGGCGATCTCGGTCGGTTCGCTGATCTACTACATGCGCTCGCGCAACTTCGAAGTCTTCCGTTTCATCCAGCTCACCCTGTTCCTGTTCGCTCCCTTCATCATGCAATGGAGCATCGGCAGTTCGGTCACCTCAAGCGGCGTGGCCCTGTGGGCGCTGCTGGCGCCGATCGGCGCACTGGTGGTGTCGAGCTGGAAGGAATCCATCCCCTGGTTCTTCGCCTACATCGTGCTGACCGCCGTTTCCGGCTTCTTCGATTATTATCTCGGCGCGGGTACGGCGACCGGCATCCCGCTGAACACAATCGGCCTGTTCTTCGCGCTCAATTTCGCGGCGATGTCTTCCATCCTGTATTTCCTCGTGCGCTACTTCGTCATCGAGACCGAGAAGATCAAGACCCAGCTCGACCAGCAACACGCCCTGCTCGCGGAAGAGCAGAAGAAGTCCGAGCGGGTGCTGTTCAACGTGCTGCCGTCCAACATCGCCGAGCGCCTGAAGAACAACCAGGGTTTGATCGCCGACGGCTATGCCGATGTCACTGTGATGTTCGCCGATCTGGTGAACTTCACCCAGTTGACCGAGCAGATGTCGCCGGAGCAGATGGTCGGTCTGCTCAATACCGTGTTCTCCGGTTTCGACGAGCTGTCCGAGAAATACGGGCTGGAGAAGATCAAGACCATAGGCGACGCCTATATGGTTGTGGGCGGCCTGACACGCGAGCGCCCGGATTATGTGGAGGACATGGCGAACATGGCCGTGGAGATGCTCGATTTCGTTTCCAAACATCCGGCGTTGGTAAAGCGCGATCTGGGTATTCACATCGGCATCGCCACCGGCCCGGTGGTGGCGGGTGTGATCGGCACCAAGCGTTTCATCTACGACCTGTGGGGAGACACGGTGAATATCGCAAGTCGCCTCACCGACGATGCCAAGCAGGGCAACATCCTGACCGACAAACTGACCTACAACCGCCTGCGTCAGGAATTCCTGTTCGAGCCGCCCAATGTGCTCAACGTCAAGGGCAAGGGTGAGATGGTTTCCTACCGGCTGGTGGGGCGTATCGGACATGCCAGCGGCACTGTCTATCATTTGCCGACATCCGGCGCGCCCGTCTCGGGTTAAGCTCGTTCCAGCAATTCTTTCCAGAGTGCCAGCACGACGGTAGTGTCCAGTCTGCCCTGTTCGATGCGGCAGGCGTTCTGGTTGTTCAGTCGCATCTGGTGCTGGATGCGGCGCAATTCCCGATAGTTCTCGCGGACCTTCTCGCTGGTTTCTGCATCGATCAATCCCAATTTTGCGGCACTGGCCAGCAGGGCGAGGTTGCCGCTGTTGGCGGTGAGTTCCGGATGTGCAGCGGCATGCGCCAGCACCAGGAATTGCACCATGAACTCGATGTCCACCATGCCGCCCCTGTCGTGCTTGATGTCGAACAGCGCGGTCTGGTTCGGATGGCCGTCGCGCATCTTCTGGCGCATCTCGAGTACATCCAGCCTGAGCTTGTCCAGGTCGCGCGGCAGACACAACACCTCGCAGCGGATGCGTTCGAACTGCGCCCCCACAGCCGCATCCCCGGCGCAATAGCGGGCGCGCGTCAGTGCCTGATGTTCCCACACCCAGGCATGCTGGCGCTGGTATTCGTCGAACGCCTCTATCGAACTCACCAGCAATCCACTCTCGCCGTTGGGGCGCAGGCGCAGGTCGACCTCGTACAGGCGGCCGGATGAGGTATGGCTGGAGAGCATGGTGTTGATGCGCTGCGCCAGCCGCGCGTAGATCTCGCCCGCTTCCGGATGGTCGTCGTCGTAGAGGAACACGATGTCGAGGTCGGAGGCATAGCCGAGCTCCTTGCCGCCCAGCTTGCCGTAGGCGACAACGGCGAACTGCGGTTGTTCGCGGTGCTTCTTGCGCGCGTCGCGCCAGCACAGGCGCAGGGTGTGGCGCAGGATGAGGTCGGCCAGGTCGCTCAGATGGTCGCTGAGTCTTTCCAGCGGTAACAGCCCTTGCAGGTCCATCGCCAGCAGGTGGAAGGTCTGCGCCTGCTGGAACTGGCGCAGTGTGTCCATCTCGCGCTCGATGTCGCCGACATGGGCCTCGAGTTGACTAGCGAGTTGCGCGTCCAGCGCGGTCCAGTTGGGGGCGACATACAGTTCGCGCGTGTCGAGCAACTCGTCGAGCAGGATGGGATGCTGGGTCAGGAAGTCGCCCGCCCAGGCGCTGGCGGCAAGCAGCCGTACCAGCCGCGGCAGTGCCTGCGGGTATTCGGCGAGGAAGGCGAGATAGGAGGCGCGGCGGGCGATGGCTTCGAGCAGGACGAGCGTGCGGCGCAGTGCATCGTCGGGACCGGTTGTCTCGGCACAGAGTTCGGCGATGCGGGGCAGCAAGGTGTCTATGCGCTGGCGGCTGAGCTCCGGCAATTGGCGGTAGCGGCTGCCGTCGCGGAATTGCAGCAGCATATCGGACAGATTTGCCGCTTCCCGGAAACCCAGCGCGGCGAGGGCGGAGACGAGTTCATCCGCTGCGGCATCTTCCCGCCACCAGGTACCGTTGCCGTTCTCCTGCTTCACGCCAAAGACGGCATCGAACTGCTGGCTGACGAAATCGCGCAGTGGTGCCAGCGCGGCGAGCAGTGCGTCGTAGTTGGCATAACCCATTGCCATGGCGACGACGGCCTGTTGTTCCGCTTTCTCCGGCAGTTCCTGGGTCTGCTGGTCCTCCAGGTATTGCAGGCGGTGTTCGAGGTTGCGCAGGAAGATGTAGCTCTCGTCCAGACGCGCCACGATGTCTTCTTTCAGCTCGCCGTTGAGAACCAGTTGGCGCAGCACCTGCTGCGTGGGGCGGATGCGCAGCGCGGCTTCGCGGCCGCCGCGTATCAACTGGAACACCTGCGCGATGAACTCGATCTCGCGGATCCCGCCGGGGCCGAGCTTGATGTTGTTGTGGCGCTCGCGGCGGGCGACCTCCGCGCGTATCTGTGCATGCAGTTTGCGCATGGACTCGAAGGCGCCGAAATCCAGGTATTTGCGGAACACAAAGGGTTGTGCAAGTTTCTCCAGTTCGGCGCTGTACGGGCTGTGCTCGGGCGAAACCACGCGTGCCTTGATCCAGGCATAGCGTTCCCACTCGCGCCCCTGTGCGACCAGATACTCCTCCAGCGCGGCGAAGCTGGTCACCAGCGGTCCGCTGTCGCCATAGGGACGCAGGCGCATGTCGACGCGGAACACATAGCCGTCGGCGGTGAGGTCGTTGATCAGGGCGATGACCTTGCGGCCGAGGCGGCTGAAGAACTCGTGGTTGGACAAAGTGCGGGGGCCGTCGGTATCGCCATCCTCCGGATAGACGAAGATCAGGTCGATATCGGAAGAGACATTGAGTTCGCCGCCGCCCAGTTTGCCCATGCCGATCACCAGCAATTCCTGGCGTGCCCCGCTCTCGGCGCCGACGGGTTGTCCGAACTGTTCGACCAAGGTGTTCATGACCATGTTCTGCGCACGCCGTACGGAGATCTCGGCGAGGGCGGTCATGCTGCCCATCACTTCGTCCAGGCCGGACAAGCCGTTCAGGTCGCGCGTCAGCACATGTGCCATCACGCGCTTGCGCAGGTTGCGCAATGCCCGCGCCAACTGTTCCTCATCGGCGGCGGGGATATCATCCGACCAGTCCTGCATGACTTTGCGGTCGCAAGATACGTGAAGATATGTTCGCAACCAGACCAACAATTCAGGCTCCGCCTCCAGCAGGCGGTCGAGATAGTGGCTGCACTGTCTGGCATGGCGCAGCAGTTCGTCGAAATCGCCGGATGAGTGTGGGTTTGCGGTATTCATGATGATCGCTTCGGGTTAAAATGCGGACACTGAGTCACACGCCGCATTATAGGTTCTCCATGCCCAGCACGCCCCGCTACTTCATGTCCTTTTCTTTGCTGCCGGCACGATGCTGAAGAATTCGCTCGTATTGGCTTGGCGCGGTCTGGGCCGCATGACCCGCNNTGCTGGCCTTCGCCGGCGCCTTGGTGGTGCTGACCCTGCGTTATCGCATCCTGCCCGATATCGAGCGCTACCACGACGAGATCACGACCGCCGCGGTCATGGCTGTCGGCCAGCCGCTGACCATCGGCAGGATTGAGGCCGACTGGGACGGTTTCCGTCCGCGCCTGTTGTTCTCCGATGTGAAGATACTGGATAGTCAGGGGCAGGTCGCGCTGAGTCTGCCGCGCATCGAGAACACGGTGGCGTGGACCAGTCTGCCCATGCTGGAACTGCGTTTCCACAGCCTGCTGATCGACAGTCCAGATCTGTCGGTGCGGCGCGACACTGAGGGGCGCTGGCATGTGGCCGGTATCACGCTTGCGGCCCCCACTGCCGGAGACCAGAGGAGTGCCGACTGGCTTTTGCACCAGTCCAGCATGGTCATCCGCAACGGGCGTGTCAACTGGCTGGACGAATTGCGCGGGGCGCCGTTGCTAGAGCTGGAACGGGTCGACCTGAATATCGAGAACCGGCACGGGCGCCACCGCTTCGCCTTGCTCGCATTGCCGCCGGAAAAATTGGCATCCCGTCTCGATGTGCGCGGCAGTTTTTACGGCGACAGCTTCGCCGACACCGGCGACTGGCGCGGACAACTTTTCACCCAGCTGGACTATGCCGATGTGTCGGCCTGGAGGCCGTGGCTGTCGTTGCCGAAGATATTCAGGCGCGGTCGAGGTGCCTTGCGCATGTGGCTGGGGTTCGACGAGGGGCAGTTGCGCAGCATGGATGCGGATGTCGCGCTGGCCGGCGTCCGGGCGCGGCTGGCGGAAGAGTTGCCACCGCTCGATCTGAGCGAGTTGCGCGGACGCATCGGCTGGCACTTGACCGAGCGCGGTTTCGAAGTCGTCAGCGAAGGCCTGGCCTTGCAGATGCGCGACGGTTTCAGGATGAAGCCAACCGATTTCTATCTGCGCCTGGCGGATGAGGCGGACGGCGAACACGGTTCCGGCGAGGTGCGGGCGAATGCGCTGAATCTGGGCGATATGGTCGTGCTGGCCTCTTACCTGCCGCTGGATGCGGAACTGAAACAGAAGATCGTCGAGGCGGCGCCGCATGGCAAGGTCAGCGGGATGGATGTGCGGTGGCGCAACCGGGCCGACGATTCGCTGCGGTTCGATGTGAAGGGCCGCTTCGACGGTCTGGCACTGCGCCGGGTCGGCGACCGTCCCGGTTTCTCCGGGCTGAGCGGCGAGGTGGACGGCGGCGACAACGGCGGATCGATCACGCTCGACAGCCGCAAATTCATGCTCGATGCGCCGCAATTGTTCTCCGCCCCGGTCGAGTTCGACACGCTTACTGCCCGGCTCGGTTGGCAGCGCAATTCGCGCGGACTGGAATTCAAGCTCGGCAATGTGGCACTCGCCAACGCCGACCTTGCCGGGACGATCTACGGCAGTTACCAGACCGAGGCGGAGGGACCGGGATCGGTGGATGCCACGGTCGACATGAAGCGGGTCGCGGTGAAGATGGCCGGTCTTTACACTCCCGTACCCGCAGTCAACAAGGAGACGCGCGAATGGCTGCAGGCCGCGCTGCAGGGCGGGCAGGCGGACAAGTTCCGCGTGCGTCTGCGCGGCGATCTGCGCGATTTCCCCTTCGTCGGCAACGAACGCGGCATCTTCCGGCTGGAAGCGCGTGCCAAGGGCGTGGTGATGGAGTTCGTCAAGGGTTGGCCCAGGCTCGAAGAGGCGGACACCCGCCTGCTGATTGAAGGCAAGCAACTGGAGGTCAACGCGCTGACGGCGACAACTAACGGTGCGCGACTGCAAAACGTCAAGGTGGGCATCCCCGATCTGCTGGAGAGCAATCTGGTCCTGCAGGTACGCGGCGAGGCGGTGGACTCGACGCAGCGCTGTCTCGACTACATCGTCAACAGTCCGGTCAACGGCTATCTGGACGGATTCACCGAAGGGATCAAAGCGCGCGGAGACGGCAAGCTGAACCTCCAACTCGACATCCCTTTGATCGGCGATGCGGCGGTCAAGGTGCGCGGCGATTACCATTTTGCGAACAACGAGGTCGACCTCGGCCTGAACGTACCGTTGCTGCGCAACGTGAGCGGCATCCTGATGTTCACCGAGTCGTCGGTGAATGCGGGCGATATCGGCGCGCAGATACTCGGCGGCCCAGCCCACCTGACGGTGACAAGCGAGCAGGGCGCATTGCTGACCAGAGCGCGCGGCAGGCTCGACCTGGGCAACCTGAACAAGTTGTCGCCGCATCCGCTGTGGCGCCGCCTGCACGGCAGCACCGACTGGAGTGCGGATATCCGCGTGAAGGACAAACTGGTCGATGTGACAGTGGACAGCGAGCTGCAGGGTCTCGTCTCCGATTTGCCCGCGCCTCTGGCAAAATCCGCCGGCGAGCGTATCCCGCTGCACTTTGAACAAAAGAGCATCAACCTCAAGCAGGAGATGCTGGGTCTGCGTTACGGTTCACTGATCGATGCCAAATTGGCAAGCCTGCGTGATGCGGACGGGGACTGGGTCATCCGGCGCGGGAGGGTGGCGCTTGGCGGGAGCGCGGCTGCCGGAGGCAAAAACGGAGTCTGGGTGGTCGGCAAGTTGCCGCGGGTGTCGCTGGAAGGCTGGAGTGGACTGGGCTTGTCCGCCGGCGGCAAAGGCATGCTGCCCAATATCGCGGGCATCGACGTCGCAGTGGACAAGCTGAGCGGATACGGCAGTACGGTGAACGAACTTGAAATCAAGGGCAGCGGGCGCAACGGATTGCTGAGCCTGCGGCTGGCCTCAACGGAGATGAGCGGCGACGTGATCTGGCAACCCCAGGGTAACGGCAAACTGCTGGGGCGTTTCCGCCACCTGATGCTGGGTGAGGGTCCCGCTGGGACAGTGCAGCCGGTGAAGCTCGTCGACGACAAGCGCGCGCCGCCCGACAACAGCACTTTCCCGGAAGTGGATGTGAACGTCGAGAAACTCACCTACAAGGGACGCCAGCTCGGCAGGCTCGAATTGGCGCTGAGCCAGTCGGACGGGAATGTGTCGCTGGACGAACTGCGGCTGACCAACCCTGATGGCGTGCTGAACATGACCGGCAAATGGCAGGCCGCTCCCGAACAGACCCAGATCAATCTGCGCGCGGATATCAGCGATGCGGGCAACATCCTGTCGCGTTCCGGCTATCCGGGCAGCCTCAAGGACGGCAGCGGCACGCTGGAGAGCAATCTGTACTGGTCCGGGGCGCCTGAGACATTCAACATGCACAAGCTGAACGGCATCCTGAATCTGAAGGTCGGCAAAGGACGCTTCCTCAAGGTCGATGCCGGAGCCGCCAAGTTGCTCGGGGTGCTGAGCCTGCAGCGCGTCTCGCTCGACTTCACCGATGTGTTCGCCAAGGGTTTTCAGTTCGAGAGCATCACCGGCAATGCCCAGATCGTGAACGGCCTGTTGCTGACCAGCGACATGAAACTCACCGGGGCGGCGGCCAAGGTCACCATGTCCGGTCAGGTCGACATGAACCGCGAGACGCAGGACCTCAAAGTTCGGATACTGCCGTCCATCGGCGACAACGTCTCGCTGCTCTCTTTTGCTGCGGGACCGGTGGTCGGGGTGGGGGTATTGCTGACCAGCAAGATTTTGCGCGATCCGCTCGATAAGCTGGCGTCGATTGAATACAATGTCAGCGGAAGCTGGGCCGATCCCAAGGTGGAAAAGGTCAGCCAGAGCAAACCGGCCGCGACCGATGCGATCCAGACACCATGATGCGAATCAGCGTACGTAACGTCCTATAACCGAACGATGGAAAGCCCAGGAATCATGTCCAATATCGAAAACACCCAGACACGTATCGCCGCCCAGCAGAACGCCTTCAAGGTCGCCGCCATCCAGATGGCTTCCGGGCCCAATGTCGAAGGCAACCTGAGCGAAGCGCGCCGTCTGGTGGCCAATGCGGCGGAACAGGGCGCAAAGCTGGTGGTGCTGCCCGAGTTCTTCGCCATCATGGGCATGACCGAGCAGGACAAGGTCAAGGTCTGCGAGAAGCCGGGCGAAGGTCCTATCCAGCGCTTCCTCAGCGAAACGGCACGCAAGCACAAGATCTGGCTGATGGGTTCGCTGCCGCTGGTGGCGAGCACGCCGGACAAGGTGCGCAACAGCCTGCTGGTGTTCGACGAGACCGGCGCGCAAGCCGCGCGTTACGACAAGATCCACCTGTTCAATCTGACCCTGGGCAACGAAAGCTACAACGAGGCACAGACCATCGAGGCGGGCGACAAGGTCGTCGTGGTGGACAGCCCGTTCGGCCGTATCGGCCTGGCTGTGTGCTACGACCTGCGCTTCCCCGAGATCTTCCGCGCCATGAAGGACGTCAACATCATCGTGCTGCCGTCCGCCTTCACTGCGACCACCGGCAAGGTGCACTGGGAGCCGCTGATCCGCGCGCGCGCGATCGAGAACCTGTCCTATGTCATCGCCGCGGCGCAGGGCGGTTACCATGTGAGCGGCCGCGAGACGCACGGCCACACCATGATCGTCGACCCCTGGGGGCGCATCGTGGATGAACTGCCGCGCGGTTCCGGTGTGGTCGTCGCCGAAGTGAATCCCTCGTACCAGGCCAGCCTGCGCAAGAGCCTGCCCGCGCTCTCGCACCGCACCCTGTCCTGCGACAGATGAACTCAGCACTGCAACTGGCGCAAGGTGCGCTGCTTACCGCGCACGGTCTGGACGCGCGCCATCTCGAACAGGTGTTCGGCAAGATGCTTGCGCATCGCGTCGACTACGCCGATCTGTATTTTCAATACAGCCGCGCCGAGAGCTGGTCGCTGGAAGAGGGTATCGTCAAATCCGGCAGCTTCAGCATCGACCAGGGCGTCGGCGTGCGCGCCGTCTCCGGCGAGAAGACCGCCTTCGCCTATTCCGACGACATCACCCTGCCCGCACTGGAAGACGCCGCGCTGGCCACCCGCGCCATCGCGCGCCAGGGCGGCAAACAGGCTGCGGCACATCTGCATGCTGGCAATGCGCATACGCTCTACCTGCCGCACGATCCCATCGCCACGTTGAAAGCCGACGACAAGGTCGCGTTGCTGGAACGACTGGAGCGCATGGCCCGCGCGCTCGACCCGCGCGTCACCCAGGTGATGGCGAATCTGGCCGGGGAATACGACGTGGTGCTGGTGGCGCGCAGCGATGGTCTGCTGAATGCCGACATCCGCCCGCTGGTGCGCTTGTCGTTACAGGTCATCGTCGAAAGCGGCGGTCGCCGTGAACAGGGCTCCGCGGGTGGCGGCGGACGTTTCGGCTACGACTACTTCAGCGAAGAGATATTGCAACGCTATGCCAAGGAAGCCGTGCATCAGGCCACCGTGGCGCTGGAGGCACGTCCCGCCCCGGCCGGCAACATGACCGTGGTACTCGGTTCGGGCTGGCCCGGCATCCTGCTGCATGAAGCGGTGGGGCACGGTCTCGAGGGCGACTTCAACCGCAAGGGCAGCTCGGCCTTCTCCGGTCGTGTCGGTCAGCGCGTCGCCGCCAAGGGGGTCACCGTGGTGGACGACGGTACCATCAAGGACAGACGCGGTTCCCTCAACATGGACGACGAGGGCAATCCCACCCAGCGCACCGTGCTGATCGAAGACGGCATCCTGCGCGGATACTTGCAGGACAGCATGAATGCGCGCCTGATGAAGGTGCCGGTCACCGGCAATGCGCGGCGCGAATCGTTCGCCCATCTGCCCATCCCGCGCATGACCAACACCATGATGCTCAACGGCGACAAGACGCCCGAGGAGATTATCGCCTCGGTCAAACACGGCCTGTATGCCGCCAACTTCGGCGGCGGCCAGGTGGACATNNATCCGGTCAAGGGCGCGACGCTGATCGGCAACGGCCCGGAAGCGCTCACCCGCGTGAGCATGATAGGCAACGACATGGCGCTGGATTCGGGGGTGGGCACCTGCGGCAAGGAAGGGCAGAGCGTGCCGGTGGGCGTCGGGCAGCCGACGGTGCGGATCGACGGCCTGACCGTCGGCGGAACTGCTTAAGATGGATTCGCGTCCTGTCGCGGCAGCGACAGGTGTTGCGCGGTGACGAAATCGCGCACGTTCACATGACTGACGAACCACTCGGCCAGTTCATTCTCCAGATAATCCTGTAGCACCTTGCGGTCGTGACCCTGCTGCCACTGCGCGATGCGCTGCGCAAGCTTGTCCAGTGCATGGTCGTGGTGTTTCTTGTGCGCGGCGGTTGCTGGGAAGGCGGTTGCCAACATGGCTTCTTCCTCGGCGGCGAACTGCCCTTGCAGGTGCTGTTGCAGGCACAGCAGTTGCGCGTCGATCCCGGCTTCGGGCGCCTGGTCATCAAGCAGGTCTAGCAGGGCGTTGAGCAGTTCGGCGAAGCGGCTGTGGTCGAACAGGCGGGCGGTGTCCACGGTTTGGCTCATGCCCGGCCTCCACCCTGTGCCTTGATGAATCCCGCGGTGACGAAATCCATGGTGCTGACATGGTTGACGAACCAGTCGCCGACGTCGCGTTCCAGCCATTCCCGCAACGCGACAGCATCATGCCCCTGTCCCCAGCTTTCGACCATTGCAGCCATGTCCATCAGGACCTTGTCGTGTTCGGCCTTGTGCATCGTGTAGGGCGGGAAACGGACCTCCTGCATCAGGCGTTCTTCTTCGGCGAAGTGGTGGCGGGTGTGCTCCAGCAATTCGGCCAGCAGCTTGTCCACCCGGGCATCGGGCGGTGTGGTCGCGAGCAGTTCCAGCAATTGGGCGCGCAATCCGACGAACTCGGCGTGGTCGCGGTTCATGAAATCGAGTGCGACCTGAGGATAGTCCTGCATGGTTTTTCCTTATGAGTGGCGGGCAGCGAAGGGGTATCTCACGGTATAATCCGCGCCCTATGCAGATTCTACGCGGACTCCATTCCAACGACACCGAAAAAGTTGCGGTCACCGTCGGTAATTTCGACGGGGTGCATCTCGGTCATCAGGCGCTGCTCGACGAGTTGCGTGCGGCGGCGAAACCGCGCGGTCTGCAGACCGCCGTGGTCATCTTCGAGCCGCATCCGCGCGAGTTTTTCACGCCGCAGCAGGCACCGGCACGGCTGACCAGTCTGCGCGAGAAGTTGGAACTGTTCCGGACCATGGGGGTGGATCGCGTGCATGTATGCCGTTTCGATGCGCTGTTCGCGAAAAGATCGGCTGACGATTTCATCCATGCGCTATATGAAAGATTGCACGCGAAATTCGTATTGATCGGTGACGATTTCCGTTTCGGCAGCGGGCGAGCCGGCGATTTCGCGCTGGTGCAGAAGATCGGCGCCGAGCGCGGCTTCGATGTCGCGGCGGTGCACAGTGTGCTGCACAACGGCGTGCGTATCTCCAGCACCGCGATCCGCGCTGCGCTCGCCGAAGGGCAGATCCGCATGGCGAAGGATTATCTGGGGCGCCCCTACAGCATCAGCGGGCGTGTGGTGCATGGTGATGCCACCGGGCGCAAACTGGGTTACCCCACGGCGAACATCCAGATGAAACACAATCTGCCGCCGCTCAAAGGCGTGTATGTGGTGCTGGCACATGCCGAGGAGTTGGGGATTTTGCAGGGGGTGGCTAGTCTGGGTGTGCGGCCGACGCTGAAAGACGATGCCAAGGCCGTGCTGGAAGTACACCTGTTCGAATTCGCCCAGCAGATCTACGGCAAGCACCTGCGCGTGGAGTTCCTGCAGAAACTGCGCGATGAACAGAAGTTCAATGGGCTGGATGAGTTGACGCGGCAGATCGCGTTGGATGTTGATAATGCAAAGAGATGGTTTATCGAACATGAGTGAAGACAAGAAAAAATATCCGCTGAATCTCCCCGACACATCATTCCCGATGCGCGGCGACTTGGCCAAGCGCGAGCCGCTGATGCTGGCGCAATGGCAGGCGCAACAGCGCTATCAGCGCATCCGCGCGGCAAGCAAGGGCCGCAAGCAGTTCATTCTGCACGACGGTCCGCCCTATGCCAACGGCGACATCCACATCGGTCATGCGGTGAACAAGGTGCTCAAGGACATCATCATCAAGAGCAAGACGCTGAGCAATTTCGACGCGCCCTATGTGCCGGGCTGGGACTGCCACGGTCTGCCGATCGAATTGCAGGTGGAGAAGAAACACGGCAAGGCCATCCCCGCTTCCCAGTTCCGCCAGCTGTGCCGCGATTACGCGAAGGAGCAGGTCGAGCGCCAGAAGAAGGACTTCATCCGCCTCGGTGTGCTGGGTGATTGGGACAAGCCTTATCTGACCATGGATTTCCAGACCGAGGCGGACATCATTCGTGCGCTTGGTCAGATCCATGCGCAGGGCTATCTGTACCAGGGCCGCAAGCCGGTGAACTGGTGTCTGGATTGCCAGTCGGCGCTGGCCGAAGCGGAAGTGGAATACGAGGACAAGGTCTCGGCGGCCATCGACGTCGGTTTTGAGGTGAAGGACAAGCATGCCGTGGAGAAAGCCTTCGGCGTATCGCTACCGGGCTCTGCCAAAGTCTATGCGGTGATCTGGACCACCACACCGTGGACGCTGCCGGCCAATCAGGGCGTGAGCGTGCATCCCAAACTGGAATACGACCTGATCCGCACCGACAAGGGCTACCTGATCCTGGCATTCGATCTGGCGACCGATTGCCTGAAGCGTTACCAGCTGGCCGGACACAACGACCGTGGCGACGGTCTCGCCGCCTCCTGCTACGGTGCGGCACTGGAAGGTCTGCCCTTGCAACATCCGTTCTACGACCGCATCGTGCCGGTCATCTGCGGGGAGCATGTCACGCTGGAAGCGGGTACCGGCCTAGTGCATACCGCACCGGCGCACGGCGTGGACGACTATGTGGTGGGCCAGCGCTATAACCTGCCGAACGAGAATCCGGTCGGCGACGACGGCAAGTTCATCTCCACCACGCCCGCGGTAGGCGGCACACCGCTGGCCGGCGTGTTCGTGTGGAAGGCCAACGACATCGTGTTGCAGGCGATCGAAGCGAGCGGACACCTGCTGTGCCAGAAGAAGGTCGAGCACAGCTATCCGCACTGCTGGCGCCACAAGACGCCGATCATCTTCCGTTCCACGCCGCAGTGGTTCATCGGGATGGATTACATTGGCTCTGGCGTAACTGCCGAAGCGGAAAATCTTGTACAGGAAAAGCGTTCGCACTCCGGCAAGCCCGAAAAACGCGATGGTATGGCCTTGCGCGATCTGGCGAACCAAGCGGTAGAGCAAACCGAATTCTTTCCCGCCTGGGGGCGCGCCCGCCTCGAAGCGATGATCAAAAATCGCCCCGACTGGTGCGTGTCGCGCCAGCGC
>DMCN01000011.1 GCA_003445795.1 Gallionellaceae bacterium
TCCGTTCTACCAGATCTACGAGGGTGCCGCTTTCCTCGCCGGTGCGACGCCATATTTCCTCAACACCCTGCCGGAAGACGGGTTCGCGCTGAACTTCGCACAGTTACCGGAAGAGACCTGGCAGCGCACCCAGCTCATCTATGTCTGCTCGCCGGGCAATCCGAATGGCCGCGTGATGCCGTTGGCCGAATGGAAGACCCTGTTCGAGATGAGCGACCGTTACGGTTTCGTCATCGCTGCGGACGAATGCTATTCCGAGATCTATTTCGACGACGAACAGCCGCTGGGAGCATTGCAGGCCGCAAGGCAACTGGGGCGCGGCGATTACAAGAACCTGGTGGTGTTCTCCAGCCTGTCTAAACGTTCCAACGTACCCGGGATGCGTTCCGGCTTCGTCGCGGGCGACGCGGAGATACTGCAAAAGTTCGCGCTGTATCGCACCTACCACGGCTGCGCCATGAACCCTGCTGTGCAGGCCGCCACCATCGCGGCCTGGAACGACGAGGCCCATGTCGCCGAGAACCGCCGCCTGTATGCGGAGAAGTTCGCCAAGGTCATCGCCCTGCTCGCACCGGTGCTGCCGGTGACCAAACCGGACGCCAGCTTCTACCTGTGGATCAGAACACCCATCGCCGATACGGCTTTCGCGCAACAGTTGTATCGCGACTATAATGTGTCCGTGCTGCCCGGCAGTTTTCTGGCGCGCGAAGCGCACGGGGTCAACCCCGGGGCGAACTTTATCCGGCTGGCGCTGGTCGCCAACCTGGACGAAACGCTGGAAGCGGCACGACGCATCGCTGAATTCACACAAAAACAATAACCATTTCAATCAACGAACCAGACTGGGACACACCATGCCGCAATTGCAAGCCATCATCGAAGAAGCCTTTGAACGCCGTGCCGAAATCACCCCGCGCAATGTGGACGCGCAACTGAAAGAGACCATCAACACCGTCATCGAGTATCTCGACCAGGGCAAGCTGCGCGTGGCCGAGAAGATCAACGGCGAATGGGTAACTCATCAATGGGTCAAGAAGGCGGTGCTGCTGTCCTTCCGCATCGAGGACAATGCCTTCATCAAAGGCGGCTTCACCAACTATTTCGACAAGGTGCCTTCCAAGTTCGCCGACTACAACTCCAAAGAGTTCCGTGAAGGCGGCTTCCGCGTGGTGCCTCCCGCTGCCGCACGCCGCGGCGCCTACATCGCCAAGAACGTGGTGCTGATGCCTTCCTACTGCAACATCGGTGCCTATGTCGATGAAGGCACCATGGTCGACACCTGGGCCACCGTCGGTTCCTGCGCGCAGATCGGCAAGAACGTGCACCTCTCCGGCGGCGTCGGCATCGGCGGCGTGCTGGAACCGGTGCAGGCCAACCCCACCATCATCGAGGACAACTGCTTCATCGGCGCGCGCTCCGAAGTGGTCGAAGGCGTGATCGTGGAAGAAGGCTCGGTCATCTCGATGGGCGTGTTCATCGGACAAAGCACCAAGATCTACGACCGCGAAACGGGCGAAGTGCATTACGGTCGCGTGCCGGCCGGTTCCGTGGTGGTCAGCGGCAGCATGCCTTCCAAGGACGGCAAGTACAGTCTGTACTGTGCGGTGATCGTGAAGAAAGTGGATGCCAAGACGCTGGGCAAGACAGGCATCAACGAATTGCTGCGTGGAATCTAAGCAGGTTACGGAATACAGGATTCAGGATACAGCCGCTTTCCCTGAATCCCGCATCCTGCTTCCTGCATCCTGAAACGAGGTGAAAAAATGATCATCACTCCATTGCTCCAGCTCGCTGCCGACAAGAAGGCCTCCGACCTGTTCCTCTCGGTCGGTGCGCCGATCAACATCAAGATCGACGGCGTGGTGATGCCGGTGAATGCCCAGATCCTCGACGAGGCCACGGTCAAGCGCATCGCCTACGAGATGATGACCGAAGCACAGATCACCGAGTTCGAGCTGCACATGGAGATGAACTTCTCCTTCCGAGTCCCAGGCATCGGCAACTTCCGTGTCAATGTGATGCGCCAACGCAGCAGCGTCGCGGTAGTGATTCGCTACGTGCGCGGCGATGTACTCAACGTGGAAGCGCTCAACCTCCCGTTGGTGCTGAAAGATCTGGTCATGGAAAAGCGCGGTTTGGTTCTGATGGTCGGCGCCACTGGCTCCGGCAAGTCGACCACGCTGGCAGCGATGATCCAGCACCGCAACGAAACTCAGAGCGGACACATCCTCACCATCGAGGACCCGCTGGAATACATGTTCCGGCACAACAAATCCATCGTCAACCAGCGTGAGGTCGGCACCGATACCGCCGACTATGGTTCGGCATTGGTCAGCGCGATGCGCGAGGCGCCGGACGTACTGATGATCGGTGAGATCCGCGACCGCGAGACGCTGAAGCATGCGCTGATCTTTGCGCAGACCGGCCACCTGTGCCTGTCCACGCTGCACGCCAACAACAGCTACCATGCACTCAACCGCATGGTGAACTTCTTCCCTTACGATGCGCGCAACAGCATCCTGTCCGACTTGTCACTCTGCCTGCGCGCCGTCATCTCGCAGCGTCTGATCCGCAACACACAGGGAAAATTGGTGCCGGCGGTTGAAGTGTTGCTGAACTCCGCGCTGATCGCCGAACTCATCAAGAGCGACCAGATTGACCAGATTCGCGATGCCATCGAACAAAGCGTCTCGCCGGGATCGCAGACCTTCGAACAGGCCCTGTACAAGCTGTTCAAGGCCGGGCACATCTCCAAGGAAGATGCACTGCGCAACGCCGACTCGGCCAGCAACCTGTCATCGCTGATCGATTACTCACAGACGAGCAAGATGAAGGTGTTCGATCCCAATTCGACTAATCCACAAATGCCCCCTCCACCGGGAACCAAGTTCGATGGCATCAAACTTAACATTGAATTACCCGACCAAAAAAGCGAATGAAACTTTACGGCATCCCCAATTGCGGCACGGTGAAGAAAGCGCGCGTTTGGCTGGGAGAGCATGGTATCGCCCATGAGTTCCATGACTTCAAGAAGCAACCCATCGGCGAGGCCACGCTCCGGGACTGGCTCAAACAGGTCGGCTGGCAAAGACTGCTGAAAAAAACCGGCCCGACCTGGGGGCAACTGCCCGATGCGGTGAAAGCCTCGATCAAGGACGAGGCATCCGCACTGGCGCTGATGCTGGAAAAACCCAACGTCATCAAGCGCCCCGTGCTGGAACACAAGGGCAAGGTGCTGGCGACAGGATTCAACGAAAACGAATATAAAGAAATGAAATTATGAGCAACACGCTAGTCCTCGCCAAACAACTCCTCTCGCGCAAGTCGCTCACCCCGTTGGATGACGGCTGCCTCGACATCATCGGCGCGCGCCTTGCACCGCTGGACTTCAACCTGGAGAAGATGCGCCATAGCGAAGTCGACAATCTGTGGGCACGCCGCGGCGTCAACTCGCCGCTGTTCTGTTTCGCCGGCCATACCGACGTGGTGCCGACCGGTCCGGTGGATAAATGGGGCAGCGATCCCTTCACCCCCACCGTGCGCGACGGCATGTTGTACGGGCGCGGCGCGGCTGACATGAAGGGGTCGATCGCGGCATTCGTTACCGCCGTTGAACGCTTCGTCGCGCAACACCCGCGACACAAGGGCTCCATCGCCCTGCTGCTCACCTCCGACGAGGAAGGCATCGCCGTGGACGGTACGGTGCGCGTGGTCGAGACCCTGCAGCAACGCAAGCAACTGCTCGACTACTGCATCGTCGGCGAACCGACCTGTGTCAACAGACTCGGCGACACCATCAAGAACGGCAGGCGCGGTTCGCTGTCCGGCACGCTCACCGTCAAAGGCGTGCAGGGCCACATCGCCTACCCGCATCTGGTGAAGAACCCCATCCACCTGGCCTCCCCCGCCATCGCCGAACTGGCCGCGACCGAGTGGGACCGCGGCAACGATTATTTCCCACCGACATCCTGGCAGATCTCCAATATCCACGGCGGCACCGGCGCGACCAATGTGGTGCCGGGCACCGTGGAGATCCTGTTCAACTTCCGCCACTCCACGGCCAGCACGACCGATTCGCTGAAAGCCAGAGTGCATGCCATCCTCGACAAGCATGGTTTGGAATACGATCTGAAATGGGAGATGTCGGGCAAGCCCTATCTCACACCGCGCGGCGATCTGGTCGATGTGGTGGCCGCGGCGATCAAGCAGGTAAAAGGCGTAGAGACGGAACTCTCCACCAGCGGCGGCACTTCGGACGGGCGTTTCATCGCCGACATCTGTCCGCAGGTGATCGAACTGGGGCCGCTGAATGCGACCATCCACAAGTTGAACGAATGCGTGTCCGTGGATGATCTGGAGGCCTTGTCGGAGATCTACTATCTGACGCTGATCAAATTACTCGCGGAATGAAGCAATGACTATCTATATCGTTCTGCTGCTGATCATCATCGTGCTCTGGCTCATGTCCGGCACACGCAGGAATCGGCGACGGACGAATAACGATAGCGGCAGCACTGGTGGCCCGGGAGATTCGGGCAATGGATACTCTTCATCGCGCTGCGACGACAGCAGCAGTGGCGATGGCGGAGGAGATGGCGGGGGCGGAGGAGACTAGATGGACATCAATCATTTTTCAGAGGCAAGCGCTTCACTCAAGACGGTACGCGATTGTCTGCGTTTTGCGGTGAGCCGCTTTAACGAGGCCGAGCTGTTCTTCGGTCACGGCAGCGAGAATGCCTATGACGAAGCTGCCTACCTCATCCTGCACACCCTGCACCTGCCGCTGGACCGACTGGAGCCCTTCCTCGACGCCAGCCTCACGCAGTCGGAAATCTACGACGTACTGGATATCATCGAACGGCGTACCGAGCAGCGCATCCCGGCAGCCTATCTGACCAATCAGGCCTGGCTGGGCGAACTCTCATTCTATGTCGACGAACGCGTACTGGTGCCGCGCTCATTCATCGCAGAGTTGTTGCGAGATCAGTTCTCCCCCTGGATCAGCGATGCCGAACGCGTGCACAACGTGCTGGACCTGTGCACCGGCAGCGGCTGCCTGGCCATCTTGGCAGCGCACGCCTTTCCGGATGCACATGTCGACGCGGTCGATCTGTCCGCCGATGCGCTGGATGTCGCCCAGTACAACGTGACCGATTACGCACTGGAAGACCACATCTCGCTGATCGAGTCGGACATGTTCGCCAAACTCGAGGGCAAGAAATATGACCTCATCATCAGCAATCCGCCCTACGTGGATGCACCCTCGGTCGCCGCGCTGCCGCAGGAATACAAATACGAACCCAAACTCGCGCTGGGCAGCGGCACGGACGGACTGAATGCGACACGCATCATCCTTGAGCACGCCGCCGAACATCTCAGCAACAACGGCATTCTCGTGGTCGAGATCGGCCACAACCGCGACGCGCTCGAGGCCGCTTACCCCAACCTGCCGTTCACCTGGATGGATGTCAGCGCTGGCGATGAGTTCGTGTTCATGTTGCACCGCAACGATCTTGTGTAATGCCGGTCGACCATTACGAGAACTTCCCTGTAGCATCGATTCTCATGCCCAAGCGGCTACGCAAGCCGNNTGATGTCGTCAGTCGAGCACTACGAGAACTTCCCGGTCGCCTCGATCCTGATGCCCAGGCGGCTGCGCAAGCCGGTGGCGGCGATCTACCACTTCGCCCGCGCGGCGGATGACATCGCCGACGAGGGCGAGCTGCCCGATGCAGAACGCCTGCAACAACTCGACGATTTCAGCGATGAACTGACGCATATCGCGAACGGCGAGACACCGCTGACGCCTCTGTTCAAGCGCCTCGCCGCCGAGATCGGCGCGCATCACCTGCCCATGCAGCCCTTCCGCGACCTGCTCGATGCCTTCTCGCAGGATGTGGTGAAGAAACGTTACGCGAACTACGACGAGCTGCTGGACTATTGCCGCCGCTCGGCCAATCCGGTCGGCAATCTGTTGCTGCATCTGTACGAGGAAGCGACCCCGACCAACCTCGCCTACTCCGACGCCATCTGCACGGCCCTGCAACTCATCAACTTCTGGCAGGACGTGGCAAAGGACTGGCACATCGGCCGCGTCTATCTGCCGCAGGACGATCTGGCGCGCTTCGGCGTCAGCGAAGGCAATATCTCGCAATGTCTGTGCGACGACAAATGGCGCGCCCTGATGAAGTTCCAGGTGGATCGCACCCGCGCCCTGATGTTGCAAGGCGCACCGCTCGGCTCGATCCTGCGCGGGCGCATCGGCCTCGAGATGCGCATGATCATTGCGGGCGGCCTGCGTATCCTCGACAAACTGGAGGCCGCCGACTACGACATGTTCAAGCGGCGGCCGGTCTTGCGCCCGTTCGACTGGGTTATCATGCTGGCAAAAAGCGCCCCTATGCGTTTCTGATATGACTCCCGACCAATATTGCCAGGACAAGGCCGCTTCCAGCGGTTCCAGTTTCACCAGCAGCTTCCGCTTCCTGCCGCAGGACAAGCGCCGTGCCATGACGACGCTGTATGCCTTCTGCCGCGAGGTGGACGATGTGGTGGACGAGTGCTCGGATGCCGGCGTGGCGCGCACCACGCTCAACTGGTGGCGCAACGAAGTTGCGGCGACCTACAACGGCAAACCCACCCACCCGGTCTGTCAGGCGCTGGTTCCCGTCGTCAGACAATTCAAGTTGCCGCAGGAACACCTGCTCGAAATCATCGACGGCATGGAGATGGACCTTGACCAGCCGCGCTACGCCGATTTCAAGTCGCTGCAACTGTATTGCTACCGCGTCGCCTCGGTGGTCGGACTGCTGTCGGCGGAGATCTTCGGTTATAGCGACCGCCAGACACTGAAATACGCCCACGACCTCGGCATCGCCTTCCAGCTCACCAACATTATCCGCGATGTGGGCGAAGACGCACGGCGCAACCGCATCTACCTGCCGATGGATGAGATGCAGCAGTTCGGTGTGACCGCAGCGGACATCCTCAATTCGCGCGAGACCGAGAACTTCCACAAGCTGATGGCGTTCCAGATCGAACGTGCGCGCCAGTATTACCGGCAGGCCTTCGATCACCTGCCCGCCGTCGACCGCAAGCCACAGCGCGCCGGGCTCATCATGGCGGAGATATATCAGGCCGTGCTGGATGAGGTGGTGGCCAGCGGCTGCCATGTGTTAAGGGAGCGAGTCTCGCTGACGACACGATACAAACTATGGTTGGCTTTCAAGGCATGGCTCAGGAACTGAAAGTAGCCGTGATCGGTGGCGGCTATGCCGGCATGGCTACCGCAGCCGAACTCGCCTCCCATAACATCCCCGTCACCGTGTTTGAAAGCGCCAGGCAGCTCGGCGGGCGGGCCCGCGGCGTACAATACAACGGCACCCAGCTCGACAACGGCCAGCACCTGCTGCTCGGTTGCTATCGCGAGACGCTACGGCTGATCGAACTGGTCGGCGGCGATGTCGAAAGGGATTTCCTGCGCATGCCATTGCAGCTCGATCTGCATGGACACTTCTCGCTGCGCGCCCCTCACCTGCCTGCCCCGCTCCACCTGCTCGTCGCGTTACTCGCCGCCCAAGGACTGAGCTGGGGAGAACGCATCAAGGCTGCGCGCTTCATGCTCGCCCTGCGCGGCATGCGATTCAGGCTGGTCCATGACGTGACAGTCGCCGAGCTGCTCAAACAGCATGGACAGGATGCCGACCTGTCGCTCAAACTGTGGGAACCGCTGTGCATCGCGGCATTGAACACCCCGATGCAGAAAGCTTCCGCACAGGTTCTGTTGAACGTGCTGCGCGACTCGCTCAACCGCAAGCGCGCCGACAGCGACATGCTGTTGCCGCGCATCGACTTCACCACGCTGCTCCCGCAACGCGCCGCAGGATATGTCGAGCGGCATGGCGGTAAAGTCCATCTCTCATGCGGGGCAGAGTCCATCGTTCCTAAAGATTTCGGCATCGAGGTCATCACACCCCAGGGCACACAACTATTCAGCCATGTCATCTGCGCCACTTCGCCGACTGTCGCGGCTGATCTGTTGCGCTCGCTTCCCGCGCTCTCGGAGACCGTCAGCCGCATTGACGCGCTGGAACAGCAACCGATCTACACCGTATACCTGCAATACCCCGCACAAGTGCAGTTGCCTCATCCGATGATCGGCCTGCATCGCGGCTACAGCCAATGGTTGTTCGACAAAGGCCGCATCGCCGGGCAACGCGGCCTGCTTGCCGCCGTGATCAGCGCCGAAGGTATCCACCAGGAATTGTCGCAGGATGAGCTGGCACAAAAAGTCATCGCCGAACTGCGCAGTGAATTCGGTATCGACACGACTCCGCAGTGGTTCAAAGTCATCGCCGAGAAGCGCGCCACCTTTTGCTGTTCGCCCGATCTGCAGCGCCCTGCGCAACGCACTGCGATCCCCAATCTTTTACTGGCTGGCGATTACACGGCGGGCGACTATCCCGCCACGCTGGAAGGCGCGGTGCTGAGCGGGCTCTATTGTGCGAAATCGATTCCGGAGGCGTAGGCTGCCGATCACAACAGCGGTTTGATCGGCAGCAGTTGCCAGAATCTGACCTTGCTCCGTTTGAATAAAGACACGTACTGATCCGGATCGTCGGCGGCTGCATTCCAGCTGTTCCCGGCCTGCATGTCCATCTCGATGGCCGATTCGACCGCTCGCGCCAGCCCCTCGTTCTGTATGATCACACCCACCTCGGTATTCAGGTTCTCCGAACGCGGATCAAGGTTGTATGTACCTATGTAGACGGTCTTTGAGTCCACCACCATGGTTTTAGCATGCAGGGAGAAGATGGGCGGTTTGACCTTGTCGGCTATCGCACTCTTCAGCAATTTGCTTTTGATCTCCGCATCGGGGCGAAACTCGTAGATTCCCAGCCCCATCTCGAGCAACTCGTCGCGCTGGTTGCGGTATCCGCTGGAGGCCTGCAGGTTGTCGCTGGAGGCGAGGGAATTGGTGTTGATCCGTATCTTCACGCCGCGCGCGACAGCCTTCCGGAACAGGTCAAGCGATTCATCCGACATCACCAGATAGGGCGACTGGATCACGATATGATCACTCGCCGAGTCGACCAGACTCGCCAGTACCGAGGTAGTCACGCCCCCGCCCGATAGCCTGAAGCGATTCCCGTTCTTTCCCGGGATGTCGCTGATGAAGTCCACCTTGCCCCACGTGACTTGCCCGGTCAGTCGCGAAAATGCCATCGGCACACTGTCGATGGCACTTCGCACTTCCGCTGCAAAGTTCTCGGGCGAGTCGGCATAATCGTGCAGTTCGCGGTATATCTGCGCGATCTCTTCCTCGTTGACGCGGACGCTCTTCTGCATCAGGCCGAAGCCGTCGTAGAGCTCCTCCACCTTCACGCACAGCTCGCTGGCCCAGAACACGTCGAAACTGCTACGCATCGTCGCGACCACCGTTCCCAGCACCAGCGCGTCGCGGTCGCGGAAGTTGTATTCATGGTTGTAGTCGTAATACTCGGCGGCCATGTTGCGCCCGCCGGTGATGGCGACCTTTCCGTCGACGATGAAGGTCTTGTCGTGCATGCGCTGGTTCACCCCGCGAAAATCGCCCGCCACGTTCAGCACGCGCTTCTGCACGGGTACGCCGACAGAAGTCTTGGGGTTGTATATCCTGATATCGATATTGGGATGGCGCGCCAGCGCCAGCAGGGACTCATCCGGCGCATCGATCATCAGGTCGTCGACGATGATGCGCACCGCCACCCCGCGATCCGCGGCTTTCAGCAGGGCTTCGGCGGCCAGGATGCCGATGTTGTCCGCACTCCAGATGAAGTACTGCACCTCTATCGATTGTTGCGCATGTTCGGCCAGCCAGGCGCGCGCCAGCAACGCCTCCTCGCCGGTGTCGAGCACATAGACGCCGCTTTGGCCCTGATGCGATTCGAGCTGTTTGTCGATATACGCCATCGCGGCGTCCGTTCCGGCAAGGACATGATGCGGAAGAAATCCGGCACATGCGATGCCGACCAATAGAAGGTATCTGTTCAGGCGGCTATGCACGGTCGTTCCTGCCTTTGCGAAAATATCGGGTGTCGTCGTAATACGCTGCTTCTTCATTCTCCGCGCTCCATCCCGGTACGCCCAGCAAAGGCACCGGCGTCAGTTCGCGGGTGCTGCGGCAATGCTGCGGCGCGTACAAATACTGCGCCAACAAATCATCCAGATGCGCCAGACGTTGCGGCAACGACCAGGTAAAGAACGCCGGTTCCACCGGTAGCAGCAAGCCCTGTCCCGTCATGCCGGTATAGGGCCGCAAAGCCTTTTCATACAAGCCATGGCCGAACAGATAGAAACCCATGCCGTTCTGCACTTCTGCCCGCCGTTCCCAGAACAATTCCTTCCATCGGAAATCGCGCAACAGTCCGGCCAGTTCCGTATGCGCATACGGCACGATGACACCGGATTCGTCCAGCAAGGTATTGGTATCGCGTACGGCGCCGCGCTGGCTGTGCGTCGTGTCATCCTGCCCGGTCGTCAGTGCCTCGAAATGGCGAGCATTGATCGCTGCCTTGGCCTTGGGGAAGGTGAGCCACACCAGCGCATTCAGCAGGTCGTGCCAGTTATCCTCGCGCGTCGGCACTTCGCCCTTCAGGTAACAGCGCGGCTCGTATTGCGCCTCGAACGGCAGCTTGCCGTATTCCTGCGGCACGAAGCGCAGCGCATGTCCATTCTGCACTGTGATGGCCGGTCGACGGGCGGCAAGCAGTCCGTTGCATGTCTCCAGTGCGGGGAAGCTTTCTGCTTCGATGTGCGCAATGATCGGGTGCAGCGGTGCGAACGACTGCAAGTTCAACAGTTCCTCTTTGTTCCATTCCGGTGTCGTTTCCATGGCCGCCAGTTTATCCGAATCGCGCTCGGCAACACATTCTTCGCGGCTTGTGGTAACTTGCGCATTATTCAGGAGTTCGTGACGTTTTATGGATCTGTCCAAGGAGGGGAAAATGAACGAGTTAGATGCCATCCAAGCCAGCCTCGCCAGTTTCACCAAGCGCCTGGACGAGGTCTCCAACGACCGTTTCAACGAACTGCGCAAATGTTCCTTCTTCGACCCCATCCCCAGCGAGTGGCTCAAGCCCGTTGCCGAGCACTCCCAGATCAGGACCTTCTCGGCCGGCGATCGTCTCACCGAGGAAGGCGATGACATGGACGCGTTCTACGTGATTCTGTTCGGCACCGCCACGGTGTACTACAGCAAAAAAGTGGTCGGCACGATACGCAGCGGCGAATGTATCGGCGAGGGCATGTTCTTCGCCAACGAGAACATTTCGCGTTCGGCGACCGTCATCGCCGACGGCCAATTGATCTCTGCCGAGATCAGAAAGTCCGGCATCGACATGCTCAGCGGCGAGGCCAAGGCCTATATGGACAAAGCCTTGCTGCTCGCGCTGTTCAAGAAACTGCAGGGGGCGAACCGCAAGATCGAAGAGTTGTTGCGCTGAAAGGGCTGCTGCCGACCCGAAGTGCATGCCGCAGGAAACATGAGCTGTTTCACAATCCGAAAAGGAGTCGTGTGTATGCGTAAACTGTTATTCGCCTCATGTTTGTTCAGCTTTTCCATCCCCGCAATGGCTTCGTGCGATAGCCTGAAAGCTCAGATCGATACCAAGCTGCAAGCCAAGGGAATCCCCTCGTATACGCTGGAGGTCGTTCCAATCGCCCAGGCGGCTCCAGCCCCGGCATCCGGTGTTGCCGCTGCCACCCAAGCCGGGGAGACGACCGGCAAAGTGGTCGGCACCTGCGAAGGCAATACCAAGCAGATCCTGTATACCCGCAACTGACGCGCCAATCGGCTCGGCCCGTCTTGGGCCGGACCGCGCTTTCGTCTCCCGATTTCCCCATATCTGTCAGCGATTTCGGCTAGAATCTTGGCCGTATGAGCATCATCGCTGTCTTCAATCAAAAAGGCGGGGTCGGCAAGACCACCACCGCCGTCAATCTAGCTGCTGCACTGTCGCGCATCGGTCGTACCACCTACGGCATTGACCTCGACCCGCAGGCTCAGCTCACGTCCATCGCCAACGTTTCGGTGAAGTCGGGAGCCGACACTGTGCTGGGGCTGTTCCAGAGCAATCGCCCCTTGCGCGGACTGGTGCTGGACTCTCCCAGCAAGATCCAGGTCATCCCGTCGCATACCGAGTTGTCCAAGGTGGATGCGCTGTATGGCAAGGGATTCAACGTCGTAAACAAACTCAACAATGCGCTGCAGGTGGAACGTTTCGGCGGCAAGGACACCCCGGTGGTGATCGACTGCAGCCCGCTGGTCGGCGTGCTGTCGCTAAACGCGATCTTCGCGTGTAGCGGACTGATCGTGCCGATCTCGGCCGACCACCTTTCCACCAAGGGCGCGATCCAGATCGAGAAGACGCTGGCTGCGCTGGAGCAAGTGCTCAAACGGCGAGTCGAACGCCGCTATCTGATCACCCGTTTCGACGGGCGCCGGCGCATGGCCTGGGATGTGCTGAAGATTGTGGAGGATCACTTCGGGGCCGATGTCTGCAAGACGCGCATCGCGGAGAACGTCAGCCTGGCCGAAAGTCCGGCCTTGAACAAAACGGTGTATGAACATGCGCCGGAGAGTCGCGGCGCCAAAGATTACGACGATTTGCTGAAAGAATTGATGTCCGACGGCTTCATCGAGTGACAGGTCACTTGGAGATTAGCGACAGAATATCCTCGACCGACATCGACTGCTGTCCGCCCACACTGCTGTCCGCCTGCTTTGAATTGCAGCTGACGATCTCGCAATAGCGGTACATCTGCCGCAGTTTGCGTTCCGCTTCCGCCTCGTCCTTGCCGGCAATCACGATGCTTTCCACCTTCTGGCCGTCGCGAGTCAGAATCGAAAAATCGAACTTCTGCATCTTCAACCCTCCTACCGATTCTATTATTTTGTAGCCGCCCTCTGCCTTCTTGCTTCATAGAGACAAACGCCAGTACTCACCGATACGTTCAGACTTTCCACGCTCCCCTGCATCGGAATACGCACCAGCTGATCGCAGGTTTCCTTGGTCAGTCGGCGCAAACCTTCGCCTTCAGCGCCCAGCACCCAAGCTACCGCACCGTTGTGCTGCACATCATACAGATTTGTCTCGGCTTCGCCATCCATGCCGATCACCCAGATATCGCGCTCCTGCAGTTCGCGCAGGGTGCGCGCCAGGTTGGTCACGGTGATATAGGGCACGGTCTGCGCCGCGCCGCAGGCGACCTTTTCCACAGTGGCATTGATACCCACGGCACGATCCTTGGGGGCGATCACCGCATGCACGCCGAAGGCATCGGCGCTACGCAGGCAGGCGCCCAGATTGTGCGGGTCCTGCACGCCGTCCAGCACCAGCAGCAAAGCCGGCTCGGTCAATGTATCCAGCACGTCATCCAGATGCTGCACCTTCTGCGCCGCGTCCACGCGTGCGGCGACGCCCTGGTGGCGCGTGTTGCCGGCCATGCCGTCGAGACGCTTGCTGTCCACCTGGATGACGCGCACGCCGTTGCTCTCCGCCAGCTTGAGCAGATCGCGCGCGCGCGGATCCTTGCGTTGCGGATCGACAAACACTTCCAGCACGCTGTCGGCGTTCTGGCGGATGCGGCCGGTGACGGCATGGAAACCGTGGATGATGCGCGACTCAGCCATGACGCTTACCAGCCTTTCCAGATTTTGCATTCTTGGCCGGTTTTGCTCCAGCCTTCTTGGGCGGGGTAGCGCCCCAGGCGCCGACATTGATCTGTGGCGATGCGTCGTTGCTCTGCACGCTCTCCAGCACGAAATCGATCTTGGTGCTTTCCATGTCCACCCGCACCACCTTCACGCGCACGCGGTCACCGAGACGGTAGCGTTTGCCGGTACGTTCGCCCAGCATCTGGTGCTTGGCCGCATCGAAGTGATAGTAGTCGGCGCCGAGTTCGGACACATGCACCAATCCCTCGACATACAGATCGTCCAGTGCGACGAACAGACCGAAGCCGGTGACCGAGGAGATGGTGCCGTCGAACACGCTGCCCAGATGGTCGCGCATATAGAAACACTTGAGCCAGGCTTCCACATCGCGCGTAGCATCGTCGGCACGGCGCTCGGTCATCGAACAATGCACGCCAAGTTCCGCCCACTTGAGTTGCGGCTTGTATTTTTTGCCTTCCAGCACGGCCTTGATGGCGCGATGCACCAACAGGTCGGGATAACGCCGGATGGGCGAGGTAAAGTGTGCATAAGCCTCATAGCCTAGGCCGAAGTGGCCCAGATTCTCCGGCGCATACACGGCCTGGCGCAAGGAACGCAGCATCACGGTCTGCAGCAGGCCGGCATCGGGGCGGCCCTTGATCTGCTTGAGCAACTTGGAATAGTCGCCCGCCTGCGGATCGTCGCCGCCGCCCAGTTGCAGGCCGAATTCCTTGAAGAATTCGCGCACCGCTTCCAGCTTCTCCGGCGTCGGGCCTTCGTGCACGCGGTACAACACCGGATGCTCATGCTCTTTCAGGAAAGCTGCCGCACACACGTTGGCCGCCAGCATGCATTCCTCGATCAGCTTGTGGGCGTCGTTGCGGATGACCGGCACGATCTTCTCGATCTTGCCCTGGTCGTTGAAGATCATCTGCGTCTCGACCGTCTCGAAATCGATGGCACCGCGCTTCGCGCGCGCCTGCAACAGAACCTGGAACAGCTTGTACAGATTGTTGATATGCGGCAACACGGCGGCATATTCGCGCGCATTCTCGCCCTGCGGATTTTCCAGCATGTCGGCGACCTTGGTATAGGTCAGGCGCGCATGCGAGAACATCACCGAGGGATAGAAGCGATATTTCCCGATCTCCCCCTCTGCACTGATCTGCATGTCGCACACCATGCATAGCCGCTCGACGTTGGGGTTGAGCGAACACAGACCGTTGGACAATTCTTCCGGCAGCATCGGAATCACTCGGCGCGGGAAATACACCGAGTTGCCGCGATTGATCGCTTCCTTGTCCAGCGCGTCGCCGGATTTGACATAATTGCTCACGTCGGCGATGGCCACCACCAGACGGAAACCATGCGCGTTCGGTTCGCAATACACGGCGTCGTCGAAGTCGCGCGCGGTTTCGCCGTCAATGGTCACCAGCGGCAACTGGGCCACACTTTCGCGTCCGGCATAGTCGGCCGGTTTGACCTCGGGCGAGATCGCCTCGGCCTGCTTTTTGGCGTCATGCGGGAACTCGTTGGGCAGATCGTGTTTGCGCAGGGCGATCTCGATCTCCATGCCGGGATCGGCGTAGTTGCCCAGCACCTCGACGATTCGCCCGATGGGTTGGGCGTGCTTGGACGGTTGCTGCATGATCTCCAGCATCACCACCTGCCCTGCCTTGGCCCCGCCGGAAGCGCCCGGCGCAACCAGGAAGTCCTGGCTGATACGGCGGTTCTCGGCGACCACGAACAGGATGCCGTGTTCTTCGTACAGACGCCCGACCACGCGCGTGTTGGCCTGTTCCAGCACCTCGACGATCTTGGCCTCGCGGCGACCGCGCCTGTCCTCGCCGCCGACCCGCGCCATCACGGTATCGCCATGCAGCGCCTTGTGCATCTCCTTCTCGCTCAGCACCAGGTCTGCGCTGCCGTCCTCCGGAATCAGGAAGCCAAAACCGTCCGGATGGCCCTGCACCTTGCCCTTGATCAGGTCGAGCTTGTCCACCTGGCAGATGGCGCCTTTGCGGTTGCGCATGATCTGGCCGTCGCGCTCCATGGCACGCAGGCGTCTGTTGAACAGCTCGGCTTCATGGTCCTCGATCTGCAGCAGGCCGCACAGCTCGTCCGGCTCCACCGGCACCCCCCGTTCGGCCAGCAACTGCAAGATATACTCGCGGCTGGGCAAGGGTTGTTCGTACTGTTCGCGCTCCCGTTCCAAGAAGGGATCGAGTTCGCGGATATTTTTTTTCTTTTTCGTCATTGACAGAGAATCCTATAGCAATTAAAGTGCGCACCCTCGAAGCAATGCCCAGATGGCGGAATTGGTAGACGCACTAGGTTCAGGTCCTAGCGGTTGCAAGACTGTGGAGGTTCGAGTCCTCTTC
>DMCN01000068.1 GCA_003445795.1 Gallionellaceae bacterium
ACTGGCTGACAAGGAAGTCGACCGTAACCGCGGCGGCCACCTGCCCACCGTCGATATCGTCGCCAACTACAACAACAGCTACACCGGCTACAGCAGCTTCACCGGTGGTGCCACCGACGTGCGCAGCACCAGCGTCGGGCTGCAGCTCAACATGCCGCTGTTCCAGGGCGGCGCCACCCAGTCCAAATGGCGCGAAGCCGAAGCCAACCGCACGCGTGCCAACCATGAACTGGAGAACGCCCGCCGCAACGTCGAAGTGCAGACCCGCCAGGCCTATCTCGGGGTGGTGAGCGGCATCGCCCAGGTGCAGGCATTGCAACAGGCATTGAAGTCGAGCGAGAGCCTGCTGGAAGCCAGCAAGCTGGGACATGAAGTGGGAGTACGTACCAACCTGGACGTGTTGAACGCGCAGCAACAGGCCTATGCCACGCGGCGCGATCTGTACCAGGCCGAGTACAACTATCTGATCAGCCAGCTACGCCTGAAGGCGGCGGTGGGCGGGTTGGTGGAAGAGGATGTGACGCGGGTGAATCAGGCGTTGCATTAAACCCAAATCATTTAGGCCGTCATTCCGGCGAAGGCCGGAATCCAGTCATCAAATGTGCTGCGAAGCAGACAAAAAAGAACCAACTGCGATGAGTTTCGAGGGACGGCCAAGCCAAGATGACGACTCGCTTACGCGAGAATTATTTGATCACCTGGATTCCGGCCTTCGCCGGAATGACGTAATTACCTAGGCTCAACCTGCTCGTAGAGCAGGTGCATGCAAGCAGAGAGGCTTTTCTGCCACTGCGGCATCACGATCCCGAAGGTGTCGCGCACTTTATCGTTCGCCAGCACCGAGTTGGCGGGGCGTTTCGCGGCCACAGGATATTCTTGCGTGGCGATGGGCTTGATGACCAGCGCCTTGTCCGCGAGAGCGGCATCGTACTGGCGCGCTAGGCGCACGATCTCTTCCGCATACTGATGCCAACTGGTGCGACCGCCCGCAGTCAGATGATAGGTCCCGCCCAGTTCCTCGCTCCAGTCGCTCATCTCCCATGCGATCAGCGCATGGACGGTCGCATTGGCGAGATCCCTGGCCCAGGTCGGCGCGCCGGACTGGTCAGCGACGATGCGCAATTCCCCGCGTTCCTTCGCCAGCCGCAAAACAGTCTTCACGAAATTCCCGCCGTGCACGCCATATACCCAGCTGGTGCGCAGGATGAGGTGTCTGCAACCCGAGGCGCGTATAGCTTGCTCTCCGGCCAGCTTGGTCTTGCCGTAGACGTTCTGCGGGTTTGGCACGTCATCCTCGGTATAGGCGGAAGATTTGCTGCTGTCGAAGACGTAATCGGTGGAATAGTGAACCAGCACTGAGCCGAGTTGTTTTGCTTCCTCAGCCAGAATGGCGGGCGCCACGGCATTTACCGCCGATGCAAGCGCGGTATCGCTTTCGGCTTTGTCGACGGCGGTGTAGGCGGCTGCATTGATGATGATGTCGGGGCGCAGGTCGCGCAGCACCCGACGGACATTGCCGCTGTTGGTCAACTCCAGTTCATGGTGTTCCGGGGCGATCAGGGTGCCGAGCGCGGGAAGCGAGCGTTGCAGTTCCCAGCCAATCTGCCCATTCTTGCCGACGAGCAGGATCTTTTTCATGCGAACAGTTCGGCCTGCTTGAACAGCTTACCCGCAGCATCTTTGTCCGAGAGTATCGGTGCCTTGGTGAGCGGCCAATCGATCGCAAGGGTGGGATCGTTCCAGGCGATGCAGCGTTCATGCTCCCGATGCCAATAATCGGTAGTCTTGTAGAGCGACTCTGCTTGTTCGCTGAGAGTCAGGAATCCATGGGCGAAACCTTCCGGTATCCACAACATGCGTTTGTTCTCGGCACTGAGATGTACGCCGAACCATTTGCCGAAAGTGGGTGAAGAAAGGCGGAGATCGATGCTGACGTCGAACACCTCGCCGGCGATGACTCGTACCAGTTTGCCCTGCGGTTGTTCGACCTGATAATGCAAGCCGCGCAGTACGTTGTGTCTGGAAAGCGAGTGGTTATCCTGCACGAACCGGGCAGGACGCCCGATCAGCTCTTCGAAACCGGATTGGTTGAAACTCTCATAAAAGAAGCCTCTCCCGTCTTCAAATACCTGCGGCTCGATGATGAGCAGGTCGGCAAGTTTGGTAGTCGTGGCCTTCATCAGCCTAGAGAGCTTCCTTCAGGATCGCTTGCAGATACTGCCCATAGGCATTCTTGGACAGCACGGCAGCAAGTTTCTCCAGTTGCGCTGCCGAGATGTATCCCTTGCGGAACGCGATCTCCTCAGGGCAGGCGATCTTCAGACCTTGGCGCTTTTCCAGCGTCTGGATGAACATGGACGCTTCCAGCAGTGACTCGTGAGTGCCGGTATCCAGCCATGCAAGTCCGCGGTGCATCAGTTGAACGTCGAGCGAGTCGGCGTCGAGGAAAGACTGCATCACCGAGGTGATTTCCAGTTCGCCGCGCTTGGACGGTTTGGCCGCCTTGGCGAATTCGATCACGCGGTTGTCAAAGAAATACAGTCCGGTGAGCGCGTAGTTCGATTTCGGCTGTTGCGGTTTTTCTTCGATACTGAGTACGCGTCCGGCCTTGTCGAATTCGACCACGCCGTAGCGCTCCGGATCGTGCACGTGATAGGCGAATACGGTTGCACCACTGTCTTTGCTCGCGGCAGAGGCCAACATGGACTCGAAGTTGTGGCCGTAGAAGATGTTGTCACCCAGCACCAGCGCGCAGGAATCATTGCCGATGAATTTCTCGCCGAGGATGAAAGCCTGTGGCAAGCCGTCCGGAGACGGCTGCACCGTATAGGACAGATTCAAACCCCATTGCGAACCGTCACCCAGCAACTGTTCGAAGCGCGGCGTGTCCTGCGGGGTGGAGATCACCAGAATATCGCGTATCCCCGCCAGCATCAGCGTGGAGAGCGGGTAGTAGATCATCGGTTTGTCGTAGATCGGCAGAAGTTGTTTGGAAACCGGCAGCGTCACCGGATATAGCCGTGTGCCGGACCCACCGGCGAGAATGATGCCTTTCATATTCTGTGCTCCATTTGATTTTCAGTATCTGTCATGCCGACAGGCCATTCAGCCAATTTGCGGCATCGGTAATTCTGATGCCGTTGCGTAATTCTTCCTGACGCAGGTTATAAACGATCTGCACAGCTTCCGCCTCGGCAAACTGTTCGGCAAACCGAACCAATCCGCGATGAGGCTTATTGTCACCCAACTTGCACTCTATCATCTGCGTGACCTTGCCGTTCTCGCCCAAAGCGAAATCGACTTCGGCACCATCCTTGGTGCGGATGTAATGCAGACTGACCGCGCGTCCCGCGCTGTCCTGCAAAAAATGGACATGCTTCAGCAGCATTCCCGCCACTGCGTTTTCCAGCCGCACACCCTCGTCTCCATTCACCAGCCCGGTATCGAAGAAATACACCTTGGGGCTTTGCAAAAGTGCACGTGCAACATTGTGATGCCATGGCTGCACAGTGAAAACAATAAACAAAGCCTGCAGGATATCCAGATAGCGCTTGAGGGTAGCCGGAGCGACCGCCAGATCGCGGGCGATCGATGCCAGAGACAACGGCGACCCGACCCGTTCGCGCAGCAACGTCACAAACATGCGCATGGTGTTGATCTCATGCACGCGCGAAAACTCCAGCACGTCTTCGCGGATCAAGTCGTTGAAGTATTGCGAGCGCCAGCGGTCTGCCTGTGTTGCATCTGCCGCCAGACAGGGCTCCGGAAAGCCGCCGCGTATCAGCAAGTGGTCCAGCGCTTCGGCCGGAGCGACCTGGAGCTGCTTGCACCATTCGTGCACCGAGAAAGGATGCAAGCGAAAGGAGAAATATCGGCCAGCCAGCGAATCGCCGCCCTGCCGAAAGGTTTCCATCCGTGCGCTGCCCGTTATCAGCAAAGCCTGACCTGGCGCACGACCGTCTACAACACCCTTCAGCCAGTTCTTCCACTCGTGCATCTTGTGGATCTCATCCATCACCAGCAGCTTTGCACGCGGATTCCAGGTTTGCCGCTGCAAAACCGCACGATCCTGCAACACGTCCCAGTTGAGATACTGGGGCGAGTCGAACGAAGTCATAAGCTGGCGGGCGAGCGTAGTCTTTCCAACCTGCCGTGGGCCGGTCAATACCACCATCTTGGTGGCAAGATCCTTCAGCACGAGATCATCGAGATAGCGTTTCATGATCGTGAGAATACTATAAATGCAATAAAGTCGCGACTTTATTGCATTTATAATCAATAAAGTCGTAAATCGAGTGCTTTAAATAACTCGCCCTGCTTCTGGGTCTGCCGAAGGACCGGTATGACAGCCGAATGAAACAATTTGGCTTTAAGCGCCGTAATGTTTCTTAACCCAATTTTGGTATTCGCCGCTGGTCACACCTTTAACCCAAGTGCCGTTGGAGAGATACCACTCAACCGTCTTGCGCAGACCGCTCTCGAAGTTCTCCTGCGGCTTCCAACCCAGCTCGTGCGCAATCTTGTTGGCGTCGATCGCATAACGCATGTCGTGACCCGGGCGGTCGGTCACATAGGTGATCAGTTTGTTGTGCGGCGCGCCCTGCGGATGCAACTCATCGAGGATGGTGCAGATGGACTGCACCACTTCAAGATTGGTCTTCTCGTTCCAGCCGCCGATGTTGTAGGTCTCTCCGGGCGTGCCCTTTTCCAGCACCAGTCGCAGTGCGCGCGCATGGTCATCGACATAGAGCCAGTCGCGGATGTTGTCGCCCTTGCCGTAGATCGGCAGCGGCTTGCCGTTGACCGCGTTCAGGATCACCAGCGGGATGAGTTTCTCCGGGAAGTGATAAGGGCCGTAGTTGTTGGAGCAGTTGGTGGTGACGACCGGCAGGCCGTAGGTGTGGTGCCAGGCACGAACCAGGTGGTCGCTCGACGCCTTGCTGGCGGAATAGGGCGAATTGGGTTCGTAAGCCATGTCTTCGGTGAAGAACCCCGTATCGTCCAGACTGCCGTACACCTCGTCGGTCGAGATGTGGTGGAAACGGAACGCGGCCTTGCCGGCGGCATCCAGTTCGTTCCAGTAGGCGCGCGCGGCTTCGAGCAGGGTGTAAGTGCCGACGATGTTGGTCTGGATGAAATCGGCCGGACCGGAGATGGAGCGATCCACATGCGATTCGGCGGCGAGGTGCATGATTGCATCGGGCCGGTGCTCGCGGAACACGCGAGCGACTTCGGCGGCATCGCAGATATCGACCTGCTCGAAGCGGTAGCGCGGGTTGTCCGAAACAGAGGCGAGCGACTGCAGGTTTCCTGCGTAGGTGAGCTTGTCGACGTTGACCACGGAGCAGTCGGTATCGTTGATGAACTGGCGCACAACCGCTGAGCCGATAAAACCGGCGCCGCCGGTGACGATGATTTTTTTCATGAAGCCGATTTTACCTGAGGGTTGATCAATTCGTTATAGAGCGACTGGTTCATGGCCAGCGAGATGTGGTTCATCGCGCACCGCGTTGCGCCGCGACTGCTGCTGACGAAGCGCTCGCCATTTTCGCCCATCTGTTTCAGGCGGTCCACATCCTGCAGCAGCACGTTGAGCTGGTGTACCAGATCGTCGGCATGGCTCACCCTGAGCGCAGCACCGCATTCGACCGCCTGCTCCGAGGCTTGCGTGAAATTGTAGGTATGCGGACCGATAAGCACCGGCTTTCCGACAGCGCAGGCCTCGATCAGGTTCTGCCCGCCGAAGGGCAGCAGGCTGCCGCCGATGAAAGCGACATCACAGGCCGCGTAATAGGCGAACATCTCGCCCATGCTGTCACCCAGGACCACCTGCGTGTCGGCAGCAATCGGCTCGAAGGCACTGCGCTTCTGCATGCGCAGACCGTATTGGGCGATGAGATCCGCCACCGCTTCGAAGCGTTGCGGGTGACGCGGGACGATAACGACTAGCAGACCGTGGATATCGGCGTGGGTCAATGCCTCCAGCAACAACGCCTCCTCGCCCTCGCGGGTGCTGGCGGCAAGAAAGATGCGGCGCCTGCTGCCGAAACGTTCGCGCAACTGCGCTCCCTGTTCCAACATCGCCGGTGGCGGGACGATGTCGAATTTGAGATTGCCCATCACCGGCACGGCGAGATTGCCGAGGCTGGCAAGACGCATCGCGTCCTCCTCGGTCTGTGCGGCGATCAGGTGCAGCTCATGCAGCGCGGCGCGGGAGAGTTTGGGGAATTTTGCGTAACGTCGTGCCGACCGTTCCGAAAGGCGGGCATTGAGCAACAACAGCGGCAAGGCATCGGCATGACAGGCATGGATCAGGTTGAACCAGATCTCGGTCTCCATCAATACGCCGATGCAGGGACGGAAATGCCGCAGGAAACGGCGCACAGCGAACGGGTAGTCGTAGGGCAGATAAACGCGCAGCACATCGTCGCCATAGAGTTGCTCACTCGCAGCCCGACCGGTCGGCGTGGTGTGGGTGAGCAGGATCTGGTGTTCTGGATACCGCTCGCGCAGATTCTGAATGAGCGTGGCCACCGCGCGCGTCTCGCCGACCGAGACGGAGTGCAGCCAGATGACGGGCTTGTCGCTGCGGACGGTGTAGCGTCCGAAACGCTCGCCGATATGGCGCAGGTATTCCGGCTGTTTGCGCGCGCGCCACAACAGATGGAAGAACACATATGGCAGCAACAGCCACAGCGCCAGAGTGTAGAAAGTGCGCGGCTTAAACATGGATGCCCAGACCGGACAGCGCCGCGATGACTTCTTCAAGCGCCGGCGGCGTGTGCTTGCCGCCGAGATTGACCGCGCGTGCACCGGCATACAGGCCGGTCAGCCCGGGATCGGTGGCGGTGTAGATACCGACGGTAGGCACATCGAGCGCGGCAGCGAGATGGCTCAGGCCGGTGTCCACGCCGATGACGGCGCGAGCTCGGCCCAGCAGGGCAGCTGCTTCATTGAGATTCAGCCGCGGCGCGCAGACGGCATCGGGGATGGAGGCGCTCAAACGTTCGGCGCGGTTCTTTTCCTTCTCGCTACCCCAAGGCAGGACAGCGCGCATCCCGGCCAAGTGCAGTCGCTTGCCCAAAGCGGTCCAGTTCTGCTCGTCCCATAACTTGTCGTCGCGGCTGGTGGCATGCAGCAGCGCGGCATAAGGCTGCGCAGGCAACCAGGGCAGCGCCACATCGGGGGTACGGATGCCGTAATCGGGGAGGCCTTCCGCGCTGTAGCCGAGCGCGGCTGCGGACAGTCGGCGGTTGCGCTCGACCGCATGCAAGTCTTTGGAGACGGTGAAGGTTCGGTCATAGAACCAGCTGGCCAGCGGTTCGCGCGCACTGCCCCAGGCGTAGCCGCAACGGACCGTATGGGTGCAGTGGGTGATCAGGGCGCTCTTGAGGAGTCCCTGGGTGTCGAGAGCAATGCTGTAATGCCGGTCGCGCAGGGTGCGGCAGACTGACTTCATTTCATGCCGTGAGGCCCACAAGGACTTGCGCCAGCGGCGTACTGCGACGGGGACGACATCACGCACGCCGGGATGCAGTTTTGGCAAGGCCGCAAAATTCTCTTCCACCACCCAGTCGATCTTCGCGCCGGGAAAATGCCGAAGAATGTCAGTGACGACAGGCAGGTTGTGCAGCACATCGCCCAGCGAGGAGGTTTTGATCAGAATGATGTCGGGCGCGTTTTGCATGAGTGTCTTAGGGCAACAACCAAGGTCGCCATGATACACGAGCGGTTTTTGCGCTTGACACCCCATGTCGGCAACTGGTGTAATGCGCACCGTTCACCGACTGAACACACTATCAATGCTAGATGAAACAACCCATTACGGTCTGCTCAAGACCCTGGAAGAGAACCCCGGCCTTTCGCAGAGAGATCTGGCAAAGCGGCTGGGCGTCAGCCTTGGCAAAGTCAATTTCTGCCTCAATGCGCTGGTTGAGAAGGGCAGTCTCAAGATCAACAACTTCCGCAACAGCGAGAACAAGCTGGCTTACGCCTACTTGCTGACACCGCAAGGGATTGAGTCCAGGGCTCGAATGACGGTGGAGTTCCTCAAATACAAGGTGCAGGAATACGAGAGGCTGCGTGCAGAGATTGAAGACCTGAAACGCGAAGCGGAGCAAAAAGGCCTGCTGGAGAATGCCCATGAGTGAGGTACATGCAGTGATACTGGCCGGAGGCAGCGGCAGCCGGCTGTGGCCGCTGTCGCGCCAGCATCTCCCCAAGCAATTCCTTGCGCTGGACGGCAAGGCGACCCTGCTGCAAACGACGATCAATCGATTGTCGCCGACAATAGCAGCGAAGAACGTATTGATCGTTACTCAGGAATCGCATGCCAAGGGAGAGGCATATCATGCCTTGCTGCCGTATCGCGCCCTGTATGAACCCATTGGCCGCAATACCGCCCCGGCGATCGCACTGGCTGCCGCATATCTCATGGCGGAGGGAGACGACCCGGTCATGGTGGTGCTGCCCGCCGACCATATCATCAAGGACGAAGTGCAGTTCCGCGAACATCTGGACATCGCCATCCGCGCGGCGGAAAGCGGCAAGCTGGTCACCTTCGGCATTCAGCCGACTCGGCCCGACACGGGTTTCGGCTATATCAAGGCACATCCCGGCGAGAACGGGCAGATCCATGAAGTGGAGCGATTCACCGAGAAGCCCGATCTCGCGACCGCAGAGATGTTCCTCAAAGAGGGTGACTATTACTGGAACTCCGGTATGTTCGTCTGGCGCGCATCGGTGATCTTGGCCGAGATACAGCGATATCTGCCGGAGGTGCATGGCATCGTTCAGTCCATACTGACAGAGAGCCGGGCAGGAAAGACATTCCAACAGGCAGTCGAAGATCATTTTGCGACCATGCCATCGATCTCGATCGACTACGGCGTACTTGAGAAATCCGATCGTGTCTCGCTCATTCCCTGCGATATCGGCTGGAACGACGTTGGCAGCTGGCAGGCGGTTCATGAGATATCTCCCAAAGATAACAACGGCAATGCATTGCAGGGAAACGTCATTGCGGTAGGTTGCAAGAACAGTCTGATCCGTGCCGAAAAACGTTTGGTTGCAGCCATCGGGGTGGAAGATCTCTGCGTGATCGAGACTGCCGATGCAGTGTTGATCTCGAAGAGCGACCGGACTCAGGACGTCCGCAAAGTGGTGGACGCCTTGCACGCGAAGGGCGCGACCGAGCATATCTGCCACACCAAGGTGAACCGGCCATGGGGCAGCTACACCGTGCTGGAAGAGGACCCTGAAGGATTCAAGCTCAAACGCATAGAGGTCGCTCCCGGTGCACGTCTTAGCTTGCAAAGCCATCGGCAACGTTCGGAACACTGGGTTGTCGTATCGGGTACCGCGACTGTTACAAATGGCGATGAAGTCATCACCGTGCACAAGAATCAGAGCACCTACATCCCGATCGGAGCAAAACATCGCCTGGAAAATCGCGGCAACGAGCCGCTTCACATCGTCGAGATCCAGGTTGGCGACTATCTGGGTGAGGACGATATCCAACGCTATGAAGATAACTACGGCAGATAGCCACAAAAAACGAAAGGTCTGAAATGAGCAAAGCCAAAAAAGTCGCACTCATCACTGGTGTCACCGGACAGGACGGTGCCTATCTCGCCGAACTCTTGCTGGAAAAGGGTTATGAAGTGCACGGCATCAAGCGCCGCAGTTCTCTGTTCAATACCGGACGCATCGACCACCTGTTCCATGACGTGCATGAAAAGGGCAAGCCCTTCTTCCTGCATCACGGCGACATGACTGACTCTTCCAGTTTGACGCATATTATCCAGAAGGTGCAGCCGGACGAGATCTACAATCTGGCGGCGCAAAGCCACGTCGCAGTGTCGTTCGAGGAGCCGGAATACACTGCCAACTCAGACGCTCTGGGTTCGCTGCGCATCCTGGAAGCGATCCGCATGCTTGGTCTGACCAAGAAGACCCGCTTCTACCAAGCTTCCACCTCAGAACTATTTGGCTTGGTGCAGGAGACCCCGCAGAAAGAAACGACACCGTTCTATCCGCGCAGCCCGTATGCGGTGGCCAAACTTTATGCCTACTGGATAACCGTCAACTACCGCGAGGCCTACGGCATCTACGCCTGTAACGGCATCCTGTTCAACCATGAGAGCCCGATCCGCGGCGAGACCTTCGTTACGCGCAAGATCACCCGTGCCCTGGCGCGCATCAAGCTCGGCCTGCAGGAATGCCTTTATCTGGGCAACATGAACTCGCTGCGCGACTGGGGACATGCCAAAGACTATGTCGAGATGCAGTGGCTGATGCTGCAACAAGACAAGCCGGAAGATTTTGTCATCGCCACCGGCGTGCAATACAGCGTGCGTGATTTCGTCAATGCAGCGGCCAAAGAACTGGGCATGGCGATCACCTGGAAGGGAGAAGGCGTGGAAGAGAAAGGTTACGACGCAGCCGGAAAATGCATCGTTGCCGTCGATCCGCGCTATTTCCGCCCCACCGAAGTGGAAACACTGCTGGGCGATGCCAGCAAAGCCAAGAACAAACTCGGCTGGACTCCCAAGATCACCTTTGACGAGTTGGTCAGCGAGATGGTGCGCGAAGACCTTAAGGGTGCAGAGCGTGATGAGCTGGTGAAGAAACACGGCTACGCGGCTTTTAACCCGCACGAATAAAAGTCAGAGCATGAGCAAGAAGAAAATCCTATTGACCGGCGGCGGCGGCATGGTCGGACGCAATGTACTCGAACACCCTGCCATCGGCGAGTTTGAAGTACTTGCGCCGCGCAGCGGCGAATTGGACCTGTGTGACTTCAATGCCGTGCAAGCTTACTTGCACAAACACCAGCCAGACATGGTGATCCATGCGGCAGGCAAAGTGGGCGGCATACAGGCGAATATGCGCGAACCGGTTGGTTTCCTGCTGGAGAATCTGGACATGGGGCGCAACATCGTCTGGGGTGCGCACCAGGCGGGCATCAGGCGGCTGATCAATCTGGGCAGCTCCTGCATGTACCCGCGCAACCATTCCGAACCGTTGCGCGAAGAGATGGTGCTCAAAGGCGAACTGGAACCGACCAACGAAGGCTATGCGCTGGCGAAAGTGGTGACCGCACGGCTGTGCGAATACATCATGCGCGAGGATGCGAGCTTCCAATACAAGACGCTCATTCCCTGCAACATCTATGGACGCCACGACAAATTCGATCCGGCGCATTCGCACCTGATTCCCGCGATCATCCACAAGGTGCACCTTGCGAAGCAGTCCGGGCAGACATCGGTCGAGATATGGGGCGACGGGACGGCGCGGCGCGAATTCATGTATGCGGGCGATCTGGCTGACGCCCTGCTGCAGTCGATCAGGCAATTCGACACGCTGCCGCCGGTGATGAATGTGGGACTCGGTCACGACCACACGATCAATGAATACTACCAGGCTGCTGCCGATGTGATGGGTTACAGCGGCGACTTCGTTCACGACCTCGGCAAGCCGGTCGGGATGGCGCGCAAGCTGGTGAGTGTAGAGCGACAACAAGCATGGGGTTGGTCAGCGCAGAGAGATCTGCGCGCCGGAATCGAAAGAACGTACGAATACTATCTGAAGGAATCACTGCAATGAGTTTCAAATTTCCACTAGCGACGGCCACCTGGGGGCAAGAAGAACAAGATGCAATGCAACGCGTCATCGCATCCGGCATGTTCACCATGGGCGCGAACGTGCAAGCCTTTGAGCGCGATTTCGCGCAATACGTCGGCAGCAAGCACTGCGTGATGGTGAACTCCGGTTCATCGGCGGTTTTGCTCATGGTTGCAGCACTGTTTTATACAAAAAACGCCAAACAGAAATTGCAGAGAGGCGATGAAGTCATCGTTCCCGCAGTGTCATGGAGTACGACGTTCTATCCGTTGTATCAATATGGGTTGAAGATCAAGTTCGTTGATATCGACTTAAACACGCTGAACTATGATCTTGATCAACTGGAACAAGCAGTCACCGGCAAGACGCGCGCTATCATGGCGGTGAACCTGCTGGGCAACCCAAACGATTTCGACCGCATCAACAAGATCATCGGCAAGCGCGACATCGTGCTGATGGAAGACAACTGCGNNCAGTTTCAGCTCGTTTTTCAGCCACCACATCTCCACCATGGAGGGCGGCCTCATCGTCACAGACGATGAGGAGTTGTATCAGATATTGCTGTCGCTCAGAGCGCACGGCTGGACGCGCAACCTGCCCAAACACAACCTGGTGTGTGGTGACAAGAGCGACGATCCGTTTGAAGAATCGTTCCGCTTCGTCTTGCCCGGCTACAACGTGCGCCCCCTGGAGATCGAAGGTGCGCTCGGAGTTGAGCAAGTGAAGCGCTTGCCGATGCTGATTGAAGAGCGTCGCAAGAACGGTAAGCTGCTGCAGGCGGCATTGGCTAATCATCCCGATATCATCATCCAGCAAGAGATTGGCGAAAGCAGCTGGTTCGGTTTCAGCCTGGTGATCCGCCCCGGCAGCAAATTGACGCGCAAAGCACTAGTAGCGAGGCTGAACGAACTGGGCTTTGAATGCCGACCCATCGTGGCGGGCAACTTCGCCAAGAACGAAGTGGTGAAATATTTCGATTCCGAAGTGCACGGCAACTTGAGGAATGCCGAACACATCGACCAGAACGGATTGTTCGTCGGCAACCACCACTACCCGATCCCTGAAGCATTTGCGGCACTTGCGAAATTGTAAGGAGAAGAAGATGAAGGCGGTCATTCTTGCAGGCGGTTTGGGCACGCGGATCAGCGAGGAAACTTCCACGCGACCAAAACCGATGATCGAGATCGGCGGTCGTCCGATCCTGTGGCATATCATGAAGATATATTC
>DMCN01000013.1 GCA_003445795.1 Gallionellaceae bacterium
CTTGGGACAGCCGAGCGAGACGAAACCGATCTTGGGTGCTGCTTTACTCATGATTCATTCCTGTGTTGTTCCTCGTTCCGGTCGAGTGACGCATCGACCTGCGACAAGGGGTCTTCTATGGGTTCAAGATGGGTGGTGAGGTGGCTGAACGGCACGACCGCGCGGATGTCGGCCTCGATCAGCTCGACTTCGTCATGCCCGTGCTGCACCGTCCATTCACCCGGCACCAGCACATGCAGCGAGATGAATGCATGCCTGCCGGCCTGGCGTGTGCGCAGCGCGTGGAAATCCAGCCCCTGGCTGCGATAGTTCGCCAGCACCGTTTCGATCTGAGCGATCTGCTCCGGCGGAATTGCTTCATCCATCAGACCGGAGGCGGAACGGTGCAACAACTGCCAGCCGGTCCAGACGATGTTGGCCGCCACCAGCAAAGCGATGAGCGGGTCCAGCCACAACCAACCGCTGAGCCACACCAGCCCGACGCCGATGATGACGCCGACCGAGGTCCACACGTCGGTCATCAGATGCTTGGCATCGGCTTCCAGCGTGATGGAGTTATAAGCGCGTCCGGCCTTGAGCAATTGGCGTGCGGCNNTGCGGCGAACAGATTGATGAGCGAGGCGACGACCGACACTGCCAGACCGACACCGACAGCTTCGATCTCCTGCGGATGCATGAACCGATCGATAGCGGTATAGCCGATGCTGAACGCGGCCAGCAGGATAAGGAAGCCCTCGAAGGCGCTGGAGAAGTATTCCGCCTTGCCATGACCGTAGGCATGCCTGTCGTCGGCGGGCGTTGCCGCCAATGACAGCATCGCCAGCGCCATCAGCNNCGCCAGCGACAGCATCGCCAGCGCCATCAGCGCACCGGCCAGATTGACGAACGATTCGAGCGCATCGGAGAGTAGGCCGACCGAGCCGGTGAGCCACCAGGCGATGCCCTTGAGCAGGATGGTGGCAACAGCAGCGGCAATGGACAGCCAAGCGTAGCGTTTGAGGTCGGTGTGTTGCATGCCCTACTCCGGCATCATCATGCCGAGCAGCGCCACGGTCAGCACGCCGGCCGAAATCAACAGGACCTGCTGCACGGTGTCGCGCATCTGCGTGCGTTTGTGCAGGCCGGGGATGAGATCGGCCACAGCGACATAGATCATGCTGGAAGAGGCCAGTGCCAGCAGGTAAGGCACCAGATACTGCATATCGCGCAAGGCGACATAACCAAGCACGCCACCAACCAAGGTGGCAAAGCTGGAGATGAGATTCATCTGAAAGGCACGCAGTTTGGTGTAACCGGAATGCAGCAGGATGGCGAAGTCGCCGACTTCCTGCGGGATCTCGTGCGCGATGATGGCCAGCGAAGTGATGATGCCCAGATTCACATCCACGAGGAAAGCCGCAGCGATGATGATGCCGTCGACGAAGTTGTGGAAGGTGTCGCCGACGATGACCATGGTGCCGCTGCGACCATGGTCGTGTTCGCTGATCTCATGGGGTTCGTGAACTTCGCAATGGTCGTGGTGGCAGTGGCGCCAGATCAGCACCTTCTCCAGCGTGAAGAACAGCAGGATGCCGACCAGCACGGTTCCGCTCACCGCGGCGACGCTGGGAGAGAGTTCGATGGCCTCGGGCAGGATATCGAGGAACACCGCGCCCAGCAGCGCGCCGATGGCATAACTCACCAGGCCGCCAAGATATTGCGCGCGGGCATTGAGCGCGAACAGCGCCGCCGCTGTTACGCTCAGGATACCGCCGAGCAGGCTGGACAGGATGATCCAGGAGAAAGTCGTCATAGTGAAACCTTGTAGATCAAGGCGCGCATTGTAACTTATGCGTGCAGGTTCACATCCTTCGTCTCCGGCAGGAACAGCAGCCCGACGACGGAGGCAAAGATCAGCATGCCGACCGGGTACCACAATCCCGCCAATGCATCGCCCGCCTGCACCGAGATCAGCGTGACCATGAACGGCGACAGTCCGCCTATCCAGCCCGCGCTGAGGTTATGCGGCACGGCGGCGGCGCTGTATCGGGTGCGCGCGGTGAACAGCTCGGCCAGCACCGCGGTCTGCGGCCCGGTGATGAGCGCAACGGCGATGACAGGAACGATGAGCAGCAGGAACAGCATGAACTCGTTCACCTGCGCGGGGTCAGCTTTCTCCAGCCATCCCTTGGCTTGCAGGGACGCTGTGATCTCGTCCGGCTGGAAGCCGGAGACTTCGATCTCGCCCGCAATGTTGAGCGCGACCTCCATGCGTTCGCCCGGCGGCATCAGTTCATACGACACACCGTTCTTGATGAGGAATTCCTGGTTGCGCTCGCAATCATTGGCCGCTTTGCGGAACGGACTGTAGTCGCATCCGTTGCCGTACAGGGTCACCGCGACCTCGCTGTTGAAGCGTTCCAGTTGCGGATTACCGTAGTGCTGCAGGCCCTTGAACACAGGCAGGATGGTGAGTGCACCGAGGATCAAACCGGCCAGCAGGATGGGCCGCCGCCCTATCTTGTCCGACAGCCAGCCGCAGAAGATGGTAAGCGGGAACAGCAGCAGCGTGCTGCCTATCACCAGCGTACTCGCGGTCTGCGCGTCGAGTCGCACCACACTCTTGAGGAACACGTTGGTGTAAACCTGCGAGGAGAAGAACAGCAGCGAACCGCCCGCCGAGATGCAGAAGAACAGCAACGCCATGCCTTTCAGGGTGTGGCGGTCGCGCAGACATTCGCGCAGCGGCGCTTTGGATACCGTGCCCTCGGCCTGCAACTGGCGGAACACCGGGGATTCTTCCAGACTCATGCGCGTCTTGATGGAGACGAACAGCAGCACCGCGGAGAACAGGAAGGGGATGCGCCAACCCCAGGCGTTGAAATCGGCAGGCTCCAGGAATGCCAGCAGCAGCACGATCTGCAGCGTGGAGACGAGTATGCCCAGCGGTCCCATCAGCTGCAGCACGCTGGTGTAGAAACCGCGCCTGCCCTGCGGCGCATGCTCGGTGAGATACACCGCCACGCCGCCGATCTCGCCGCCCACCGCGAAGCCCTGCAGCAGCCGCAATACCAACAACAGTACCGGCGCCATGATGCCGATCTGCGCATAGGTAGGCAGCAGACCGACCAGGAAAGTGGTGACGCCCATCAGCGCGATGGTGGTGATGAAGATGGGACGGCGCCCGAAGCGGTCGGCCAGATTGCCGAACAGCGCCGAGCCCAGCGGTCGCACCACCATGCCGACGCCGAAGGTGGCCAGACTCATCAGCAACGCGGCGGTCGGATTCTCCGGCGGGAAGAACAGCACGCTGAAGTAGGTCGCCAGCGAGGCAAAGGTGAGGAAGTCATACCATTCGAGGAAGGTGCCGAAGCAGGCGGCAAGCACGACTTTGCGTTGGGTGCGGGTGATATCGGACATGGGGCGTATTTGAAAGTGATGGAGCGGGTCGGATTCTACCCGATGCGGCAAGCGGCTAGCGTATCCACACTGTCTTCGCATTCACGAACTCCAGCATGCCCTGTCGCGACAACTCACGGCCGTAGCCCGAGGCCTTTATGCCGCCGAAAGGCAGGCGCGGATCGGATTTGACCATGCCGTTGATGAATGTGCATCCAGCTTGCAAGTGCTGCCCCAGGCGTTCGGCGCGCGCTGTGTCGCGGCTCCAGATCGAAGAGCCCAGCCCGAAGCGGGTGTCGTTGGCGATGCGCAGCGCGTCCTGTTCGTCGGCGGCGCGAATGATGATCGCCACCGGGCCGAACAGTTCTTCATGGTAGGCGCAGGCTTTCGGGGTGACACGATCCAGGATGGACGGACGGTAGAAGAATCCTGCCCGCACATCCGGCTCGCAACCGGTCAGCGCGACTGCGCCCTGCGCGATGGACTCGGTGACTTGCCGGTGCAATGAATCGCGCAAGTCTAGCCGCGCCATGGGACCGATCTGCGTGGCGTCGTCCATCGGGTCGCCGAGTTTGAGCGCTTCGACTCCGGCCTTGAAGCGTTGCGTGAATTCGTCCGCGATCTGCGGCACGAGGATGAAACGTTTGGCGGCGATGCAGGATTGGCCGCTGTTCAAAAAGCGCGAAGCCAGCGCCGTCGCGACTGCCGATTCCATGTCCGCATCGTGCAGCACGATGAACGGATCGGAACCGCCCAGTTCCAGTACGCATTTCTTCAGGTGCTGTCCGGCGAGCGCCGCCACCTTGCGTCCGGTCGCTTCCGATCCGGTAAGCGTGACAGCATGCACATGCGGGCTGGCGATGGCGTCGGCCACCTGCCCGCTTTCGATCATCAGCGTGGTGAACACGCCGGGCGGCAGGCCGCAGTCGCGGAAGATCGCTTCCAGCGCGAGCGCGCACTGCGGCATGCAGGAAGCATGTTTGAGCAGCAGCGCGTTGCCCGCCATCAGGGCCGGAACGGCGGCGCGGAACACCTGCCAGAACGGGAAGTTCCACGGCATGATGGCGAGTACCGTACCCAGCGGGTGATACGCTACATAGCTTTTCCCGGCATCCGACTCCACCGGTTCGGCGCGCAAAAAATCCGCGCCATGTTGCGCGTAGTAGTCACAGGTGCCCGCGCATTTCTCGACTTCGGCACGCGCTTCGCGCAATGGCTTTCCCATCTCCAGCGTGATGAGGGTGGCATAGCGGTCGCGCTGCGCATGCAGCAGCTTCGCCACTTCGCGCAGCACTCCGGCGCGCACAGCAATATCCGTTTGTGCCCAGGCTTGTTGCGCGGCTTGAGTTTGTTGCAGGGCGAGTTGCAGGCGGGCCGTATCCCAACTGGTGTAGGTCTGGAGAACCTGATTGGTGGCCGGGTTAAGACTCAGGTAAGGCACGTTGATCCTCCTGAACTATCGGACGACATCGGCCAGCCAGATGAACGTGCCCATGCGGCCGGTCACGCCATCGCGGCGGTAGGAGAAGAATTTGTCTTTCTGGTGATAGGTGCAGAAGGTGCCGCCGTAGATGCGGCTGATGCCGAGCGCATTCAGGCGCTGGCGTGCCAGCCGCACGATGTCGGCGCGGTACTTGCCCTCGGCCGCAAGCGGGATGAAGGCGGCAGCCGCATCGGCATGGTGAGCCATGAACGCCGCGCGCACGTCCTCGCCGACTTCGAAGGCATGCGAACCGATGGTCGGCCCCAGCCAGGCCATGAGCTTCTGCGGAGCGACGCCCATCTCCTGCACGGTCGCCTCGATCACGCCGTCGCACAGTCCGCGCCAACCCGCGTGCGCCGCGCCGACCACGCTACCGTCCTCGTCGCACAGCAACACCGGCAGGCAATCCGCTGTCATCACCACACATACCGAGCCGCGCTTGCGCGCGATGCAGGCATCGGCCACGACACGGCAGGCCGCCTCATCTGCGTTTGCAACGACAGTGCCGTGCACCTGCTCCAGCCACACCGGCTCGCTCGGCATGAGCGGCGCCAGCGACTGGCGGTTGCGGTTGACGCGCACCGGGTCGTCGCCGACATGCAGGCCGAGGTTGAGTGTGTCGTAGGGTGCCGTGCTGATACCGCCGTTGCGAGTGGTCTGCAGCGCCTTGACGCCGGCGGGTGCCGGCCAGTCAGGGACAATGCAGTGCTCAGGCAATGCCATCGCTCGCCTCGTCGATGCTGTCCAGCAACTCTTCCATGTCTTCCGGCAGCGGCACTTCCCATTCCATCCATTCGCCGGTGTCGGGATGCTCCAACGCCAGTTTCGTGGCATGCAGCGCCTGGCGCGGGAAGCCGTTCAACAGTTCGCGCAGGGGCAGCACGCACTTTTGCCCCCCCTTCTGATACACACTGTCACCGATCAGGGGGTGGCCGACATACGTCAGGTGAACGCGGATCTGGTGCGTGCGCCCGGTCTCCAGCCGGCAGCGCAGCAGAGTGCAGCTGGGAAAATTGGCCTCCACGGTGTAATGGGTGACCGCGTCCTTGCCGCCCTCCACCACCGCCATCTTCACGCGCTGCGAGGGATGGCGACCGATGGGGAAGTCGATGGTGTCGCCGTAGTCCACCTCGCCCCACACCAGCGCGAGGTATTCGCGTTTCACGCTGCGCTTCTGCATCTGGCGCACCAGCGCGGTCTGCGCGACCAGCGTCTTGGCCACCACCATCAGTCCGCTGGTGTCCTTGTCGAGGCGGTGCACGATGCCCGCGCGCGGCACGTCCTTCAGTTGCGGGGCATGATGCAGCAAGGCATTGAGCAGGGTACCTTCCCAGTTGCCGCTGCCCGGATGCACCACCAGCCCGACCGGCTTGTTGATGACCAGGATGGCGTCGTCCTCGTACACGATGTCGAGCGGGATGTCCTCGGCCAGGTAAGGTTGTTCGGAAGGATGCGTCTGCGGCACGACGCGTATGTTCTCGCCGCCCCACACTTTCTGTTTGACGGTGGCAGACTGGCCGTTGACCGTGACCAAGCCCTGCTCCACCCAGTCCTGCAGGCGGCTGCGCGAGTATTCGGGGAACAGTTTAACGAGCGCTTGATCCAGCCGCAGCCCGCCGTGTTCGTTCGGCACCCGCAACTCAAGCGGGTCGGCAGACTCGTCGTCTTTGCTATAATCGGACAAGTCCTCTTCAGGTTCCATCATTTCGGGTTCTATCATGCGCCATAGTTTAGCTGTTTTCCTGCTGCTCTCGTTAGTTGCTTGCAGTTCCGACCCCGCCAAGGACGACAATCTCACCGCCGACCAGCTCTACGCTCAGGCCAAAGAGTCGATGGCAGACGACAATTACGAAAAAGCCGTCAAGCAGTTCGAGAAGCTGCAATCACGCTTCCCCTACGGTCGTTATGCGCAGCAGGCCCAGATGGAGATCGCCTATGCCTACTACAAGCACAGCGAACCAGCTCCGGCGCTGGTGGCGCTGGACAATTTCGTGAAAATGTACCCCAACAGCGCGCATCTGGATTATGTGTACTACCTCAAGGGCTTGATCAACTTCAACGAGAACATCAACAGTCTGTTCGGCACGCTGTTCAAGCAGGACCCGTCCGAGCGCGACCCGGCCGCACTGCGCGACTCCTTCGCCGCCTTCAAGGAACTGGTCACCCGCTTCCCCGATAGCAAATACACGCCGGATGCCAGGCTGCGCATGCAATACCTGCTCACCACTTTGGCCAACGGCGAGGTGCATGTCGCCAGTTACTATCTGCGCCGCGGCGCCTACATCGCTGCCGCGAACCGTGCCAAAGGCGTGCTGATCGATTATCCGCAGACTCCGCAGACGCTCGAAGCCCTGCAGATCATGGTGCAGGCTTATGACGCGATGGGGATGAACGACCTGCGCGACGATGCCAAGCGTGTGCTGGCGCTCAATGTCGGCAAGAACGGTGCCCTTCCGGAAGCCAAGGAATCGCCGAAGAACCCGTCGCCCTGGTGGCAGTTCTGGAACTAGGGACAAGGTGAACTTCTGCCCGACATGCGGCGCCCCCGTCGAACTGCGCACCCCGCAGGACGATCACCGCGAGCGCCACGTCTGCACTGTCTGCAGCACCATCCACTACCAGAACCCGAAGATCATCGCCGGCGCCATACCGGAATGGACTGACGGTCGCATCCTGCTCTGCCGCCGCGCCATCGAACCGCGCCACGGCCTGTGGACGCTGCCGGCCGGATTCATGGAGAACGGCGAGACCACCACCGAGGCAGCCGCGCGCGAGACGCTGGAAGAGGCCAACGCGCGCATCGATGTGCTGGAACTCTATGCGATGTACAACCTGCCCTATATCAACCAGGTACAGCTGCTGTTCCGCGCCAAGTTGCTGGATCTGGATTTCTCGCCGGGCGTGGAGAGTCTGGAAGTGGAACTCTTCGCCGAACACGAGATACCCTGGGACACGCTGGCATTCCGGCCGGTGAAATATACCCTGGAACACTTCTTCGCCGACCGCAGGCGCGGCGAGTACACCTTCCGTAACGCCGACATCGCTCCCCCGACCCCGCGCTGAATCCCCCCTCTTCCGGGAAACGCAGCGATCGCTTGCAGCTTTACTGCGCCTGCTTCTTCAACAGATCGCGGATCTCGGTCAGCAGGAGTTCCTGATTGGAGGGGGCAGCCGGGGTTTCCTCGGCCTTCTTCTTCAGCGAGTTGATCAGTCGCACCACCATGAAGATGGCGAAAGCGATGATGGTGAAATCGATGATGGTCTGGATGAATTTGCCGTAGGCGATCACCACTGCCGGTGCACCAACTGCCGCTTCCTTGATGGTGAAAGCAAGATCGGTGAAATTCACCCCGCCCAGCAGCACGCCTATCGGCGGCATGATCACATCGGCGACGATGGATGAAACGATCTTGCCGAATGCCGCGCCGACTACCACGCCGACGGCCATATCGATGACGTTACCCCGGACTGCGAATGCCTTGAACTCCTGAACGATGCTCATGTTTTCCTTCCTTTCAAAAAAATTGATTAGTCGTCTCGCGGCCGTATCTATTTCCAAGCGCCTCCTCCAATTCCTCGATCGGCACGGGTCTGCCGAACAGATAGCCCTGGTATGCCATGCACCCGTTCTGTCTGAGGAATTCGAGCTGATCTTCCGTCTCGACGCCTTCCGCGATCACGTTGAGGCGGAAGTGTCTGGCCAGGCTGATGATGGTCTGGACCATGGTTGCATCGTCGATATTGCTGGTGATGTCGCGCACGAAGCTCTGGTCGATCTTGATCTGATCTAGCGGTAGTCGCTTCAGATAGGACAGGGAAGAATAGCCCGTGCCGAAATCGTCCAGCGACAACCGAACTCCCAGCGCCTTCAGGGCCTGCATCTTGGTGATGACATCCGCGACATCGCTCAGCACAACACTCTCGGTCAACTCCAGTTTGAGCAGTCTTGGATCGGCCTGATGGATATTCAGCGATCTTGAGACGGCCTCGACGAAATCGTGCTTATTGAATTGCTGGGCACTGACATTGATCGCCAGGATCAGACCGCGAGTCTGCTCACGTTCGCTCCACAGCGCCAGCTGCCGGCAGGCGGTCTCCAGCACCCAGTGCCCTATCCCCTGGATCAGCGAACTTTCCTCGGCGATGGGGATGAACTGCGCGGGTGAGACCATGCCGCGCACCGGATGTATCCAGCGTATCAGCGCTTCCGCGCCCATCGGCCTCAGATCGCGATCCAGCTGGATCTGGTAATGCAGGCGCAATTGACGGTTGGGCACCGCATAGCGCAGCTCGGCCTCCAGCGCCGCCCGCGTCTCCACCGCATGCTGCATGGCCGGATCGAAGAAGCGGATGCCGTTGCGCCCGGATTCCTTGGCCTGGTACATGGCCATGTCGGCATGCTTGAGCAGCGCATCCATGGGCTCGTCGTCACCATGGAACAGGCTGATGCCGATGCTCGGCGAACTGAAGTGCTCGTGCTCCTTGAGCTGGTAGGGACGGGACAGCGCATCGCGGATCTTCTCCGCCACCATGCCGACCTTGTGCGAGGCATCCTCGCGCTCGTTGCTGACCCCCTCCAGCAGCACAACGAATTCGTCTCCGCCCATGCGCGCCACGGTATCCATCTCGCGCACACAGGACTGGATGCGTGCCGCCACCTCGACCAGAAGCAGGTCGCCGAAGTCGTGTCCGAGCGTATCGTTGAGCACCTTGAAACGGTCGAGGTCGATGAACAGGATCGCACCAAAATCACCGTATCGTGCTGATGCCAGCAGCGCGGAATGGAAACGTTCCTGGAACAGCCGGCGATTGGGCAGTTGTGTCAGCGCGTCATAGAACGCCAGATTGCGGATCTCTTCCTCCGCCTGTTTGCGCGCGGTGATGTCGCTGAAGATGGCCACGTATTGCGTGGTCTCGCCCCGCTCGTCCTTCACTGCGGTGATAGTCATCCATTTCGGGTAGGTCTCGCCGTTCTTGCGCCTGTCCCATATCTCGCCCGCCCATGTCCCTGTCTCCAGCAGCTGCTTCCACATGACGGTATAGAACTCGCGGTCATGCCGTCCCGAACTCATCATCTTGGGATTCCTGCCCACCACCTCGTCTGCACTGTAACCGGTGATCGCGCTGAATGCGCTATTGACGCGGATGATTCTGGACTGTGCATCGGTGATGATGATGCCATCCTGCGTCTCGAAAGCCGCTGCAGCGACGCGCAGCGCCTCTTCAGCGAGCCTCTGCTCGGTGATGTCCTGCACCATCCCGACTGAACGCTGCGGCTCTCCCGCACTATCGAATGTGGTGGACCCATGCTCACGCAGCCATTTGATCCGGCCATCCGCGAACTGCACGCGGTGATCGATCTGGTAAGTCTGGCGGTCCAGCAACGACTGCTTGTAGGCCTGTTCTACCTTGGTGCGGTCATCCGGGTGGATCACGTTCATGAATACGTCATAGGTGGGTTTGGTCTGGATCGGATCGAGTTCGAATATCCGGTAGACCTCATCCGACCAGCGCAACTCGCCGCCCGGCAAACTGAACTCCCAACTGCCGAACTTCCCTATCTTCTCGGCCTCGTTCAGCAGTGCTTGGTTGTGCTGCAGTTCGGCGCTGGCATGTTTGCGCTGGGTGATGTTGTGACAGAACACGAACAGCTTCTCGTTCTCCGGCATGTAGGTCACCGCCACCTCGATGTCGATCACCCGGCCATCCTTGCGCCGGTGCTTGGTCTCGAAACGATCGTATCCCCGTGCATAGATCTTCTCGATGTGCGCACGGGTCTCCTCCGGGTGTTCCTGCGCCTCCAGCTGGCTGATGTGCATGCCAAGCAACTCCTGCACCGAATAGCCGGAAATCTTGGCATAAGCCTCGTTGGCCTCTTCCAGGTAACCTCCCAGATCGGTCACCCAAAACCCATCCATCGCGGTTTCGATCACGTGCTGATAGCGTTGCAGCAATGTCTGCGTCTTTTTGCGCTCGGTGATGTCGCGACTGGAGGCGAACAGATAGCCGTTGCCGCCGATCTCGGTCCCGGTCGCGCAGACCTCGACATCCAGCAGGCTGTCATCCTTGCGCTTGTGCACGGTCTCGAAGGTGCCACTCTTGCCAATGAACGATTTGATTTTGGCACGCAACTCCTCGGCGGTGAACTGGTTGTCCCAATCCTTCACATTGAGCAGCAATGCTTCTTCGCTGGTATAGCCCAGCATCTTGCAGAACCCTTCGTTGGCTTCGAGCACATTGCCGTCGATGTCCAGCACATGGATGCCTTCCATCGAGTTCTGCATCAGCAACTGATTGCGCTGCAACAAGGCTTCCGTCACACGCATGTGTTCGCGCTGCTCGGTGATATCGAGACCGAGGCCGATCAGCATCGGAACCCCGAGCCGCATGACGCGCCGGCCGGTGAAGTGGAACGGTATTGCCGTGCCGTCTTTCGCCATCAAATCTGCTTCGATCGAAGTTTCGCCCTGTTCGAACACCTGACGGATGGCGTTTTCGATATTGGCCTTGTCTTCTCCCGCAAAGAAGTCGAGCGGATGACCGGAGGCGATCTCATCCCTGCCGCGCTGCAGCACCTGTTCGAGATTGCGGTTCCACAACAGGAACTTCCCTTCCGCATCGAGCATGTAAAAGACGCCCGGCAAGGATTCGATCAGCTCCTTGCGGAAGGCGTTCTCGCGCTCGATCAGGTCGCTATCCAGCAACTTGTCGAGCATGATGTTCAACGCTTCCGCCAGTTCACCGACCTCGCCGCCGCCTTTTTTCGGCAGGCGGATATTGCGGTTCCCGGCGGCGATCTCCATCGCGGCAGCGGTGATGCGCTTGAGCGGGGCAAAGGTGTAACGCAGCATCAGCATGAACAGCAGGCTTAACGCCAGCATCACGAACACCGCCTGCATGATGCTTGGCAAGGGGATACCGGTCACCTGGCGCGAGACCAGCCGTTCGGGTACGTGATAGGCCAGCAGCAGGAAACGCGAGGGGTCGCTGGCATCGAAGAACACCCGTTCCGCCGCCAGATAGCCAGAGTCCGCGCCGCCCACCGCATGAAAGGAAAGTTTGTTCAGCTTGGACTGCGCCTCGAACATCGGCGCGAGCGTGGGGAAATCGTCGGTGATCTTCCTGCTGCTGCCCAGCTCGAATTCGAACGCGCGCTTCGTTTCCGGATGATGCAGATACTGCCCGTACTGGTCGGCGATGAGCGCCTGCACCCCGGGGGGCAAGCCGGTGGACGACAGATCGAACAGCGGCCCCAGGTCCTTGTTGATCACCACCATGCCGAACACACGACCGCTCGCGTCGAACACCGTCGTCACCGCGCGCAGGGTCGGACGATGCGGCACTTCGATCGCGCCTTGATCCTTGTTGAGATCGAATTCGGAAAGATATACGCGCCCGGAGGTCAGCATCAATCCGGCGCGGAAATAATCACGGTCGCCTTTGGCTTGCAGGGCATCGTGCGGAACCGCTTCGACGCGACCGTCGCGCCGCTCCACCCGCACCAGTTCCATACCCTCGCCCGCCGCGCCGATGTAGCGCACCTGATAGTAGTCGGGGTGCGCACGCAGGAAGGCAGCGAAGATCTCCTGCAGGCGCGCTTCCCAGGTGGCATAGCTGTTCTTGTCGCGCGGATCGAGACCGTAGTTGGCACTGGCGCGGATGAGACCCGTAATGGGCGGCGTGTTGGCGAGGAACACCACATCCTGCCGCAACACCTCGATGGTTTGTCCCAGACGCACCTTTTCGACATGCAAGGCGGTTTCCAGGTCGGCGCTGCGATCGCTCAGATAGGTCTGGTGCATCTGGTCGTTCTCTTTGCCTATCCACAGCAAACCGCCGCCCAGCACCAGCAGCAATGCCGCCAGCGTGATGCGCGTGGAGAGGCCGATGCCGAGTCTCACGGGCTCATCCTCTGCACGGCAAAACACAGATCCTGCCAGGCTTTGGCTTTTTCGGCCGGACTGCGCAACAGGTAGGCAGGGTGATAAGTGACGATGAGGGGAATACCCTGATACTCATGCACCGTGCCGCGCAGTGAGCCCAGCGTTGCATCGCGCCCCAGCAGTGAAGTGGCTGCAGTCTTGCCGAGTGCAATGATGAGTTTCGGCTTGATCAGCGCGATCTGCTGCTGCAGATAGGGCAGGCAGGTGGCGATCTCGTCCGGCTCCGGGTTGCGATTGTCGGGCGGACGACATTTGACGATGTTGGCGATGTAGACGTTGGCACCGCGCTTGAGTTTGATCGCGGCCAGCATGTTGTCGAGCAGCTTGCCTGCCTGACCGACAAAGGGTTCTCCCTGCGCATCCTCGTCCGCACCGGGACCTTCGCCCACGAACAACCAGTCGGCATTCTCGTCGCCGACGCCGAACACCGTCTGTGTGCAACCCGCACGCAGTTTGCAGGCGGTGCAATCGCGCACTTGTTGCTTGAGGGCGGGCCAGTCAGTCGCGACGGCTGCCTGCTCCGTCCGAGCTGCCGGAGCGAGCACTACCGCTGCAACCGGAAGCGATTCGGCGGCAGGCGCTTCCCTTGCCGCAACGACAGGCGCAGCCTCATGCTCCGCCGCCACGGACGCGTCGCGCCGTACCCAGAGCGGGTACAGATTCAACTCGCGCAATACGTTTTCGTCTCTTATGTTCAAAGGTCCCGCCCCATCAGGATTGCATCCTCGCGTCCATTCTCTGCCGGATAATAATCACGGCGCAATCCGATATCCGAAAAACCGGCCTTGCGGTATAGCGCGATCGCCGCCGCATTGGAGGCCCGCACTTCCAGCACCATGCGCTGCATGTTCTGGCGCCGCGCCAGCGCCATCATCTCTTCCAGCAACTTGCGCCCCCAGCCATGCCGCTGCTGCCCTGCCGCGATGGCGATATCGAGCAGTTCAGCCTCGTCAACAGCCAGCATCAGGATCGCATAGCCGACCATACCGTCCGTTTCCGACTCGTATACCTTGCACAGATATTTGCTGCGCAAAGCATCGCTGAAATTCCCCGCCGTCCACGGATGCGCATGCACCTCGCGTTCGATGCGCAACACGACATCCAGATCCGCCTCGCTCATGTCGCGCAATATCATGCGTTCCGCTCGCTGGTCTTCAGCGCCACCTTGTCGCGCAGATAGAGCGGCAAGGCCAGCGCCGCATCCACGGCATTACCCCTGGCAAATTCACCCGCTGCAAGCCGGACGACAGCACTGGCTTGCGGCACGGCTTGCGCATCAATTCCGCACAGCGACTTGCCGTAACGCGCCTGCAATGCCTCACCGGCAACCGAGAAACCGCTGCCGACACCGAACCAGCCGTCCCCTGCCAGCGCAGGCGCGACGTCCGCCTTGCACAGACAAGGTGCTATCGCTTCCGTCCACTCGCCGTTGCGTCTCTCGTAAGCCGCCAGATACAGCTCGCCCATGCGCGCATCCAGCGCGGCGATGATCTTATCTTTGCCGGAAGCCCCGGCCAGTGCTTGCAGCGTGCATACGCCAACCACACCGACATCGGCACCGAGTGCCAGACCTTGAGCCACCCCGCAGGCGATACGCACCCCGGTGAAAGAACCGGGCCCCTTGCCGTAGGCGATGCCATCGACCTGTTTGACTTTGATACCCGCATCTTTCAGCAACGCATCCAGCATCGCCATCAATACTTCGGAGTGCTTCTGTCCGACCAGCTCGCAACGCTCGCTCACCGTACCGTCCTGCCACAGGGCGACAGAACAATATTCGGTGGAAGTCTCGACAGCGAGTATCTTCATCAGACCAGCAGCAACGCCACCGCCTGCGCGGCGATGCCTTCGCCGCGTCCGGTGTAGCCGAGTTGTTCGGTGGTGGTCGCTTTCACGTTCACCGCAGTCTGCTCAATGCCCAGATCGGCGGCGATGTTGGCGACCATCTGCGGGATGTGCGGTGCCATTTTCGGCGCTTGCGCGATGATGGTGGCATCGACGTTGCCGACTCGGAACCCGGCCTCCCTGATCTTACCCGCCACCACGCGCAGCAGCAGACGGCTGTCGATGTCCTTGTATTTCGCATCGGTGTCGGAAAAATGCTTGCCGATATCGCCCAGCGCGGCCGCACCCAGGATCGCGTCGCAGACGGCATGCAGCAACACGTCTGCATCGGAATGGCCAAGCAGGCCTTTTTCGTGCGGGATATCCACTCCGCCGATGATGAGCTTACGGCCCGCGACCAACTGGTGAACGTCGAAACCTTGGCCAATCCTCATTTTCGTTCCTTCAGTAGTAATTCTGCCAACTCGATGTCCTGCGGATAAGTGACCTTGAAATTGCTGCTGTCGCTGCCCACCAGTTTCGGTTGCAGCCCCATCGCTTCGATGGCCGAAGCTTCGTCGGTGACGGTATTGCAGCGCGCCAATGCCTCGGCCAACAGACCGGCGCGGAACATTTGCGGCGTCTGCGCCTGCCACAACCCTTCGCGCGGCTCGGTGTGGGCGATGCGCTGCTTCGAGTCGGCACGTTTCAGGGTGTCCGCCACCGGCACGGCGAGGATGCCGCCGACCGCATCGTTGCGCAGTTCGGCGATCATGCGCGACAACAGATGCTGGGTCAGGCAGGGCCGCGCCGCATCGTGCACCAGCACCCAATCGTCCGCTTCCAACCCGGATACCAACAGTCCGTTGGCCACGCTCTCGGCGCGGGTCGCGCCGCCGCAATACAGCGGTGCCAGTTTGCCCTCGCAATGTGACCAGTCGTAGCGCGCGAAATATTCGTCGCCCGGAGCAAGCACGACGAACACGGTCTTGATATTTGAATTGGCACACAAAGTGGAAAGCGCGTGCCAGATCATGGGCCGTCCGGCCAGATCGAGATATTGCTTGGGCAATTCGTTGCCCATGCGGGCGCCGAAACCGGCAGCAGGGACTAAAGCGTGGAATTCGGACATGGTCGAATTGTAAAACAGGAGGACGGGCTGCGTGGCTTATAATGTGCACCTTTGCACCGACAGTCCCCCATGCTTTTCCAGTCTTCCCACTCCCGTCCGCGTTACACGAACCTGACAGGTTCATCCGATGCTCTCGGCCTGGCGCAACTCGCTGCCAAGCAGTCGCCGCTGGTCGTCATCGCGGCCAATGCGCTGGAAGCGCAGCGGCTGGTGGAAGAGATCCCGTTCTTCGACCCGAAACTGCGCGTGCATCTGCTGCCGGACTGGGAGACCCTGCCCTACGATCACTTCTCACCCCATCAAGACCTGGTATCCGAGCGTCTGGCCACGCTGCACCATATCCGTACCAATGCCAGCGATGTGGTCATTGTGCCGATCACCACCGCGCTGTACCCGCTGCCACCGGTGTCATACCTTGCGGCCTATACCTTCTTCCTCAAAAAGGGCGAAAGCCTGGACCTCGACGGCTTCCGCCAGCAGATGACGCTGGCCGGTTACAACCATGTACAGCAGGTGCTCACCCCCGGCGAATACTGCGTGCGCGGCGGCATCATCGACCTGTTCGCCATGGGTAGCGTGCTGCCCTACCGCCTCGACCTGTTCGATGACGAGATCGAATCCATCGCCACTTTCGACGTGGACAGCCAGCGCACGCTTTACCCGGTGCCGGAGATCCGCCTGCTGCCGGCGCGCGAGTTCCCCATGGACGAAAAGGGCCAGGCCACCTTCCGCCAGAACTTCCGCGACCGCTTCGAAGGCGATCCGTCCAAGTCGCGTATCTATAAAGACGTGAGCAAGGGCATCGCCCCCTCCGGCATCGAGTATTACCTGCCGCTGTTCTTCGAACAGACCGCCACACTGTTCGACTACCTGCCCAGGAACGCCACGCTTTGTCTGCACCACAATGTGGATGAAGCCATCGCCACCTTCGGCAAGGATGCGGCCTCGCGCTACAACCTGCTGCGCGGTGATCCGCAGCGGCCGCTGCTGGAAACGAAGGAGTTGTTTCTGGATGGGGAGCAGTTTTTTATCCGGGCGAAGGAGTTTGCGCGGGTGGATATCGTCGCCAGCGAAGCCGGAGCAACACTTGCGCCCTGCTCAACAGCTGCAATCCCCCCCATCGCGGTCGATAGGCGCGCCGAGATTCCCACCCACGCCTTCCAGAACTTCCTGGAGATATACACCGGACGTGTACTACTAATCGCCGACAGCCTCGGTCGCCGCGAGATCATGTCCGGTTACCTGAAGGAATACGGCCTGCTGCCCGCCGTGTGCGAAGACTATGCCTCCTTTCTCGCCTCCAAAGACAAGTTCATGCTCGGCGTGGGCCCGCTCCAGATCGGTTTCGCCCTGCCGGATGACAAACTCGCCATCGTCACCGAGACCGAGCTATATGCCGCCCAGCCCAGAAGCCGCGCCGCGCGTGCCGCGAAGAAGAGCAACGTGGAAGGCATGCTGCGTGACCTGTCCGAGCTCAAACCGGGTGATCCGGTGGTGCACGAACAACACGGCATCGCGCGCTACCAGGGACTGATCAACCTCGACCTCGGCGAAGGCGAGAACGAATTCCTGCTGCTGGAGTATGCAGGCAGCGATAAACTGTACGTACCCGTCTCACAACTGCACGTCATCAGCCGCTACAGCGGCGGCGCTCCGGAAGCCGCGCCGCTGCACAAACTGGGCAGCGGCGCGTGGGACAAGGCCAAGCGCCGCGCCATGCAGCAGGTGCGCGACACCGCTGCCGAGCTATTGAACATCTACGCACAGCGAGCCACGCGCAAGGGTCATGCGTTCAAGCTCACCTATCACGACTACGAAGCGTTCTCTGCGGGCTTCGGTTTCGAGGAAACGGCCGACCAGGCCGCCGCCATCGAAGCCGTGCTACTCGATCTGCAATCCGGCAAACCGATGGACCGACTCATCTGCGGAGATGTGGGTTTCGGCAAGACCGAAGTCGCCCTGCGCGCCGCCTTCGTGGCGGTGATGGATGGCAAACAGGTCGCGGTGTTGGTGCCCACGACGCTATTGGCCGAACAGCACTTCCAGAATTTCTCCGACCGCTTCGCCGATTGGCCGATCAAGATCGCCGAGTTGTCGCGCTTCCGCTCGACCAAGGAAGTGACGCAGGCGCTGAAAGACCTGGCCGAAGGCAAACTCGACATCGTCATCGGCACGCACAAGCTGATCCAGAAAGATGTGAAGTTCCACAACCTCGGTCTGGTGATTCTCGACGAGGAACACCGTTTCGGCGTGCAGCAGAAGGAACGCCTCAAAGCACTGCGCGCCGAAGTGGATGTGCTCACGCTCACCGCCACACCCATCCCGCGCACGCTAGCGATGTCACTGGAAGGCCTGCGCGATTTCTCTGTGATCGCCACCGCGCCGCAGCGCCGCCTGTCGATCAAAACCTTCGTCGCCGGTTTCAGCCAGGGCATCATCCGCGAAGCCGTGCTGCGCGAACTCAAGCGCGGTGGGCAGGTGTACTTCCTGCACAACGAAGTCGATACCATCAACAACATGCTGGAGAAACTGGAAACGCTGCTGCCGGAAGCGCGCATCCGCGTGGCACACGGGCAGATGGGCGAACGCGATCTGGAAGCGGTGATGCGCGACTTCACCCACCAGCGCTTCAACGTGCTGCTGTGCTCCACGATCATCGAGACCGGCATCGACGTGCCCACCGCCAACACCATCATCATGAACCGCGCGGACCGCTTCGGCCTCGCGCAACTACACCAGTTGCGCGGCCGCGTCGGCCGTTCGCATCACCAGGCTTATGCCTACCTGCTGGTGGACAGCATGGATGGACTTACCGCACAGGCCAAGAAACGCCTGGAAGCGATCCAGGCAATGGAACAACTGGGCAGCGGTTTCTTCCTCGCCATGCACGATCTGGAAATACGCGGCGCGGGCGAAGTGCTGGGCGAATCGCAAAGCGGCGAGATGCAGGAAATCGGTTTCAGCCTCTACAACGACATGCTGAGCGCCGCCATCTCTTCTCTCAGACAAGGCCACGAGCCGGACATGGCGCACCCGCTGGGCGTGACCACCGAGATCAACCTGCACACACCAGCCTTGCTGCCGAACGACTACTGCGGCGACATCCACCAGCGCCTGGTCATCTACAAACGCCTCGCGCACTGCAACACGCAGCAAGACCTAGACGACATGCAGCAAGAGCTCATCGACCGTTTCGGTCTACTGCCCGAACCCGCGCAGACCCTGCTCGACAGCCACCGCCTGCGCATCCTCGCCAAGCCGCTCGGCATCAGCAAGGTGGATGCGTCATCGGAAGCCATCGTGATTCAATTCGTGCCGAACCCGCCCATCGACCCGATGAAGGTGATCACCATGATCCAGAGCAAACGGCACATCAAGATGGCGGGGCAGGACAAGCTGCGGATTGAGTTGAAGTATGGGGATTTGCAGCAGCGGGTGTTGGCGGTTAAGAATTTCTTTGGGGAGTTGAAGTGATTATTTAAGCCGTTCGCCCTGAGCTTGTCGAAGGGTGTAGTTTGGCAACAATCAAAACCGCCGGGCCAGCCCGGCGGTTTTGCCTTTGATGTTAGGTTACGCGAAGAATCCGCTAACACAACCCACGATGAACAAAACCCGACTCACTTGACCATCGCCGCGACTGCCGCAGCCAGCGGTGTCGTCGCCCTGCCGATAAGCTTGCTCAGTTGCTTGCCGTCATCGAACAGCGCTCCTTTTGAAACACCCGTGTCGGAATCCGCCAGCAGTGCCGCGAGCGGTTCCGGCAGACCTGCGCCCAGCAGCGCCTGCTTGTAATCCGCTTCTGGCAGGTTGACGTAGCCGATGGCTTTGCCGCTCTGGCGCGAGATCTCCGTTGCGAGTTCGGTCAGGGTGAAGGCAGTGTCGCCCGCCAGTTCATAGACTTTCCCGGCCTGATTGTCTGCGGTCAGCACAGCGACATCCGCTTCGGCATAGTCGGCGCGCGTGGCCGAGGAGATGCGTCCGTCGCCTGCGCAACCGTACACCGCGCCCAGCTTCAGCGCAGTGGGGACACCCATGGTGTAGTTCTCGGTGTACCAACCGTGGCGCAGGAGAACGGCGGGCACGCCGGAGGCGCGGAGGTAGGCTTCGGTTTCCTTGTGTTCGCCCGCCAGCCCGAGTACGGAGGTGTCGGCGCGCAGCACGCTGGTGTAGGCCAGCAGTTTCACGCCGGCGCGCTTGGCCGCGTCGATAACGGCTTTGTGTTGTCTTGCACGCTGCCCGATCTCGCTGGAGGAGATGAGCAGCACTTTGTCCGCGCCTTTCAGCGCGGCATCCCAGTTTGCGGGCTGGGTGTAATCGGCCTGGCGCACTTGCACGCCCAGCGCGGCGAGGTCTTTTGCTTTCTCCACATTGCGCACGGCGGCGACGATCCGCGCGGCGGGGACTTTCTTCAGCAGCGCGGCGATGACGAGGCGGCCCAGTTGGCCGGTTGCTCCGGTGACGACGATCATGATGTTTCCTTTCTTGTCTTGGTTAAAAAATGAGCAGCTGGACGAAGCATAATCGTTGTGCTAACTTTGCGTAAGTACGTACAAAAAGGTAAGTGTCATGGCGAATACGGGTACCGGGAAAGTACTGACCAAGATCAGGCGCGGGGAAGTCTTCGCTGCCGAGTGTCCTTCGCGTGCAATCCTCAATCATGTGACCAGCCGCTGGGGTGTACTGGTGCTGGTCGCACTACGGGAAGGGACGCACCGCTTCAGCGAGCTGAGGCGCAAGATCGGCGGGGTGAGCGAGAAGATGCTGGCACAGACGCTGCAGCAACTGGAGCAGGATGGTTTCATCGACCGGGTGTCGCATCCGGTGGTGCCGCCGCACGTGGAGTATTCATTGACGCCGCTGGGTGAGCAGATCGGCAGTCAGGTGGAGTCGTTGACCGACTGGATCGAGACCAACCTGGCGAAGATCATGCTGGCGCAGGAGAAGCGCCAAGCCTGAAGCGCGGCCAGAAAAAACCGGGGCATGCCCCGGTCAATTTACAGGCCGCACAGTGGCGACTTGAAACTGCAGGCTGTTCCCTAAAAGTTCAGCCCGATATCCAGTATCGGCCCGTTGTACCTCATCTGAAAATCCGACGCCCCGTACCCGCTATCCCCATTCACTTCCGTTGTGGCATAACCAGCGCGCAGGGCAAGATTGTCGCCGAGCCCCTGCGCCAGGAAGAGTTCGAATCGCCCGGTGGTGTTTACGCCAGTTGCAGCGCCCGACGCGAATGCTGATACATGAGCGTGCAGGCTGGTGCTGGGGCGCATGCGCCAAATGAGGCCGACTCCGCCCTGTGCGCCGTAATTGTTGAAGCGCGCTGCTGCTTTCTGCGTGGCCGACGTCACAGCCAGCCCCATGGAGGTATGGCCGATCCCGGCGGACCATTCAAGTCCGAACGAGCCCTCGCGAAAAAATTTGCGCGAGCGGAAAGAGAGATCGACATAGTTGATATCGAAATCGACCTTGAGTTGCTGCGGCGAGGTGAACGTATTGTTACTGTAGATGACCGGTGAGTCTCCGGCCGCAAGCGTCTGCCCGCCGCTGCCTTTTACCCGCGCCAGTCCGAATTCGATGGCTTTGCCTGTCTGCGGCTCGGCGGGTGCCTGCGTGCCCTCTTCGAGGCTGACGGAGCCCCTGACCGACGGCTGGAATACGCTCGAATCGTCTGTCTTGATTGGTGTGGCCGCGAGACATCCCGACAGGATCAGGGCTGCAGATGACACGATGAAAAGACGTGCTGAGATAACGGTTCGCAGAAGATATCCGGGGTTCATGCTGCCTCCATAGGGTGGGCCGTCAATGCGACAGGACTGGAGCATGATAGGGGAAGCGTGAGGGAGACACCACCCCGCCCGCAACTTCTTTCCGTCATCCGCCTTCATTGAATTAAAATGCAGCGCTTTTGATTTGAATACCCGCTGCGGCGGAAACGAATAACAGAACATGAACCTCATCCTTCAAGCCCTGCACAACATCCCCTCCGCACAGGTCGAGCATCTCGCCAGTGTCGCCAATGCCGCCCGTATCGAGCAGGTCGCCGCGCATCTGTATCGCTTGCGCGCGGTCAATCCGCAGGCGAACATCGCAGCCTATTGTTTCGAGCATCAGATCGATTACGGTTTCGTGCCGCAGGGCAAGCAGCTTGCCGATTTCGGGCTGCTGGTGATGGACATGGATTCCACGCTCATCAACATCGAGTGCATCGACGAGATCGCCGACATGCAGGGCATCAAGCCACAGGTGGCGGAGATCACCGAGTCGGCGATGCGCGGCGAGATCGATTTCGCCGAGAGCCTGCGCCGCCGCGTGGCCCTGTTGAAGGGACTGGACGAGGCGGCACTGCTGCGCGTGTACGACGAACGGCTGAAACTCAATCCCGGTGCCGAGACGATGCTGACGGAATTGAAAAAACACGGCGTCATGACGCTGTTGGTCTCGGGCGGTTTCGTGTTCTTCACCGAAAGACTGAAGGCAAGATTGGGGCTCGACTTCGCCCACGCCAACGAACTGGAAATAGTCGACGGCAAACTCACCGGCAATGTGTCCGGCAAGATTGTGGATGCGCAGGGCAAGGCCGACTGGCTGAACCACGTGCGCGAGGAGTTCGGGCTACAAGCCGCGCAGGTCATCGCAATGGGCGATGGTGCCAACGACCTGAAGATGATGGCGCAGGCGGGCGTGAGCATCGCCTACCACGCCAAACCGGTGGTGCGGGCGCAGGCCAGCTATGCGCTGAACTTCGTCGGACTGGATGGATTGGTCAATCTGCTGGGCAATTGAGCAGTCTCGCCCGCGCAATTCCAATCAGATTTTGATGTGCTAAAGTAGCCGCGTTCGTTGCGATTCAGACTGAAAGGATAGTCATGAAAGATGTCATGTTGAGGCTGGTCGATGTACCCATGGTGCGCATGTTCGTGCTGGCGGGCATCCTGTTCCTGATGATCGCCGTACTGGGCAAGATCGAGGGCAAGATCGAACCGGGCCGGATCGGCCGCATCGGCGCCGCCATCCTGGGCGCGGTACTGATCGTGATCGGCCTCGTGATGCAATACGGTGAAACACCGGAGATG
>DMCN01000045.1 GCA_003445795.1 Gallionellaceae bacterium
AGCTTGTCGGCGGCGAGGATGTTGACCATGCCCGCCCCTTTGTCGGTCTGCATCAGGTCGTCGATGTTGAGCATGGGCTCGCCGAAGAACTGTTCCGCACCCTGGCTGGACAGTTCCAGCAGGCCGCGCTGGATCGCGCCTATGCTGGCGGTGGAGATGTTGCCGTACTCGGTGGTGAAGTCCTTGGCGTTGTCGCCGACATGCTGCACCATGGTGCGCAGATCCTTGAAGTCGAGCAGCAGCATGCCGTTGTCGTCGGCGATCTTGAACACCAGCGTGAGCACGCCCTGTTGCGTGTCGTTGAGATTCAGCATGCGCCCCAGCAGCAGCGGCCCCATGTCGGACACGGTGGCACGCACCGGATGGCCCTGCTTGCCTTCCACGTCCCAGAACGTCACCGGGTAGGCACGATGTTCGAAGCCTTCCAGTTTCAGCTGTTCGACACGTGCCTGCACTTTGGCATTGCCACCGCCGGTTTTCGAAATGCCGGAGAGGTCGCCCTTGATGTCGGACATGAACACCGGCACGCCGATGCGGCTGAACGACTCCGCCAGCGATTGCAGCGTCACGGTCTTGCCGGTGCCGGTGGCGCCGGTGATCAGGCCGTGGCGGTTGGCCATCTGCGGCAGCAGGGCAAGTTCGTGTTTGTCGTTCTTGGCGATCAGCAGCGGGGAAATCATCGTTTATTCCTTATGGCAGTAGGGTGAATATTGCAGGTGCATCGCGTCGGCGCTGCGAGTAGAATCAACCTTGTGCATTATGGCGGCTGGCGTTAGCCGCCGCAATCCTGACGCACAGACAAGGAGCATGAAATGGCTACCAATCCGGTTTCTTCAGCAAGCAACTATGTGTCGCAAGTCCAGCCGCAGCCGCAGACCCGCACTGAGCGGGTGAGCGAGGAAAAGGTGAAAGAGAACGTGCGCGAGAACACCCGCGACGACTCCGCCAATGCCGCCAAGGCGGCGGAAGCCGAGATCAAACAGTCGGTCAACACCAACGGCCAGACGGTGGGTTCCATCATTAACGTGAGAGCCTGATTCCGCTTGTTTCGACGGGCTCCTGCGCCAAGCGGGAGCCCGGCTATGTTTCTGTCGCGCCCCTTCGCTCCACACCTCTATCTCCGTGTTTCGTCGCAACGCACTGCATTTGTCCGCTGCCTTTGTTTAGAATGCCAAGGTCACGGCTCAGCAGGGAAGATCACGGTGTTTATCCTCATCAGCGGAATAACTCGGCGCGCGGCGCGCTGGAGCGGAATCTCTTCGGTTTGTCTGTTCGTATCGCTAGGGCTCGTCCCCGCAGTCGCGGCGGACTGGACCGTGGCCGGCTCAGTGCTGGAAAAAGGGAACCGGCGTCCGCTGCCTGCCGTGCAAGTCACGGTGCGTGACTTGCCTTCTCTCACTGCCGTCTCGGACGGGCAGGGCCGTTTTCAACTCGATCTCCCCGCTGCCGGCAAATACACGCTGACTGCTGTGCTGTCCGCTCAGGGCGATCCCGTATCCATCGAGATCGAACTGGTGCAGGGGGCGGCGCTGCCTGCCCCGGTGTTCTATCTGCGCGTACCCGAGACCCTGGGCGAGATGGTGGTGACCGCGCAGCGCGCGCCCGAGCGCGTGAGCAAGAGCGTGATCAGCGGCAAGACCCTGCGCAAGCTCGCGGGCTCCAGCGGCGATCCCCTGCGCGGCTTGCAGAGTCTGCCCGGTGTGGCGACGGTTAACGGCAGCAGCGCGCCCGCGGTGCGCGGTTCCGGTCCCGGCGACAACGCTTATTACGTCGACGATCTCTACATTGGCAAGTTATTCCACTACGGCGCCATCAGTGTGTTCAATGCCGACCTGATCGAGGATTTCAACCTGTATGCGGCGGCGTTCAGTCCGCATTACTACGATGTCACCGGGGCGGTGATCGATGTCGCCTTGCGCGAGCCGCGCAAGGACAGGCTGGGCGGCAAGGTCAACATCAACCTGATGGGGGCCGATTTTCTGGTCGAGGGGCCGCAGAGCGAGAACCAGTCGTTCTATTTCGCGGCGCGGCGCAGCTACATCGATCTGCTGATCAAGCAGATCGAGCAGGATGGCGTAACCGTGCAGATCCCCAACTACTGGGACTATCAGGGCAAGTATCTGTGGCAGGTGAACGATACCAACCGGCTGTCGCTGCACCTGCACGGCGCAGCCGATTCGCTGAAGATCAACATCGCCGCGAGTTCGGATACTGCGCAGCAGGAACCTGTCCTGGCGGGGGACTCCTCGATGTCCGACTCGAACGCGACGCAGGGCATCGTGCTGGACACCATGCTCTCGGATGCGCGCTACAACAAGCTGGTGCTTGAGCATAGTCTTGACCGCACCGAGAGCCGTGTCGGCACGGTGGGCGTCTTCACCTTCTCGCAGGAGAACCTGATGTTACGCGAGCAGCTGCGCATGGATGTCAGCGAGGGACATGAAGTATCGCTGGGCGCCGAGTACATCGATGTCAGGGTCAAGATCGATGTCGACTCCAAGAACGCACCCTGTACCCAGTTCGAAGCCAACTGCGATCTGACCACGGCAACGCGCAAACGGCTGGTCGATGATTTTGGCATGAATGTGTGGAGCCTTTCGCTGCAGGACCGCAAACGCGTGCTGGAGCGTCTCACACTGGTCGGCGGCGTGCGCAGGAGTTCCGAGAGTCTTCTCCACCGTTCCTATACAGAACCAAGGGTCGGCATGGAATGGGAATGGAGCCGGGATACCCTGCTGACTGCGGGCTGGGGGCGGCACAACCAGATGCCCTCGGGGGAGCAGGCCGTTCGCCAGTTCGGCAATCCGGATCTGTGGCATATCCGCGCCGACCACAGCGTGCTCGGCATCGCGCAGAAAGTGGATGCGGACTGGAACTGGAAGACTGAAGCGTATTACAAGAAGTTCAGCAATCTGATCATCAGCGATCCGCTGCTCAACTACATCAACGCGGCCAGCGGCAAAGCCTACGGACTCGAACTGCTGATCAAGAAAGAAGAGACCGACAAACTCTCCGGCTGGTGGGTGCTCAACCTGTCCAAGTCGTCGCGCCGCAACGACGTAACCGGCGAGTCGTTCCGCTTCCAGTACGACCAGCCGGTCAACACCACGCTGGTGGGGACTTACAAATTTTCGGAGGCCTGGTCGTTTGGCGGCAAATGGAACTACCACTCGGGCACGCCCTACACGCCCATCCTCGGCCCCAGCGGCAGCAACTATCCGGACGGTCGCCCGATCCCGCTCTATGCCGGGGTCAACTCGGGCACCTTGCCGGTCTATCACCGTCTCGACCTGCGCCTGGATCGCAACTATGTGTTCAACCGCTGGAAGCTGGGTACCTACTTCGAGCTGAACAACGTCTACCAGCGCAAGAACATCGTCGGCTACAGCTACGACCCAAGCTATACCACCCGCGAACCCGTGTACGCGTTCGTACTGCCGTTCTCGTTTGGGGTGCAGGGGGAGTTCTAGCGGCGGATCACAGTCCCACCATGAAGGCGGCGGGATCGACTCTGCGCACCATTTGCAGTAACTCCATGCCTTCCACAGCATCCGGGTCGTATTTCACCATCAGCGCATAGGGTTGCGGGGAGTGGTTGAACTCGGCGCAATCGACTCCCACACGTCCGAGCAATTGTTTCTCCAGACCGGTTCTGGTCTGCATATCCAACGAGGGTTGTACATGGATCATCATGTCTGCTGTATTCATGATCGTCTCCTTCACTTGATGCGGGGAAAGGACGGGGCGGCGACAGATAGCCGTTCCCGAGCGGACCAATGTAGACCTCCGCTGCGGCGAATTCAACCCGATTGGGTGTGATGGTTTGTGCCGAAACAACGTCAGCGGGATTGATCGAACAATATTTCAAGACGGAGGCTGAGCATCGGGCTGGCGCGGTAGCCATTGCCGCGCGGGAAATGCAGTTGCGGGCTCAGGTCGAGATATGTCCATTCCCTGTGCAGGCGATAACGATACAGTACCAGCAGTACATAGTCCGACACCTGAGCCTGTGGCCGACTTACGCCGATCACGCTCGCCTGATACAACAGGGCGGTGCGTTCGTCCCATGCATGAATGAACGTGAAATCCTGACGCAGATCGAAATTCTGATTGTCGTTCAGCCAGGTGGCGTTGCTGGAAGATCGGAACACGAGCGGGTCGGTGATAGGGCGCTCCAGATCGAACTGGGTGGTCGCGCCCACGCCGGTGTTGTTGAACCAGAAAGCGGTTTCCGCCAGTGTCATGCGCCACAGTTCCAGCGGAACCGCCAGGCGGGCGCGCGCGCGCGCGAAGGGTTTTGAATACAGTCCGGCAAACTTTATCCCGGCGTCGGCGCTGTAGTGCCAGCGCTCCGCCTCGATCTTTTCGATGCGCAAGGCCGCAGCGTAGCTTTGCGGGGAGGCGGGTTGCTTGAGTTGCGGCGATTGGATCTTCTTCGAGTCGACGATCACTTTCTTGTCCGGGTCGGTTTCCAGTATCAGATGCAATTTCTGTTCGGCGATGGGCAGCCGCACATTGGCGCTGGCCGACCAGACGAACTTGTGTTCTCCGCCGTAACCCATCACCCGGGTGATATCGAGCTGCATCACACTGTCGTTGGCCTCCTGGTAGTGACGCTCATCGCCAAAGAAGCGGTCGATGGAGGTGATGAAGTCGAGATACTGTCCGGACAGATAATCGCGCGGCGTGTCGAAGGCATTCGCAGCGTCTTCCGGCAGTGCCTGCTCGGGCGGGCCGACGAACTCGTCACAGTTCGCCGTCAGGGAAAGCACAAGCATCGCGCCGAGCGACAGCCGCGAAAAGATGCTGGATAGCTGTGTGGATGATGCAGTCATGATCGATTCTTGAATTTATAAATTAAGAAGGCCTTTGCCAGGTTGCATCCATTCGGCGCATTTCTTCTGGATCAAAACTACCGCAAAGACCCGCTGCCGTATGTGCGCTTGCGAACAGCGACAGTGTCGAGCTACCCAACCCGGCGGAGACATGCCCGGTTCAGGGGACAACATACGGACAGGGGCAGTGTGTGAGTTTGCAGGGCTAATGTGCGCAGACGAACAGAGCAGACATCTGCGGAAGCATATAAATGTCGTTACCTTGACGCGATGCGTTGAGATTTGCCGCTGCAAACGATCAGCAGTTGGCGCACAGGATCCTGATTCGGGATCCGACATTCGGGAGATGCAAACATGAGAAAGTCCAATATCGTTTCAAAGCCACTAGCGTGGCTGCTCACATTGTTTCTGGCCACTCTTGTAGTCGGGTGCGGTGGCGGAAGCAGTAGTGGGAGTGCGCCCGTAGGCTCAGCAGCTTCAGGTCCGGTCGGAACAGCCTGCGCAGGTGCGGGTTGTGTGAACTTGGGCAGTGCCGCCAATTATGTGATCCTGGCAAAGACGGGTGTATCGACGGTGCCTGCTTCGGTCGTGACCGGGAATATCGGCTTGAGTCCGGCTGCGAGGGTGTTCTTGACAGGGTGGTCATTGGTCGGCGAACCCACGGACACCGCATATACATCGACACAAGTGGTCGGCGGCGGACATTTGTATGCGGCCGACATGGTGGGCGGGACAACTACGGTTGATCTGACTACAGCCGTAGGCGACATGCAAACTGCATACACCGCTGCAGCGGGCATGGCAGGCGGTCCATGTCCCGGAGTTGGCGCCCTGGGTGGATCGACCCTTGCCGCCGGCAACTACACCTGTGCCGTTAATGTTTCCATCAACTCGAATTTGACACTGAATGGAACTGCGACGGATGTGTGGGTCTTCCAGATCACAGGAACGCTTACTCAGGCTGGGGCTACACAGGTGTTATTGACCGGTGGCGCACTTCCCGAGAACGTGTTCTGGCAGGTCTCCGGTAATGTGGACATCGGAACGACAGCGCTTATGCAAGGGGTGATATTGGGGCAAACACTGATCAATATGCAGGCTGGATCAACAGCGAACGGCAGGCTGTTGGCACAGTCGGCGGTCACGATCAATCAGGCTACAGTTACCGTTCCTTAAGACGGGCAACAAAAATATATGGCAGTGAAAAGGCCGTCGCAAGACGGCCTTTTGTCGTGGTGAGGCAATCGAAACTATCGTTTGGTGATTGATTTCTTGGTAAACAGGCTGTCTGTCATTTCGCCGGAGAACTTCGGGTCATTGCGTTGTATCCATTCCAGCAGCATCGACGCATGTTCTTTTTCATCGTCGCGATTGTGGATGAGGATCTTTTTGAGTTCCTTGTCCTTGCAGACATCGGCACGCTGGTTGTACAGATCGATCGCCGTCAATTCTTCCGTCAGCGACACGATGGCAGTGTGCATGTTGCAGACCGCCGCGGACAATTCGTTACTGGATCCATACTGGTCGCTATCGGACATTTGAATTTCCTTTGTTGTCTTCGTTGTTCGAGAGAGGAGGCATGCTTTCATCTGCCGCAGTTTCGCAACTGCGGGTATCGTTTGCGGGGGATACGACGGAAGCGAGATATTTCAGGCCGAAGAAGATGGCGGAAGGGTAGAGGTACAGCAGTCGCCAGCCGCCCTTGGCAAAGGCGAAGATACCCTTGTGCCGCAGGGTCAGCGCGGCCGTGACCACGCCGGTCACGAGCGCGGGGTGCCGGTAGATGGCGCGTACCGCTTTCAGGCCTGTGTCGGCCAGTGCCAGGGGCCTTTGCCACTGCACGGTGATATCTGCCACCAGCGTACGTTGCAGGCGGATCTTCTCCCGCAATGCGTGACGGCGATGGGTGATATCGGCAAGACGCTGATTCATGGTTGCTCATCCAGTCGTTCGCGGTCGCTTTCAAGTTCGGCCAGGCTGGCCGAGAACAAGCGCGACCGTTCGCGATGTATGCGGCGCAAACCGGTCCAGGCCAGCAGACCGGCCAAGAAATACAGGGCTGTGAAGAAACCCAGCACCAGCAGACGCTGTTCCGCCCCGAACAGCACCACCACGAACGCGGTCAGCAGCACGACCGACAAGCCGAAGAAGAACAGGGCAATGCTGCCGTAGAGCAGCATCTGCCAGATGCGCAGACGTTCCTCTTCCACCTCGTTGGAAAGCAGTTCAAGACGCGTCTGGATGATGGCGAGCAGCGTGCCCGCCAATCGTTTCAGAGATTCCAGCAGTCCGCCAGATTCGGACATCTTCTAGCGCCGCGCGATCAGCATGCCGACGATGGCGCCCACGCAGGCCGAGATGCCGATGGCTTTCCAGGGATTCTCGTGGACGTATTCATCGGTGGCCTTGGCGGCTTCCTTCGTGCGTGCGACGACGGCATCTTGCGCATCGACCAATCGTTCCTTGGCCACTTGCAGACTTTTCTGGATCCGGGCGCGGGCGGCTACCGCACTGTCACCCGCTTGGCTGGAAGTGGCGCGCAACAACTCCTCGGCATCCGCGACGACCATCTGCAGGTCATCCATCAGTTTGTCTTTTGAAGAGGCGATGCTTGAATGTGTTTTTGTGGTCATGACTTAAACTCCTTGAATGTTGTGAAGCATCGAACTATCCGTCACCGGCTTCGCCGGTGACGTCGCGGCAACAGAATCAAAACCGGTACAAGACACCGGCAGAGAGCAGCGAGGCTTTGGCCTGGCCGGTCGTATTGGCATCGCCGACATTGCCCAGACGTTCGTACTGAACGCGCATCGCGATCCCCTTGCTGAAGTCATATTGCGCGCCGATGCCGTAGGCCAGATTGGTCTTGGTGGAGGTTGCCCCGGCGGCCTTGTGTTGTATGCGTGCGACACCGACTTTGCCGAGCACGGAGAACGACTCGGCTACCGGGAAGGTGCCGATGCCCGCTGCCTGCATGCCGTTGGTTTCCCAATCGCCAAATGTGCCGCCGAGGCTGGCCTTGCCGTAGGTGGCATAGCTGACTTCGGTACCCCACATCGGGGTGAACTGATAACCGCCGGCTAGCCGCAACGCCGTGGAGGAATCGGAGCAACCGGCAGCGCCGGTGCAGGTATCCTTGGCATTGGTCTGTCCAACATCGAGGGCTGCATAGAATCCTTCGGCCATGACCGGTGTGACAGTTGCAGTGCAAAGCAGCGTTGCTGCGCAAATCTTTTTCAACATCTTCATTTTGATCTCCTTGATCGGTTTTTAAAGCAGTTCAGCAACAGTTGCCTGATCGTTCACGCAGTACGGGGGTGTCCCGCTGCGTGCCCGCGTCACTTGCTGCGCATATCGTTCTTGACGGATTGCACGCCTTTGATGCCCTGTGCGATCTCGACCGCCTTGTTCATGTCTCCTGTCGAGTTGACGAAGCCGCTCAACTGGACCACACCTTTGAAAGTCTCGACGTTGATCTCCGACGATTTCAATGTCGGCTCGCGGAAGATGGCTTCCTTGATCCGGGTGGTGATGACGCTGTCGTCGAGGTACTCGCCGGTGCTCTCGCGGGTCGCGGTCGACGCGCAGCCGAGCGAAACCAGCAGGGCCAGCGTCATCAGGAAGGCGGCGATAGTCTTAAATTGGTTCATGTTCGATCTCCTTGCAGTAATGGTTCCAAATCAGATCCCGCCACCCGGCGGTCGGGTCACAACCGCCCGCTCAGCAGCAGGACGAGCAGGATGAGCAATAACAGACCCAGCCCGCCGCTGGGGCCGTAACCCCAGGACCTGCTGTGCGGCCAAGTCGGTATCACGCCGATCAGCATCAGCACCACAATGACCAGCAGAATCGTTCCCAGTGACATATCAACTCCTCAGTGATGCGTTCGAGAACGAAGCCTAGCGTTCGGCGATGGTGCCGTTCTCGTTCGAGAGAATGATCTCAACGCGGCGATTCAGTTGGCGATCGGCGGAGTTGTCGTTGCCGGCGACCGGGAAGTCCTCGCCATAACCGCGCGCGGTCACACGGTTGCCGCCTATGCCCATGTCATCAACCAATGCCTTGCGTACATTGTTGGCGCGGCGCTCGGACAGTTTCTGGTTATAGCTTTCGCTGCCGGTGCTATCGGTATAGCCCTCGATCAGTACCTTGTGTTGCGGGTATTGTTTGAGAAAGTCGGCCAACTTCTGCACGTTGTGCACACCGCCCGACTTAAGTTGTGCCTTGTTGGTGTTGAACAGCACATCGCCCAGCGTGATCACCAGACCTCGCTCAGTCTGTTTTGCATTCAGCTCCATGAGCTGCCTTTGCTGTCTGGCGATGAGCGCCTGGTCGCTTTCCGCATTGGCATTGGCCGCGGCCAACTCGCCGGCTTGCTGGTCGGCATTCATCTGCATCACGGCGACCTGCTGCTTCGCCGCATCGGCTTCTGCCGTACGTGCGTCGAGGCGAACCTGGTTGCGGCTGATGCTGGCGTTGGCGACTGCAGCCTCGGCGGCTTTGCGTTTGCCCGTTTCCTGAGCGATCGCGACTTTCTGATTGGCGAGGTAAGCCAGATGATCGACTGTGGCGGTCTTCTCGCCATGCTTCAGAGCTTGATCTGCCCGGTTGAGCGAGTCGGATGCATCGCGCAGTTCCAACGCGGCCATATTGGTGACATCGGGATTGCGGCTTGCGCTGTTGTAGTTGTCGTGCGCCGCGGCGAGCGAGGGGTTATGCGCCGTCGAATTGCAGCCGGACAGTACCGCGATGGTGATCAGTGTCAGTGACAGGGATTGGATTATTTTCATGATGGGCTCCGGTGTGGATTACTTGGTTTTACGGTCGAGTTCTTTGCGCAGCACGCGGCTGTCTTCCTGGATCGCTTCTGCCGCTTTCTGGGCTTTGGCGGAGCGCGCCATGGAGGCGGCCAGTTGCGCATCGACCTGGGCTTCTTCCGCCAGGTGGCGGGCAAGGTCATACTTCTCTTCCGACATGGCCTTCTCGGCGGCCGTCATCTTGTCCATCGCGGACTTGAGTTGTACCGGGGCAAAGTCATTGGCGCCGCTGCTGTTGGCGCTGGCGACGGCGGCACGGGATACAGCCATCTGTTCCAGCGGCGGCGGCGTGCTCGCGCATCCGGCGATCATGGCGGTTGCAAGAACGGCGAGGCCGATCTTGCGCAGCGCCGGGTTTGAAGTGAAGCGGTCAGGTATTTTCATTTTGGGTGTCCCTTTGTGTTGAACGTCGAAAAAGTGTTGTCGCGATATCCGGTGATTGCGATTGCATCCTGCCCGGCTGTTCCGGACTGCGGCCGGAGCAAACAGGCGCCGTTGCGAGTTTTGAATTCCGCCGGGCGGACCGGGGAAGTCACACAACACGCATGGTGCCGACCATAGAGGGCGCGCGAGGTATGGTCTGTGCGCTGTCAAACATAGGCCCGCGGGATCAGCGTCCGATCAGCCGCAGCAGGATGGCCACGATGGCGATCACCAGCAGGATGTGGATGAAGCCGCCCATGGTGCTGGCGGTGATCAGTCCCAGAATCCACAGGATGATCATGACAAGGGCAACGGTATAGAGCATGGTAAGGACCTTTCTGGATGACGGATGTCGCGTGATGCCGCAGCCATCCCCGGCTGTCCGGAGCTGCTGCAGCCGGCCTATTTGCTGATCCCGTAACCGACAACACCGCCGATCACCGCACCGCCAGCGACACCGACGGAAGTACCTGCGCCGGCAACAGCGCCGACGCCCGCGCCGATCACGACGCATCCCGTTAAACCGAACAGCATGGTGACTGTTGCTATCGTCACCGCCAATCTATGAGTGGTTTTCATTTGGAACACCTCTTTGATTAATATCTGGAGCCGGCCGAAAGCGCTTGTCGATTCATTTGCCATAAAGCGTCTTTGCCGCCATGTGGATGATCATCCGCGGACGGCGACATTCACTCTGTGCGCTATGACACGGAACGACATCAGCCCTGCGACGCAGCCATTGATTGCGATTGAGAGGAGCTCTACTTCCACAAGGGGATGGTGAAATAGAGGCCGAACACGGAGTAGCGGTTGAGTTGCTGATAGCGGGGGACGTAGACCGCATTCAGTATCACTTTGCCGAAATCATAGGTGAGACGCGGAATCGGTGCGACGAAGGCTTCGCCATCGTTGTAGGTCGGGCTCTGGATGAGCAGCGCATCGGCGCCCAGCGTCCAGCGCTCACCAAGTTTGAACAGGTAACACACCCCGACGAACTTGGCCCAGTTGTTGCCTGAGTCTCTGAAAAATCCGGCTTCCGAATTGGCGAGGCCCAGCTTGTCTTCGTGCAACCGGTAACCAAAGCCGAGCCCGACATTGAATTCGTTGTCCAAGTGATTGACGCGGGTTCCCTCGCGGTCTGGGTGATATGAGAATCCGAAGATGTGCAGATTGACACTCAGAGACCGGAAAGGAGGTGCGGGCGGCGTGCTTGCAGCGTGGGTGGAGTCGTCATCGACGGCGGGATATTTCTGCACCTTGACGGTTTCGTGATCGGCGACCGCATCGCGCTGCTCAAGCGCACCGCACCCGCATAAAGCCAAGACTACTATTGAATGGATCAGGTACCTGCACGCGGGTTTTTTCATATTCCTTGTCTGTTACACCAGTCGAATGAGGGGGAGGACTTCGATGGTCGGGCAAAGAACTCGCAAGACGATCATCCGCCTTCCGCAAGGCGTGTAATGTGCGATGGAACACTGATGGGCATATATAGTTGGTGTCGGTCCGCATCGCTAACGCCCCAGCAGCACGCCGATATGTTTCAGCGAATCGACACGGTCGCAGACCACTTTGACGATGGCGACCAGCGGTGCCCCGAGCAACAAGCCCCAGGCTCCCCACAGCCAGCCGAAGAACAGCAGCGCGATGAACAGCACGGCAGTATTCACGTGGGCGAAGCGGCTCTGCAACCAGGGCATGAACACGAAGCCGACCGCGGTCGCCACCAGCAGCGCTGCGCCGAAGATGTAGAAAGCTTCCATCAGCGTGCCGAACTGCAGAAAGGCCGCCATGCCCGCGGCGATGGCAACCGAGGCCGGACCCAGATACGGGATGGAATGCAACACGCCGGCAATCACCCCCCAGGCACCGGCCTGCTCCAGCCCCAGTGCTTTGAAGGCAAGCCAGGTGCAGGCGCCGACGATGATATTCGACACCAGCATGGTCAGCAGATAGCGCTGAACCTGCACGGTGATCTCGTCGAGGATGGCCACCACATCTTTCTTGCTTGCCGCTGAAGGCCCGACCAAGCCTTCCAGCTTGTGGCGGAAATGCGGGCCCGAGGCAAGCAGGAAGTAGGTGAGCAGCAGCACGATGGGCGCCTGGGTGACCACCTCGAACAGCAGGGCGGATTGCACCAGCGCATAGTCGCGCAACCAGGCGGAAGGTTCGGCTACCTGAACCGTCGTCACGCGCACCTCCTGCTTGCGCGCGGATTTGATGAGCACTTCCTGCTGGTTCCCGGCATCGTTGGTCGCGCCCTCAAGCTGTTTGGCCGCCTCCTGCATGTTCTGCAGGGTGGTCGGGCCGGTGCGGGTGTCAATCAGGTGTTGGCGCAACTTGCGTGTGGCTTCCGGCAACTTTTCGATCATCGCCGTCGCATCGTCGCTTAGCGAGAACGCGATCCAGGAGAGACAGGCAACCAACATCCCGAGCACCAGAGCTGCGCCCAGCGGGCGCGGCACATGCAACGCTTTGAGCCAGGCCACCACCGGGCTGAGCGTGTAGCTCGCCAGGATGCCGATCAGAAGAGGCACGAAGAAAGCGCGCGCCAGATACAGCGCAGCGACGAAGGCGATGATCGCCAGCACGCCGAGCGACACATTCATGCGCACGTTGCGAACGCCGCGCACCGGGATGTCTGCGGGGTTCGAGTCCGCGGCGGCTTCCTGCTGCGTCACTTCGTTTGCCGCTGCGCGGGACGGTTCTGGCTGCTCTGGAGACATTCTGTACACCTTGTCTGGAACGCCGGTGACTCGTCGACTGACGGGAAGGCGTTCTCTATATATGGGAGGCATTGTCCCGGTTGGACGAAATCCCGCTGTGCGGTGGCGAACACTGGGGGCTGTGCCGCACGAACGATTGTTTTCAATATGTGCGTCAGTGAACAGAGAGGCTTGTGCGGAAGGGGGATAAGTGCGGCAGTGTGGCCCGTCTGCTTTTTCCGGAGCAATGATTAAAGCAGGCGCGGTCATCAGAAGTATTGCCCGCAGCGAAACGGTCGATCGCACCGACGCCAGGCTGGATCAGATCAAAGGAGAAACGAAATGAACAGGACCGAAAAGATGACAAAGCCACTCGCGTGGTTCGCAGCGCTGCTGCTGACCGCTTTTGTGGCAGGATGCGGTGGCAGTAGCAGTACACCGATCGTAAGCGCCGGAGATACGGTCGCGCCGACCGTGACGACGACCGCGCCATCAAATACCGCGACAGGTGTCGCACTCAACGCGAATGTCACCGCCACCTTCAGCGAGCTGATGAATGCCGCAACGATCAGCAGTCCCAGTGCGACCTTTACCTTGGCACAAAGCGGCACACCGGTCACGGGTGTGGTGACCTATTCCGGTATGACTGCGGTCTTTAATCCGACGGGCAATCTGACCGCTACTGTGCCTTACACTGCCACTGTGTCCACCGGAGCCAAGGATGTCGCAGGTAATGCGCTGGCAACCGCCAAGGTATGGAGCTTCACCACCGGTGCAGCAGCGGACGTCGTCGCGCCCACGGTGAGTTCCACAGTGCCTGCGGATACGGACACAGGGATCGCGCTCAATGCAAACATCATCGCTTCTTTCAACGAGTTGATGGATGCCACAACAGTCACCGATCTGAGTTTCACCCTGGCGCAAAGTGGCACCCCTGTCACAGGTGTGGTGAGTTATCTGGGCACCAACGCAACTTTTAACCCGGCCAGCGATCTGGCAGCCAGTTCGGTCTACACAGCCACGGTATTGAGTGGTGCTAGCGGAGTCGCGGATCTGGCAGGCAACACACTGGCAGTGGACAAGATATGGAGTTTCACCACCGGTGCTGCGGCAGTGGCAGGTGCTGCGCCTGTCGTTCTGGGAACGGCGGTCAATTATGCGATCCTGGCAAAAACCGGCGTCGATACGATCCCAACTTCAGTGGTAACCGGAAATGTGGGCGTGAGTCCAAACGTCGCGAGCTCTCTGACGGGTTGGTCGCAATCGGATATTGGAGCCCCGATCACTCACTCGACTTCAACCCAGGTGGTTGCGCCCTTCCAGTTGCATGCCGCCGATTACACAGGGGGAACGACTTCTGCCGATCTGACCACGGCGGTGCTCAATATGGAAAGCGCCTATACCGATGCAGCCGGACGGACGGCCACCTCGGCCGCGACGACCAACGTGGGTAGCGGAACCCTGACCGGATTGACACTCGTTCCCGGCGTTTACGAATGGGGCACCGCAGTGACCATCCCGACCAATCTCACACTAAATGGCAGCGCCACCGATGTGTGGATCTTCAAGGTGGCGGGAACACTGGACATGACATCTTCCATGAACGTGATCCTCACCGGCGGTGCCTTGCCCAAGAACATCTTCTGGCAAGTCGCCGGTGCGGTGACCATTGGGGCGAGCACGCACTTTGAAGGTGTCATCCTGAGTCAGACATCGATCACGATGGGCAATCTGTCGTCGATCAATGGCAGGTTGCTTTCGCAGACAGCGGTCAACATCTCTGCAACCACGGTCACGCAACCCGCACCGTGAAATAAAGTACTTCTGATCTGAAGCAAAGGCCGTCGCGAGACGGCCTTTTTTTGTGGTTCGCCACGTATGCGCAGATTGATTCGGGTTGTGTGCGCTACTGAACAGAGGTGTGTGCACGAAAGGCGGATAACGATGGCGAGTATGACGAATTGTATTCGCTCCGGCTGAAGGCAAATTCGATTGGAACGGGTCAGCTCGGGTTATTTGAGATGCGATTTAACGAGGAGAAGCAAATGAACAATATCGAAAGCATCAACAAACCGCTGATGTGGATCACCGTATTGCTGCTGGCCGCCATTGCGGCCGGATGCGGCGGCGGCGGGCAGGACCCCATCTTGGGTAGCGGAGCCGGAACGGCTTCTGCGGGACCTGCCGGGGTCAATGCGAGCATGCTGGGATTGGCCGCCCCGTTCGGGATCGCCTCTACTGCGGGGATAACAAACACCGGTGCAACCACGATCAACGGCGATGTGGTGTTGGCAAATCCGACTCCCCTGTGCGGCGGTGCTGCAGTTCCAGGCGGGACCAATACGGCCGGTTTCGGTTTGTGTGCGGGCAATCCCCCCACACTGACCGGGACGGTCATCACCCCCACCTTTCCCGATGGAACCACGGCGACAAATGTCAAAGCCGATATGAACACGGGCTATCTTGCGATCACACCGCCGGCAGGTCCGCCTGCAGCTGGTTCACTGGGCGGCGCTACTGATCTTCCGGCGGGCACCACCCTGGGGGCAGCCACCGGCAGCGCGATGGTGCTTAACGACAACCTGTTTTTCCCGGGTGTCTATCAGTCGATCACCTCGATCATGGTCACGGATGATCTCACGCTGGATGCGCAGGGCAACCCGGATGCGGTCTTCGTCTTCCAGTCATCGAGCACAGTCGGTACGGCAGATGGTGCCGCTCCGCCGGGAACGCCACGCACCCGCATTCTTCTGGTCAATGGCGCCAAAGCCTCCAACGTCTGGTGGCAGGCCGGCAGCTCGGCGACGCTGGGTCTGTATTCCGAATTCAACGGAAACATCATGGCTGCGGCCGACATCACGATGAACACCGGCGCAACCTCGTGCGGCAGATTGTTTGCGGGCGCATGGGTGGGTGGCAGCGGTGCATTCGTATTCGACTCCAACGTCGTATCCGTGCCGGGGCAGCCATTCGTTCCACCGGCAGGCTATTCGGCCACATGCCAGTAGCCGGGTTCGGCACTTGCAGTGCAAGCAGAACAAATCGCATCAAATATTTTGGAGAACAACATGAAAAGAATATCTAAGACTGCAGGGACGCTCGGACTGATCGGGTGGGCTGTGATGAGCAGTCCGCTCGTCATGGCAGATGACGCATTCTGGTACGGCGGTCTGAACGTCGGCCAGTCGAAAGCGAAGATCGACGATGCCCGCATCACCAGCCAGTTGCTGAGTTCCAGCCTAGTGACGACCTCGATCACCGATGACAGCAGCAATCTCGCCTACAAACTGTTTGGCGGCTACCAGTACAACGAGCGCTTCGCGGTCGAGTTCGGTTACTTCGATCTGGGGCAATTCGGCTACACCGCGACCACCGTGCCTGACGGGACGCTGACCGGAAAGATCAAGGTCAAAGGTGTCAATTTCGACCTGGTCGGTTTGTTGCCGTTCACCAAAAAATTCTCCGCCTTTGGCCGTATCGGTCTCCAGTATGCACAAGCCAAGGATCAATTCTCCAGCACGGGGGCCGTTGCTGCACCGGCCAATCCCAGCCCCAGCAAAAGCGCTGCGAACTACAAGTTGGGCGCAGGTCTGCAATATGACCTCTCCGAATCCGTCGGTTTGCGGCTCGATGCGGAACGCTACAGGATCGACGATGCCATCGGCAACAAGGGCGACATCAATATGCTTTCGCTCGGCCTGATCTACCGCTTCGACGAAAAGAAACCGGCACCGGTTCGTCAAGCGGCCGCGCCTGCAGCAGCAGCACCTTTGCTGGTCGTTGTTCCGGTCAAGGTGAAGACGCAGAAGTACTGCACCATCCTCGATATCCAGTTCGAGATCAAACAGGAAGCCATGGAGCGCGAAGAGAAAGAGAAGCTCGCGGTCATCGGGACATTCATGAACAAATATCCCAACACCACGGCAGTGATCGAGGGGCACAGCGATAATGTCGGCACCAGCGAGTACAACCAGAAACTCTCCCAGCATCGCGCGGAGAGTGTGGTGAACTACCTGATCGATGACTTGAAGATCGCGGCCAACCGGCTGACTGCTGTGGGTTACGGTGAGACTCGTCCCATCGCCGACAACAGTACGCGGGAAGGCCAACAGGCCAACCGCCGTATCGCGGCAGTTGTCGCCTGCGCGACGGATATCGCGGGTCTCAAGGTGAACCCCGCCCGGTTGACACTGGCGATGGAAATGGAATTCGATCCGTATAAATATGCGGTTGATCCGCAGTACTACGACGGACTCGCCGAAGTGGCGAAATTTATGAGAGCGAATCCCGCTGTCAGTGCGACGGTCGAGGGTCATGCAGGTGCCCGTGTCGGCAAGACGAACATATCTGCCGCCGATGCCATGGAAGTCTCGCAGAAGCGTGCCCAGGCGGTGGTCGATCATCTGGTCGGCAAGGAAGGTATCGCCCGTTCGCGGCTTTCCACCTCGGCGTTCGGCAAGACGCGCCGTGTCTCCTACGGCACCTCGCTGGAAGGCCAGCAGGAGAATCGCCGCGTCAACATCATCTTCAACTACGCTACGAAAAAGTAAGTCCGGCGGTCTGCGGAAACTTCCGCAGCCGTTGTTTGAGTCATCTCCATCTGCATGCAGACATCATTGATAAGGAACCACTATGAACAAGTCACAAAATCTCAAGTTGCTCGCTGTCGCGGTATTGCTGGCAGGTCTGGCTGCATGCGACAAGGAAACGCCGGGACCGGCGGAATCGGCGGGCAAGAACATCGACCGCAGCATGGATCAGGCCGGTGACAAGATCGAAGCAGCGGCGGACAAGGTCGGTGACAAGATGAGCGAGCAAAGCGCGAAGGCCGGTGTGGCCATCGCCGACACCGAGATCACCGCCAAGATCAAGGCGGCCTTCTTTGCCGAGTCCGGCCTCAAGACGATGCGTATCAGCGTGGATACCGTAAAAGGTGTGGTGACACTGACCGGCTCGGTCGACAAGCAGTCGCAAAGCGATATGGCCAAAGCGATGGCGGGTGCGGTTGAAGGTGTGAGCAGGGTCGACAACCGTCTTGTGGCCACATCGAAGAAATAAACAGCAGCACCGTCTATTCCAAGGAGCAAGTCATGAACATTCAAACCGCATACAAGCAAAAACGCGAAGCGCAGCTGAACGAGTGGAGTGCCCAACTCAACCTGATGGAAGCCAAGCTGGAGAATGTGGGGGCCGACATGAGAGTCAAACGCGCCGAACAGATCCAGGCCTTGCGCAACCAACAGCGGGGCGCATCTGAAAAGATGCAGGAGTTGGGAAAAGCCAGCGGCGAGGCTTGGGAGGAGGTCAAGTCGACGGCCGACAAGATATGGGATGACCTGAAGTCCGGTATGGCCGAGGCACACTCCAAATTCAAGTGAGTTGTATGCGGCTGAACCGTTCCAATAACGTGTTCTCTTTTTTTCGGGCACGATACCGTGATAAGACGTTCCGTTGATTTTGTCCGGCTTGCAGCCATGCTGCTGCTGGCGGCAGGCTGCTTCATCGTGTTCAAGCCGTTTCTGACTGCGACGCTGCTGGCCGCTGTCGTGTGCATCTCGACCTGGCCGCTCTACCTGTGGCTGTTGCAGAAACTGAAGGGCAGACGAAACATCGCCGCGCTGGCGATGACGCTGTCCCTGGCTTTGTTGGTGATCCTGCCGCTGGCACTGGTGGCCTGGAATCTGGCCGACAATATCTCCGCGCTCTACCTCGAGATCAGGCAGATCATGGCCAACGGACCAACGGAACCGCCTGCCTGGCTCAAGCAGACGCCGGTGATCGGAGAATCGGTCGCCGGCTACTGGCATCGGCTCGCCACCAGCCCGGATGAAGTGGCTGCGCTGGAGAACCGTTTGCTGGTGCCGGCCAGAAACTATCTGCTGGCCGGCGGGATATTGCTGGGGCAGGGGGTGATGGAAATGAGCCTTGCTGCATTCGTCTGTTTCTTCCTGTTTCGCGAAGGCACGGAATTGCTGGCTTTCCTCGACCGGGCTATCGCCCGGATGGTCGGCAGCCACGCGGAAAACGTCCTCGCCATCATCAACAACACGGTGCGCGGCGTCATGTACGGACTGCTGGGGACGGCGCTGGCGCAGGGCATCGTCGCGACGATCGGGTTCAGCATCGCCGGCGTACCGGCAGCGCTGGCACTCGGCGTGGCCGTCGCGCTGCTTTCACTGGTGCCCGTCGGGCCGCCGCTGGTCTGGGGCGGCGCAGCCATCTGGCTGTTCTATCAGGGGACGGTCGGTTGGGGGATATTCATGTTGTTGTGGGGATTCTTCCTGATCAGCACCGTGGATGACATCGTGAAACCTCTGCTGATCAGCCACAGTAGCAAGCTGCCCTTTGTACTGATCGTGTTCGGCGTGCTGGGCGGCGTACTCGCCTTCGGTTTTGTCGGCATCTTCATCGGCCCCACGCTGCTGGCGGTCGCCTTTGGCCTCATCAAGGAATGGGTCGCGCGCGATAGCCTGGCGCCAAAATAGACGGGCGGCCCCCGCTATGTTCGTTACAGCACTGAATCCGAGCTGAACGCTGCGTATGGTGTGGATTCGTCGGCAAGGTTAGCGGCGTCATTCGAAGCTGTATGCCGGCAGGGGGTTGCAAGATGAATTTCAAACTGGTGCTGTTGCTGATCCTCTCGACCCTGGCGGTGTTCTTCGTCGCGCAGAATGCGGCGGCGGTCGAGATCAACTTCCTGTTCTGGAGCGCTTCGATATCGAGCGCGCTGCTGATCTTTTTCACGCTGCTGCTGGGATTGCTCGTCGGCTGGTATCTGAACGAATACCTGCGCTACCGGAAATACAAGGGCAGGGCGGTTTACTCACGCTCTGAATTCTGAAGCGACATCACCATGTCAGTCGCTACGCACCACTTCATCACGATTTCACTACTTGCCGGGCTGCTCTGCTGCACGCTGACGAACGCGGCTGCTGAAGATGACTTCAGCACGCTGAGCAAACGTCTGCAAAGCGAAAAAGCAAAGTTCGCCCAGCGCCAGCAGGCATTGCTCGCGGACCGATACGATCTCGCCGACAGGCCGTCTGCAACGGCACGCATGTCGCGCGGCAAGCCGCAGCAGGATGGTGTGCGCGTCAGACTGCCGAAAGGCATGAGCTGGCAAATTCTCGCCGGCTTGTCGCCGCAACAGATCAAGGACAAACGATCCTGGCCCGGCGGATTCCTGCCTTTACCGCATCCGCACCACGAAGCGGGCGGCATGGTGTTTCCGAAATTCCTCATCGAAGAAGTCAGCAAGCAGACCGAGCGCGATCTGACCCGCTTCGATCTCGACTTCGATCTGCCGGATCATTTCCTGCCCGAGTTCCCGGCAGCGATCTATCTGACCACCCGGCCGGACCTGGGCGATGTGTCGCAGGGCAAAGCGGTGACGCTGGCCAACTTCAATGAATTGTTCAGGGACATCCTCAATCCCAAGCAGCTCGAGGGATTGCGTTTGCTGCTCACGCCATTCCCGCAACAGCAGTTCAACGCCACCGACGACAGACGCAGCCTGAAAGCATCGCAGGGCGTGGCCTGTTTCGACTGTCACGCCAACGGGCACAGCGTGGGCGCCACCCACACGGTGGGCGACATCCGCCCGAACGAGCACCGCCACCGCATCGACACGCCCACGCTGCGCGGCCTGAACATCCAGCGCCTGTTCGGATCGCAGCGCGCCATGAAGACCGTGGAGGACTTCACCGAGTTCGAACAGCGCGGCGCCTATTTCGACGGCATCCCGGCGGATGCGACGCGCAAAGGCACCAACATCCTGGAGCGCGGCAGCCAAGTGCATTTCATGGCGGAGTTTCAGGCACTGCTCGATCTGCCGCCCGCGCCCAAACTCGACATCTTCGGCAAGCTCGATCCCGACAAAGCCAGCGCAAGCGAGTTGCGTGGCGAGGCGATATTCTTCGGCAAGGGGCGCTGCGCGGCCTGCCACATGCCGCCGTATTACACCGACAACAGCATGCACGACCTGAAGGTGGAGCGCTTTTTCAAGGAAGTCACAGTCAACGGCCGCACCGCCTCGGCCGACGGCCCGATCAAGACCTTCCCGCTGCGCGGCATCAAGGATTCGCCGCCGTATCTGCACGACGGCCGTTTGCTGACGCTGGCGGATACGGTGGAGTTCTTCAACCTGGTCTTGCAATTGAAGCTGCGTGAGCAGGAGAAGAAGGATCTGGCGGACTTCATGCGCGCGCTGTAGACCGGGTCATGAAACATCTCACACTCCTGTTCTCCGTACTCGCCGTACTCGTTTCGGTGCTGCTGTGCCAACAGATCGTTTCCAATTCGGTTGCCAACCAGCAGAACAAGAACGATCTGGCCGAACTCAACCATGTCCGATACGGGCTGCTCAGCATCGACGAGTGGAAGCGGCAAGTCACGCTCATCCTGGCCGAAGAGATCAACAAGCTGTACCTGTCGAGTGCGGACAAGAAGGTGCTGCGCAAACATCTCAAGGTGCTGCTCAACACCCTGATCGACAAAGTCGACAAGAAGATCAGGGAAGAGAACGCGGACACCGCGAGCGGGCGTTTCACACAGACTTTCATCGACATGTTCGTTAATCTCGACACGATCAAGAAAGGCATCCCGGAATATGCGGATGCAGTCATCGCCGAGATGAACAAAGCGAAAACCAGACGGCAGGTGAAAGCGGCACTGAACAAGCAACTGGAACAGTATTCACAGTTGACCTTCGATCTGCGCGACACGCCGCAACTGGCCAGGATACTGCTGCGGACGGATTCCGCCGATATCGAAACCGCGCGGAACAAACTCGCGGAAGAGATCGCCCGCAGACAGAACGTGCTTGAGAAGGAGGTAGCAGCCCTGGTCCTGTTGGCGGTGGGCGTGTTTTCCCTGGCGGGTTTCAGCAAGCAGGGGCTGCCCGCGATCCACTATGTGACGCTGGTGCTGATCCTCATCGGCCTGCTGTTCGCCGGCGTGACCACGCCCGCCATCGACATGGAAGCCAAGATATCGCAGATGAGTTTCATGCTGCTGGGGCACCCCGTTCATTTCGAGAACCAGGTGCTGTACTTCCAGAGCAAAAGCATACTGGATGTGTTCAGGATACTGATCGCGCACCATGACATACAGATGAAACTGGTCGGCGTCCTGCTGATCACCTTCAGCATCATCTTCCCGCTGCTCAAGATCGCCTCGACGCTGGGCTTCTATCTGGATTACCGCCATGCCAGAAGAAATCCGCTGGTCAGGTTCTTCGTGCTCTATTCCGGCAAGTGGTCGATGGCCGATGTCATGGTGGTGGCCATCTTCATGGCCTATATCGGCTTCGACGGCATCATCGCCACCCAGCTTGGCCTGCTGAACTCGGAGAGCGAGGAGATGGTCCTGCTGACGACGAATGGCACCTCGCTGCAGCCGGGTTACTTCCTGTTCCTGAGCTATACCCTGCTGGCGCTATTTTTGTCGGAACTGCTGACCAGAAAACACCATGCCGAAGAACGCAGAAACCCCTGTGCCGATTCCGGCCCACTCTGCGAAATTCATCCATCGTTTATTACAAGGAGAGCAACATGAGTCAATACCAGATCGCCGTCGTCGTCGGAAGTCTGCGCCAGGCCTCGCTCAATCGCAGATTGGCCAACGCCATCGTCAATATGGCGCCCTCGTACTTTTCATTCAACCAGGTGCAGATCGGCGACTTGCCGCTCTACAACCAGGACGACGATGCCGACCAGGCCGAGTCCGTCAAAAGATTGAAGAACGAGATCAGGAGTGCACAGGGCGTGCTGTTCATCACGCCGGAATACAGCCGCTCCATCCCCGGCGTGCTCAAGAATGCGATAGATCACGCCTCGCGTCCGCGTGGCCAGAGCGCGTGGGAGGGCAAGCCAGCCGGTGTGCTGGGCGTCTCGCCCGGTGCCAGCGGCACGGCCATGGCACAACAGCATCTGCGCAACATCCTCGCCACACTGGACATGCCCACGCTCGGCCAACCCGAAGCCTTCATCCAGGCCAAGGACGGTTTGTTCGACGAGGCGGGCAACATCGGCGTGGACAGCAAGAAGTTCCTGCAAGACTGGATGGATCGCTATGTCGCCTGGGTGAAGGCGCACAGCGCATGAAGCCGCGCGGACTCAGGTCTTTTTGGACCACAGCATGCACCAGCCGTCGGGGCCGATTTTGCCCTCCACCAGTTTGCAACTGCCCGATGCGGCGATGAAATTCACGCAGCCGCTGCACTTGCTGGTGCCATTCGGGTGGGATTGGTACTTCACGCCGGACTGTGCGAGTTTCTTCACGCCCGTATCCGCAAGGACGGGCGCGGAACGGTAGAGTGCGGCCGACACCAGCAGACTGCAACCCACCATCAGCGTGCCGCGCAAAAACGTCCTGCGCGACAGGACCTCGTCCTGCTGGGTGCCCAGTGTATTGGTCACTGTCTCTGTGATTTTTTTGTTCATGGCGATCTCCTGTTGATGGACATTTGTCGGAATGGATTTTCCCCAGTGTCAGCATGGCAGTGCACGATGTACAGCTCTGTGCGTTACTGAACGGAATGGAGACTGCTCCGGGGGCACAGTCAGTGCAGCTATGCCACCGCATAGGTTCACAGGAGTCACTCATGAGCACCATCACCACCAAAGACGGCACGCAGATCTATTACAAGGACTGGGGCGCAGGCCAGCCTGTCGTGTTCAGCCACGGCTGGCCGCTCAATTCCGACAGCTGGGAAGCGCAGATGATGTTTCTGGCTTCATGCGGCTATCGCTGCATCGCGCATGACCGTCGCGGTCATGGCCGTTCCAGCCAGCCGTGGAACGGCAACGACATGGATACCTATGCCGACGATCTCGCCGAACTGATGGAAAAACTGGATTTGAAAGAAGTGTTCCTGGTCGGATTTTCGGCAGGGGGGGCGAGGTCGCGCGTTATATCGGCCGCCACGGCACCGCGCGCCTGGCCAAGGCGGCGCTGATCGCCGCCGTGCCGCCGCTGATGCTGAAAACCACGGCCAATCCCGGCGGATTGCCGATGGAGAAGTTCGACGCCATCCGCGAGGGCACCACCATCGACCGTTCGCAACTTTATATCGACATCGCCAGCGGTCCGTTCTTCGGCGCCAACCGGCCCGGCGCCAGTGTATCGCAGGGCATGATCGATTCCTTCTGGCACCAGGGCGTCATGGCGGGCCACAAGAACACCTATGACTGCATCAAGGCGTTCTCCGAAACGGACTTCACCGAAGACCTGCAGAAATTCGACCTGCCGACACTGATCGTCCACGGTGACGACGACCAGATCGTGCCGATCGCTGCCGCCGCGTTGCGCTCGGCAAAACTGGTCAAGGATGCGACGCTGAAGATATACGAGGGCGCACCGCACGGGCTTGCCGACACGCACAAGGAAAGGCTCAATGCCGATCTGCTGGCCTTTCTGAAGCTTTGAAGCTTAGGGCAGCGTTCTCGCCACACGGAATCCGATCGTGCTGAAACGGTCGGTCGGCTTGCTCTGCCCCCGCTTTGCCGCTCGCACGCGCGTGGGGCCGTTGTTCCACGAGCCGCCGCGCATCACGTACTTCGTTCCCTTGTCTTGTCTTGCTTTGCCGTTAAATGAAGCGCCGGTATAGTCTTCGTGATAGTTGTCGCCGGTCCATTCCCACAGACTGCCCAGCATGTCATGCAGTCCGAAGCGGTTGGCGCGGAAATGGCCCGCCGGTGCGGTGTAGGCATAACCGTCCGTGCATTCATGCACCGACCAGGATGATGCTCCCGCCTCGGCTTCCGCGGTCTTGTCCGCGACATTCGCATAAGCGCAAGCCTTGGCCGGGTCGTTTCCCCAGAAGCGGGCAGTGCGGGTGTTGGCGCGGGCGGCATACTCCCATTCGGCTTCGGTCGGCAGGCGGTAATGCTTCCCGGTCTTGCGCGACAGCCATTTTGCATACGCTTTGGCATCGTCCCGGTTGATACACGCGACGGGATGAGTGTCGTCCTGCAAAAAGCCGAGATCGCGCCAGTGACGACCGCTGCGCTCTTCGAAATTTCCGTTTTCCAACGTCCAGCATTTATCGATGGCTTTGTATTTGGTGCTCTTCACGAATGCGGCGAACTGCCCGCGGGTGATCTCGGTCTTGCCCAGCGCGAAGGCGGCGATCCTGACTTTATGCACCGGCCCCTCATCGTCCTCACGGTCGACCTCACCGATGCCGGAACCCATGTTGAAACTGCCGGCAGGGATGATCGTCATCTCCGGACAACCCCGGCAGTCGCGGAAAGTGGATATCGGCTTTGATGTATTGCCCGGCACGACGGCTTGCGCCTGGAGCAGCCAGCACAGGGCGGCGAAACCGACCGCTTGCCGCCACAGCTGTCCCGGCTTATGCCGTGCAGGTCTCGAAGATGTCGTTGAATGCGGCATGGTTCTGTTTGAATGCCGAAAGGACGTTCGGGTCGAAATGCTCCGGCCGGGTGCGGACGTCGCCGTTGCCGATGATATCCATGGTCTTCTCATGATCGAACGCGGCTTTGTACGGGCGCTTGCTGCGCAGCGCATCGTAGACATCGCAGATGTTCATGATGCGTGCCGACAGCGGGATGTCCTCCCCGCTTTTACCGTCGGGATAACCGCCGCCGTCCCAGCGCTCGTGGTGGTTCTGCGCGATCTCGGCACCCATCTGCAGATAGGGCGACTTGCTGGCGCCTAGGATCTTCGCGCCCATCGCCGCGTGCCCCTTCATGATCGTCCACTCGTCCGCGGTGAAGCCGCCGGGCTTGAGCAGGATATGGTCGGGGATGCCGATCTTGCCGATGTCGTGCATCGGGCTGGCGATGAATATCCGGTCGATGAACACCTCGTCCATGCCAAGTATCCTCGCCAGGTCGCGGCTGTAGTAGCTGATGCGCTTCACATGGGCGCCGGTGTCTTCATCCTTGTGTTCCGCCGCGCGCGTCATGGTGTAGATGGTTTCCAGGTTGCTTTGCTGCAACTCGACGGTCCTCTCCTGCACGCGCTGTTCCAGCACCTCGTTGTAACCGTGCAACTCCTTGTGCAGCAGGCGCACCTCCAGCATGTTGTGCACGCGCGCCAGCACTTCGGCCAGTTCGAACGGCTTGCTGATGAAATCCTTCGCGCCTGCTTCCAGCGCATGCAGCTTGTGGCTGGGCTGGGCGGTGATCACGATGACCGGAAGATAGTCGGCCTGTTCGATCTCCTTCAGGCCTTCCATCACCTGGAAGCCGTCCATGCCGGGCATCTGCAAGTCGAGCAGGATCAGGTCGTAGCGGTTCTTGCGGTGCAGCTCGCAGACTTCGCCGGGATTCGTCGTCGAAGCGATGGAGACATAACCGGCGCCGTGCAGCATTTGCTCCAGCAGACGGACGTTCACTTCCAGATCGTCCACGATCAGGATGCTGGCATGGAGGATGGCGCTTGAATCGATCATGTCTGAACTTTCTGTTGGGAATGGCTGACCATCTGTTCCAGCGCCGCGATGCGCTTCAGCATCTTCAGGTGCAGCAGGCGCAACTCCAGCATATTGCGGATGCGCGCCAGCAGCTCGGCCAGCTCGAACGGCTTGCTGATGAAATCCATCGCGCCCTTCTGCAGCGCGTGCAGTTTGTGGTCAGGATGGGCGGTGATCACGATGACGGGCAGCGGGCTGTCTGGCTCGATCTCCCTGAGTCCGTCCATCACCTGGAAACCGGAGAAACCGACACCGGGCATCTCGATGTCGAGCAGGATCAGGTCGTAGCGATGTTCGCGGTGGAGCCCGCACACTTCGTTTCCGTCCCGGGTACGGGTGACGGATGTGTAACCGGCATTCGCGAGGATGCGCTCGAGCAACTGGATGTTGCTGTCCTGATCATCGACGATGAGAATGCGGGCGTTGAGGATATCGGCTGGGGCTATCATGGCATGTTCTCCTTTCCCGTGTCAGCGGACCACGCTGTGCGCGTATTCCAGCGCGACATCCAGCGCATCCATGAGCTCGTCGACCTTGATGGGTTTGGTGATGTAACGGAAGAATCCCGCTTTCAGGCCGCGCTCGATGTCGAGCGGCATGGCATTCGCGCTGATGGCGATGATGGGGATGGCCGCCGTGGCCGGATCGTCGCGCAGTATCTTCATGGCTTCGAAGCCGCTGATGCCGGGCAGGTTGATGTCCATCAGGATCACGTCCGGCATGGACTGGCGCGCGATATCGATACCGCTGTCGCCGGTCACCGCGCTCAACAGCTTGAACTCCGGATGGCGCGCGATGATCTGCTCGACCAGTTTCATGTTGGCCGGATTGTCCTCGACATAGAGCAGGGTGCTCTGGCGGGTTCCGCGCGCCGCATGCGGCTGAACCGCCGCGGCAGTATCCACGGTCTCCTGCGTCAGTTGCGGCTCGCCGATCGAATCGAGTTCGAACCAGAACACGCTGCCGGTGCCGACTGTGCTCTCCACGCCGATGACGCCGCCCATCAGTTCGATCAGACGTTTGGCCACCACCAGGCCGATGCCCGTGCCTTCCTGCCCGCCGGCCTCCTGGCCGAGACGGTTGAACGGCTGGAACAGCTGCGCTATTTGCTCCGCGGACAGCCCCGCGCCGCTGTCGCGGATACTGGTGCGAATGCGCGTCGGTGTGGTCTCGCTGCATTCCACCTCGACCGTGCCGTCCTCGCGGTTGTACTTGATCGCATTGGAGAGCAGATTGATGAGTATCTGCTTCAAGCGGGTGCGGTCCGCATTCACGAAATATTTCATGTCGGGCGGCGGCATGGACAGTTTGATGCCGCGCTGCTGCGCCATCGGTTCGATCATGCCCTGGCAATCGAGCATGATATCGGCCAGCGAGACCGGCTCTTCCGACAGGGGCACCTGGCGCGACTCCACCTTGGCGAGATCGAGGATCTCGTTGATCAGCTTCAGCAGATGCCAGCCGGCCTGCAATATCTGCGCGACACTTTCCTTTTGCGAGGGAGAGGCCGGATTGGAGTCGGTTTCCATGAGCTGGGCGAAACCGAGGATGGCATTCAGCGGGCTGCGCAGTTCGTGGCTCATGCTGGAGAGGAAATCGGATTTGGCCAGGTTGGCTTTTTCCGCCACCGCGCGCGCGCTTTCCAGCTCGGCGTTCTTCTCCTGCAACACCCGGTCCAGCTCTTTGCGCTCGGTCACGTCGCGCGCGGCGGCGAACACGCCCTGCAGTTTGCGGTCGCGGTCGTAGAAAGTGGTTGCGTTGAACGACACCACCGTCTCCTTGCCGTCGCGCGCACGCGCGGTGAGCTCGTAGTTGGTCACTTTCTTTTTGCTCAGCACCAGCTTGATGCTCTCTTCGGCCCGTTCCGGATCGGCGAAGTAACTCTTGAACGGCGCGCCGATCAGCTCGTCGCGCGTGCAATCGGTGAGCGCTTCCATCTGCTTGTTCACGTCGGTGATGATGCCGGACGGGTCGGTGGTCATCAGCGCGTCGATGTTGGCCTCGAACAGCGAACGCGTGTAGAACTGGTGGTCGCGCAGGCGCTGGCCCAGTTGTTTTTGCTCCGCCTCGATCTCCTTGCGCGCGGTGTTGTCGGTGCCGATCAGTAGGTAACCGATGATCTCGTTCTGCGCGTCGCGCAGCGCGGTGACCGACACCACGGCAGGGAAGCGGCTGCCGTCCTTGCGG
>DMCN01000073.1:0-37303 GCA_003445795.1 Gallionellaceae bacterium
GAAAAAGAGCGCGGCATCACCATTCTGGCCAAGAACACCGCCATCGAATACGAAGGTACCCACATCAATATCGTCGACACACCGGGACACGCCGACTTCGGCGGCGAGGTGGAACGCGTGCTGGGCATGGTGAACGGCGTGCTGCTGCTGGTGGATGCCGTTGAAGGCCCGATGCCGCAAACGCGCTTCGTGACCAAGAAAGCGCTGGCGCTGGGCCTGAAGCCCATCGTCGTGATCAACAAGGTCGACCGCCCCGGTTCGCGTCCGGGTTGGGTGCTGGACCAGACTTTCGATCTGTTCGACAAGCTCGGCGCGACCGACGAACAACTCGATTTCCCTGTGATCTATGCTTCCGGTCTGAACGGCTGGGCCTGCATGGACCTGAAAGATGCGCCGTCCAATGGCGGATCGGCTGCCGACATGAAACCGCTGTTCGACACAGTGTTGAAGCATGTTCCGACTCCTCCGGGCGATCCCGATGCACCGCTGCAATTGCAACTGGCCGCGCTGGACTACTCTACATTTACCGGACGCCTCGGCATCGGCCGCGTTTTGAACGGCCGTATCAAGCCCGGCCAGAACGTGGTGGTGATGAACCATGGCGACCAGGTCAGCTCCGGCCGCATCAATCAGGTGCTGGGTTTCCAGGGCCTGGAGCGTATTCCTGTTGAAAGCGCCGAAGCAGGCGACATCATCATCATCTCCGGTCTGGACGAGATCGGTATCGGCGTCACCATTTGCGACAGGGATCAACCGGTCGGTCTGCCCATGCTGATGGTGGACGAGCCGACGCTGACCATGGACTTCATGGTGAACAGCTCGCCGCTGGCAGGTACCGAAGGCAAGTTCGTTTCCAGCCGCCAGATCCGCGACCGCCTCAACAAGGAATTGCTGACCAACGTCGCACTGAAGGTTGAAGATACCCAGGACGCCGACGTGTTCCGCGTCTCCGGCCGCGGTGAATTGCACCTGACCATCCTGCTGGAAACCATGCGTCGTGAGGGTTTCGAGATGGCCGTGGGCAAACCGCGCGTGGTTTACAAAGAGATCAACGGCGAGAAATGCGAGCCGTACGAGAATCTGAGTATCGACCTGGAAGACGAGAACCAGGGCGCGATCATGGAAGAGATCGGCCGCCGTCGCGGCGAACTGACCAATATGGAATCCGACGGCCAGGGCCGTACCCGTCTGGAATACCACATTCCCGCACGCGGTTTGATCGGCTTCCAGTCCGACTTCATGACCATGACGCGCGGCACCGGCCTTATCAGCCACGTGTTCGACGACTACGGTCCTGTCAAACCCGACTTGCCCGGCCGCCACAATGGCGTGCTGATCTCGGCTGAAGACGGCGAAGCCGTGGCCTATGCGCTGTGGAACCTGGAAGATCGCGGACGCATGTTCGTGGTGCCCGGCGACAAGCTGTATGAAGGCATGATCATCGGCATCCACTCGCGCGACAACGACCTGGTCGTCAACCCGATCAAGGGCAAGAAGCTCACCAACGTGCGCGCTTCCGGTACCGACGAAGCGGTGCGTTTGACGACTGCGCTGAAGATGACTTTGGAATCGGCTGTTGAATTCATCGACGACGACGAACTGGTGGAACTGACGCCGAAGTCCATCCGTATCCGCAAGCGTCACCTGAAAGAGTTCGACCGCAAGAAGGCATCGCGCGCCGCCGAGTGATATTCGCCGGATCGCAACAAACAAGGGACGCTTCGGCGTCCCTTGTCATTTCAGTTTGAATATCTATACTGAACCTTCCATTCACGACAGGAGAATAACCATGAAAACATTGATATTTTTCATCGTGCTCATGTTCGCTACGGCCAGCGCCCAGGCTGCCGTGCAGGGAAAAGAAGTCAGCTACAACGCCAACGGCACCACACTCAAAGGTTACATCGCTTACGACGATGCCGTGAAAGGCAAACGTCCCGGCATCCTTGTCGTGCATGAGTGGTGGGGACACAACGAATATGCGCGCAAGCGCGCCCGCATGCTGGCGGAACAGGGCTATACCGCGCTGGCGGTGGACATGTACGGCGACGGCAAGCAGGCGCACCACCCGGACGACGCAGGCAAGTTCGCCAGCGAAGTGTCGAAGAACGCAGAACTGGCTAAAGCACGTTTCGATGCAGCCTATGAGTTGATCAGCAAGGAATCCACGGTGGATGCGGGCAACATCGCCGCCATCGGCTATTGCTTCGGCGGTTCGGTGGTGCTGAACATGGCGCGCATCGGCGAGCCGCTCAAGGCGGTGGTGAGTTACCACGGCAGCCTGAAGACTGCTATACCGGCCGCAGCGGGCAAAGTGAAGGCGCGCGTGGCCAGCTTCACCGGCGAGGATGATCCGATGATCCCGGCTGAGCAGGTCGCGGCCTTCCGTCAGGAGATGGGCAACGCCGGTGTGAGTTACAAAGTCGTGACCTACCCCGGTGCCAAGCATGCGTTCACCAATCCGGAAGCTGACAAATTCGGCCGGGAGTTCAAGTTGCCACTGGCCTACAACGCCGCGGCGGACAAAGCTTCGTGGGAAGAAGGGATGCGGTTCCTGACGGATGCGTTCAAAGACAAATAGACACCAATCCGCAACAATGGGGAAGCCTGTGCAAAGTTGGATTAACAAGGGACGCTTCGGCGTCCCTTGTCGTTTCACCCGACTGGTGATGGTTTATACTGCGCGCATATATTCTTTCCCCGATCAATCATGCTGGAAATCCTGTCCGTTGTTGCCGTTCTGCTGCTCATCGTTCTGTTGGCGATGCAGTGGCACCAGCCCGCGCGTGCCGCGCAAGTGCTGGAGCAGCAGCATCGCGCCATGCTCACCGATCTGCACGACGGTTTGAACAAGCAGGGGGACCGCCTCATTTCGGCGCAGGCGGCAGAATCCGAACGGCTGCGTTCCGCCGTGGGCGAGGAGTTGCGCGCCACGCGCGAAGCCATCGGTGCGCTGCGCACCGAGATGCTGGCGCAGATGCTGGAGAAACTGGCGGAGCAGGGGCGCGCCGACCAGAAACTGATCCAGGACTCGTTCAACAATGCCTCGCAACACCTGCGCAACAGCATCGAGACCCTGAGCAAGACGGTGGACGGCCGGCTGGAGCAGATCGGCGGCAAGGTCAACGAACGGCTGGACGAGGGCTTCAAGAAGACCAACGAGACTTTTGTGAGCGTGATGGCGCGACTGGCGACCATCGACGAAGCGCAGAAGAAGATCGACGGCCTCACCACCAATGTCGTCAGTCTGCAAGAGCTGCTGGGCGACAAACGTTCACGCGGCGCTTTCGGCGAGGTGCAGCTGGAAGGGCTGGTGCGCAACATCCTGTCGCCGCAGGCCTACGAGATGCAATACACCCTGCCCAACGGCAGCCGCGCCGACTGCGTGCTCAAACTGCCGGAGCCGACCGGCATGGTCGCGGTGGATTCCAAGTTCCCGCTGGAGAACTATCACCGCATGTTCGATGCGGCGAGCCCAGCCGAAAGACTGGTGGCGGAAAAGCAATTCAAGGCAGACGTGAAAAAGCATGTGGACGACATCGCCGGCAAATACATCATCCCCAACGTCACTTCCGACGGCGCCGTGATGTTCATCCCCGCCGAGGCGGTGTTCGCCGAGATCCACGCGCATCATTCCGATGTGGTGGATTACGCCATGCAGCGGCGCGTGTGGATCGTGTCGCCGACCACGCTGATGGCGGTGCTCAACACCGCACGCGCGGTGATGAAAGATGTGGAGACGCGCAAGCAGGTGCACATCATCAAGGATGAGCTCGGCAAGCTCGGCAAGGACTTCGGCCGTTTCGACGAGCGCATGAAGAAGCTGGCCGAGCACATCCGCCAGGCGAACAAGGATGTGGACGACGTGCAGATCAGCAGCCGCAAGATCACCGAGCAGTTCGCCAAGATCGAACGTGTGGAACTGGATCAACCGCAAATGTTGGAAAGCAAAGAATGAAGATCGCCATCGCCCAGATCAACTGCACCGTCGGTGACCTCGCCGGTAACGCCGCGAAGATCGCCGAATACGCGCAGCGCGCCAAGGCGCAGGGCGCGGATATCTTGCTGACGCCCGAACTCAGCCTGTGTGGTTATCCGCCGGAAGACTTGTTGCTGCGTAGCGGCTTCTACAAGGCATGTGCCGCGGCGCTCGCCGATCTGGCGCGGCAGGCGCAGGGCATCATACTGATCGTCGGGCATCCGCACGAGGTGGGCAAGCACCGCTACAACGCGGCTTCCATCCTGCGCGACGGCAGGATCGTCGCCACCTATCACAAGCATGCCTTGCCCAACCACAGCGTGTTCGACGAAGAGCGCTACTTCGAACACGGCAACGAACCGTGTCTGCTCGAGATGGACGGCGTCAAGTTCGGCATCAACATCTGCGCCGACGTGTGGCACGAGCACGCCGCGATCCGCGCGAAAGACGCCGGTGCGCAAGTGTTGCTGGTCCTGAATGCCTCGCCCTATCACTTCAACAAGCAGGCCACGCGCTACGACACCATCCGCGATCGCGTCGGCGATACCGGGCTGGCCGTGGTGTACGCCAACATGGTCGGCGGGCAGGACGAACTGGTGTTTGACGGCGCTTCTTTCGTGATGGATGACGAAGGCAGGCTCACCCATCAATTCCGCGCCTTCGAGGAAGTGCTCGGCTTCGTGGAATTCCGCGATGGCAAGCTGGTGCACGGTATTTGCGAGAGCGTGGTGAAGGATGAAGCCAGCATCTATCACGCGCTGTGTCTCGGCGTGCGCGACTATATCCAGAAGAATAAATTTCCCGGCGTGCTGCTCGGTCTCTCCGGTGGCATCGACTCAGCCCTGACGCTGGCAGTGGCAGTGGACGCGCTGGGCGCCGACAAGGTGCTCGCAGTGATGATGCCGTCGCCCTATACCGCGCAGATTAGTATCGACGACTCGCGCGAGATGGTGAAGCTGGTCGGCGTGAAGTACGAAGAACTGGATATCGTGCCGACCTTCGACGCGCTGCAAGGCACACTCGCACCGCTGTTCAAAGGGTTGCCCGCCGACACCACCGAAGAGAACCTGCAGGCGCGCATCCGCGGCACGCTGCTGATGGCGATCTCGAACAAGACCGGTTCGCTGGTGCTCACCACCGGCAACAAGTCCGAGATGACCGTCGGTTACGCCACGCTATATGGCGACATGGCTGGCGGTTTCGCCGTGCTCAAGGACGTGAGCAAGACCTGGGTGTATCGCCTGTCCAACTATCGCAACACGCTGGGTCGCGTGATTCCAGAGCGCATCATCACGCGCCCGCCCAGTGCCGAACTGAAACCGGACCAGACCGACCAGGACAGCCTGCCTCCCTACGACGTGCTCGATGCCATCATGGCCTGCTATGTCGAGAAGAACATGAACATCGCGCAGATCGTGGCGCAGGGCTATGCCGAAGCCGATGTACTGCGTGTGGTGAAACTGATCCGTATCGCCGAATACAAACGCCGCCAGGCACCCGTCGGCGTGCGCATCACCGATCGCGGCTTCGGCAAGGATTGGCGTTACCCGATCACCGTGCGCTACCAGGACGAGTTCTGACCATGCAATTTTCCTGCGTGCTTGAGTCATGGCGCGCGCACGAAAATGAACTGCGCAATTACCTGCAGCATCGTGTTGCGGATTCCCATCTGGCCGAAGATTTGTTGCAGGACGTGTTCGTCAAGGCGATGCGACAGGGCAGCGGTTTCTGCGAACTGGATAATCCGCGTGCCTGGCTCTATCAGGTCGCGCGCAATGCTCTGGTCGACCATCAACGTCTGCACCGCAAGACCGTCGAATTGCCGGAAGATATTCCCGCTCCCGCCGAACAGACCGAGCCGGTGGTGCAACTCAGCGCTTGTGTAGCCCGCGTGTTGTCCGAGTTGAGCCACGAAGACCGCGACATCATCGAGCAGTGCGACCTGAACGGTATGAAGCAGCAGGACTATGCCAAAACGCATGACCTTACGTTGCCTGCGGCCAAATCCCGCCTGCTGCGTGCCCGGCAGCACATGCGTGCCACCCTTTCAACCAACTGCAAAGTCCAGTTCGACGACCGGGGCAAGGTGGAAGGTTACGTTCCGCGCAAATAAGCCTGCATCCTTTTCCGGGTTCATTCGTCTCCTAGTCACGATGGGCAGCAAAGCCCGAACCGGAGTCGCCGAACATGAACACAGCCATCCTGAATCTGCCGCGTTCCTATCCCAGAGTCTTTCTGGCGATTGCCGCAGCGCTCTGGTTCGCCGTCTACAAGACACTGGAACCGCTTTCGCATGTCCTGGTGAACACGCTGCCGGTAGAGCACGACAGCCGTCTTTACGACGCGCTGCAATTCTTCCTTTACGACACCCCCAAGGTGCTGCTCCTGCTGGCCGGGGTGGTGTTCGTGATGGGCATGATCAATTCCTGGTTCACGCCGGAACGCACCCGCGCGCTGCTGGCCGGCCGGCATGAGGGCGTGGGCAACGTGATGGCGGCCACGCTCGGCATCGTCACCCCGTTCTGCTCCTGTTCCGCCGTACCCTTGTTCATCGGCTTCGTGCAGGCGGGCGTGCCGCTGGGAGTGACCTTCTCTTTCCTGATCTCCGCACCCATGGTGAACGAGATCGCGCTGGCGATGCTGCTCGCGCTGTTCGGCTGGAAGATCGCCCTGCTGTATCTGCTGCTGGGCCTGAGCGTCGCCATCGTGGCCGGATACATCATCGGGCGGCTGAAGATGGAGCATCATCTCGAAGACTGGGTGCAGAAGATGGCGCATGTGCAGGCGACGGTGGGCGCGGACGAACTGACTCTGCCGGATCGCATCGCGGCCGGGTTCGCCAGCGTGCGCGAGATCGTCGGTCGCGTGTGGCTGTATGTACTGGCCGGTATCGCCATCGGCGCTGGCATCCACGGTTATGTCCCCGCGGACTTCATGGCCAGTTTCATGGGCAAGGACGTGTGGTGGGCGGTGCCGGTCTCGGTGTTGCTGGGCGTTCCGATGTATACCAATGCGGCCGGGATCATTCCCATCGTCGAGGCGCTGCTGGCCAAGGGCGCGGCACTCGGCACGGTGCTGGCCTTCATGATGAGCGTGATCGCACTGTCGCTGCCGGAGATGGTGATCCTGCGCAAGGTGCTCAAGCCGAGGTTGATCGCCACCTTCATCGGGGTGGTGGCGACAGGAATCATGCTGGTCGGCTATGTATTCAATTTTCTGGTTTGATATTTCAAGGAGAAAGACATGAAGAGCATCAAGGTACTCGGCACGGGTTGTGCCAACTGCAAGACCACGATGAAGCTCATCGAGGATGTCGCCAAAGAGAAAGGTGTGGAGATCCTTCTGGAGAAGGTCGAGCAACTACAGGACATCATGGCCTACGGTGTGATGTCCACGCCCGGCGTGGTGGTCGACGGCAAGGTGGTACATGCGGGCGGTATCCCGGGACGCGACAAGATCGCGCAATGGCTGGCGGCTTGAGAAAGGGAGATAAACAATGAATCCGCAAAAGAAATTCCATCTGGTGTTCTCGGTCGTGATGGCCGCGATCATGGTGTTCATCATGACTTTCATCATCACGCTGGCTAATGTGGGCTGGGTGGAAGATTTTGTCCGGCTGTGGCTGAAGGCCTTTGCCATCGCCTATGTGGTCGCCGTGCCGATCATCTTTTTCCTGGCACCGGTCGCGCGCAAACTCACCGGCAGGATACTTGGCATGCCGGCCTGAGTCTGCGATAGTGTCCGCCATCTTCAACCGACAGCAGGATATGCAGAAAATGGACAGTACAAACGCAACGGATTTCCAGGCACGGCTCAAGGGGAAATTCTACGGCATGTTGCAATGGAAGGACCTGGACGCGTTGTGGGCGCGGGTCAAGACCGGTCAGTGGTTCTTCTACCAGGTCGGCGAGACCCTACCGGACAGACCGTTGAGCGGCGATGAACTGGCGATCCGTATCGACGCGCTGGACAAGCTGTTGCGTGATGATCACAACTACCACCTGTGCGGCATCGTCTATGCCGATGAGATCGAGCAACCCACGCTGATCAAGGTCTACGACCCGAACTCGCTGGGTTCTTCGTGCAGCAAGTCTGCCACGCCGCCGCGCTGGATACTCAGCACCGCGCAGCCGCCTCTCGTTGAGAATCACGCACCCACGCCGGAGAGCCGCAGGCGCTGGTGGCAGATGTTCACAGCGACATAAATCTACTGCGCGTCCGCATGGCTGCGTTGCGCGGTGCTCGGAATCCTCATGTACTTTGTGTACACTCCGGTTCCTCCGCTCCGTGCGCCTTGCCCTGCGTCCGCTCGCTACGATTTCTGCCGCTATGAATGGTGATAATTCCGCCGCCGCTGGCGGTCTTTTCTTGCCAGCCACACATGCAACGGCAGCAGCAACACCAGCGCAACGCCCAATACCTGATGCAACATGCTGAGAGCATCGCGCCAGTCCTCGTGCGGCGGGTAGTACAGCGTCAGTCCGCTGCCCGCGAGCAACAGCAAGAACACTGACATCGCCAACCCGCTTGCGCGGTTGCGCTGCGCGCGCCAGTTGCCTTGTTGATGCAGCGCATACAAGCGACCCACAATCCACAGCAGCACATAAGCCGCCACGCCGTGCAGCACCAGCACGCGGTGCCGCCATGCGCGCAGCGGGTCGGTGTAGTCCTCGGCATGCAGATTCCAGCCGAGCACGATCCACAGCACACCGCTCAGCGCGACGAGACCGCAGGCGGCCAGTACCTGCCTGCGCGCCGACGGACCGAGATGCATGCCCCATGCACTCATAGCTTGGCTCCCTTGTTCACGTGCCGGTCGAGCAGCAAGGCGAGCCGCGTCAAGCGGCTTAACGCGCGCACCGACAGCGTCGCGCCGGAGATGCCGTCGATGTGGCGATCCAGTCTTTGTCCTTCAGCCAGCTTCGCCCCTGAGAATTGAGCGGTGAACGCCGGGCTTTTCACCTCCCAGCCGCGGCTCTCGCGATACACCAGCACCTTCACGCGCTCGACTGCCCCGTTGTTGATCGCGATGCCGACGGTGATCGGCATCTCCTTGCCGATTTCGTCCAGCACCCACACCGTACGCTTCTCGCTGCGCCAGTAGCGCACGCGTGCGGCGGGGTAGTCGTGTTCGAGGATGGTGCGCACCGCGGGCTGCAAGTCGCCGACGATCCACAGCAGTTCTGCGGCGGGCGGCTTGCCCAGCGTCTCGCCGAGGAAGCGGTCGATCTCTGCGTCCTGATCAGCTGCCCATGCTGGCAACGCCAGCATGAACAACAGCAATGTGCGCAAGCCGGTCATATCAGAACTGGTAGCCCAGGCCGAGATTGAATCCGTCGTACTCATCCTGCCCGCCCGGCACCTGCTGGTTCTGGTAATCCAGCTTCACCACCACATCGGCATGCGGCCAGAAATTCACGCCGAGGTCTGTCTGTCTGTAGCGGCTGTCCGCCACATCGCCCGCACGGTTGTCCCAGCTGCTGCGGCGCACGAACACGCCCCACTGCTCGGTGAATTTCCAGGAGGGTTCCACATACCAGCCGTTCTGCTTGTCCGCGCCGACCGCCTTGGGGCCGCTGCCGTCCAGGCTCCATGCGGCATACAGCGTGCGCAATCCGAACCTGCCGTGGTTCAGCACCGCATGAGCTTCATACAGTGTCGCCGCCCCCGCAGTGGTTTCGACGCTCTGGCTGATATCGGTCTGGCGTTGCAGCGTGGTGGCCAGCTCGATGCCGGGGAGACCGGTCCATTTCAGGCGCGCGGTGTAGGCGGGGTCTTTGGCTTTGGCGCTGGCACCGTTCAGGCGGCCGTCGCGCACCGCGAAGTTCTTGGCCGCGGTCGTCGCCAGTCCGCTGCTGATCATGCCGTCGACGGTGATGGTGTCCGCCAGCCGCGCCGTGACCGCGACACCGCCCTCGCGCCAGGTGGTTGGGATGATATTGGTCTCCACCGGATTGCGTTCCACACCGTAGAAGGTGGGCGGTTCATGTGTCTCGCTGATGATGCCGACCGGCATCACCATCAGGCCGGCTTTCACCGACATCGCCTCGCTCACGGTGAAGTCCAGATACATCTGCTCCACCGCGACCACGCCCGAGCTGCCCGTCGCGGTGTCCTTGGCCATCGCGTGTTCCACTTCCAGTTCGGAGAAGAAACGCGTCGACTCGTCGAACTGGTGGCCCATGAACAGCACGAAGCGGTGCAGGTCCAGTTCGTCCTTGTTGGTCCCGCCCGCTTTGCGGTTCTTCAGCTTGTTGAGGTGCAGCTCGCCGTAACCGCCGATGCTGGTGGCGCTGTTGGTCGAGCCGCCCTGGCTGGCGATCCTGTCCATCTGATTGCCGGTGGCTTCGACCTTCTGTTCGGTCTGCTTTACCTGGTCCTTCAGAGTACGGTTCTCGCTTTCCAGCGTGTTCAGACGTTGTTCCAGTGCCTTGAGGCGGTCATCGGTGTTGGTTTCGGCTGCGGCGGGAGTGCTCAGGATGCCCATCAAGGCCAGAGTCAGCACGGTGAGAGGCAGGTGGTTGGGACGGCGTTGCATATGAAATCTCCTATTCAAGTGGTTGATATGTTTTAAATTGTTGACTCACTACAAGCAGATGAGAATGATTCGCAAGTGAGAATGGTTCTCACTCTACATGAGAATAATTCTCATGTGCAAGTATTTTTGTTAAAGTCGCAACCGTAAACACGAACTAAGAGGGAAAACAGATGGAAAGCGAAGAGCTGCGCAATGTCGGTCTCAAAGTGACCACGCCGCGCCTAAAGATCCTGAGCCTGCTCGAGAGCTCCAAGGCCAAGCACATGACCGCCGAGACCATCTACCGGCAATTGAGCGAAGGCGGGGAAGTGATCGGCCTGGCTACCGTTTACCGGGCGTTGGCCCAGTTCGAAGCAGCAGGGCTGATCACCCGGCACCAGTTCGAAGGCGGCCAGACCGTGTTCGAACTGGAACGCGGCCCGCACCACGACCACATCGTTTGCGTCCGCTGCGGCCGGGTGGAAGAGTTCTACGACAAGGTCATCGAAGACCGGCAACGCGAGATCGCCGAGAAACTCGGCTTCACCCTGAGCGACCACGCGCTCACGCTGTATGGCGAATGCAGCAACGGAACCTGCACGGCGAAGAACGGATAGGAGAAACGCTGAATTTAAGTTGTCCGTTCGTGGTGAGCTTGTCGAACCATGAACTCATACAAGGAATGTGCGCCGAATTCCGATTCGGCTATACTTGCCGCAAACGTCCAAAAAGGAAGTCACCATGAAGAAGATCGAAGCCATCATCAAACCGTTCAAACTCGACGAAGTGCGCGAAGCCCTCAACGACCTCGGCGTCAGCGGCCTGACCGTGACCGAAGTCAAAGGCTTCGGCCGCCAGAAGGGCCACACCGAGCTGTATCGCGGCGCCGAATACGTGGTCGACTTCCTGCCCAAGATCAAAGTGGAAGTGGTGATCGCCGCCTCCATGCTGGACACTGCCGTCGAAGCCATCGTCAAAGCCGCCAACACCGGCAAGATCGGCGACGGCAAGATCTTCATCACCTCGGTCGAGCAAGTCATCCGCATCCGTACCGGCGAGACCAACGAGACTGCGCTTTAATTTTTCGGTTTCAGGAAATACGAACGCCACAGCAGGTTCTGCTGTGGCGTTTTGTTTTGTGTTCGGCGTTGAATTAAAGCAGGAGAAGATGTTCGAGGACTGTGCTGTGTTCTTCCGCTGATCAGCCATAGTGGACTGTGGCAGTATGATGAAAAGGCTGTCGGTGTAACCTGCTGGAATGTCCGCTTCCAACTATTTCGAACCATCACTTTCGGCCAGCATGCGACATTCAAAGTTGAAGATAGGTTGCCTGAAAGCAGCGACGCTGCTTGAGCAATCCTGGACGTTCAAGACAGCATCTGGTTTTGACGTCTCTTTCCCGCAAGAATCTCACTTCACCTTGCTACGTATCTTTGCTGCATTTTCAACCGCATCAAAACCGCCTTTGGCTTTCCAATCGGCAAAGCCTCCCTGGATGATGCGCACGTTTTCATACCCTGCGACCCGCAGAGCGAAGCCGGCTTGGGCGGAAAGCGAGCCGGTGTTGCAGTAGATCAGCACGGATTTGTCTTTCGGGATAGACGCGCGCTTTTCCAGCACCTGACGCCATTCGAGATTCACGGCGCCGGGAATGTGCTCCTTGTCGAACTGCGCCTTGTCGCGTGCATCGATCACATGGAAGCGCTTCCAATCGTCTTTGGGAATTTGTTCGGGGGAGATGGTGCCGCCGCTGTAGTCTACGAAGTCGAGATAGATCGGCGGAGTCATGCGGGACTTTCCTGCTGCCGCAATCGCCGTTCGATGTTCAGCGTCAACACTAGCGCAATGACCAGCAAAGGCACTACCGCCAGGTTCAGCGCGACCCAGCCGAAACGATCATAGAACCAGCCGGCAGAGAGTGTGGAGGCGGCGGACAGGCCGAAGATCGAGGACTCGTTGATCCCCTGGACCTTCAATTGTTCGGATGGGCGATACGTTTGGGTGAGCAGCGTCGTTCCGCCGATGAAAGCGAAGTTCCATCCCACGCCGAGCAGGATCAGCGCCGACAGGAAATGCAGGAACTCGATCCCGAGCAGGCTGACGACGACGTGCCCCAGCAGCAGAATGAAACCGATCTGCATGATCCGCGGTGCGCCGTGACGCTTGATCAGCGAACCGGTAAAGAATGAAGGCGCGAACATTCCAACGACATGCCACTGGATGACCGGTGTGATGCTGGTTCCCGGCAAGCCGCAACCCAGTATCGCCAGCGGTGTGGCCGTCATCACCATGATCATCACCGCATAGCCGATCGCCGCTCCCAGAATGGATACCTGCAACGTGGGTTGGGCGAGTATTTCGCGCAAAGGGCGCGGGGCGATGGAGTGGGTGACGGCGACAGGTTTGAGACGAACCTGCGAAAGCACGGCGAGTGCGAGCAGGCTTAGCGCACCCTGTGCCAGGTAGGAGCCGACGAACAGACTGCCGATTATCCAGTCACGGCCCCATTGGCCCAGTTGCGGGCCGAGGAACGCGGCGACGATGCCGCCCGCGACGACCCAGGCGATCGCCCGGCTGGTATGGCTTGCCTCGGTGGCCTCCACCGCGGCGAAACGATAGTAGCTGGCAAAACCCTGATAACTGCCCAGCAGCAGGTGCCCGGCGACGAACAGCGCGAACGAACTCTGCTGCAGTGCGAACACGCACAGCAGGCTGCCCGCCAGTCCCAGCGCGGCTCCGGTCAGAAAGCCGGTGCGCCTGCCGAAGCGGCGCATCAGCATGGACGCCGGCAACGAGGCGATCGCCGTGCCGATCACCATCACGGCGATAGGCAACGTGGCGAGGCCTTTGTCCGACGCCAGCACGCCGCCGAGAACGGCGCCGAGCGCCATCGACATCACGATGGCGGAAAGCATCAGGGCCTGGCTGAAGGCCAGAAGCAGAACGTTGCGACGACCGATGAACATATTTTTCCTGTCTTGCGTATTGAGCTATTTAGAGAAGAGGGCTGGCTGCGTCATCACGCGTCCGAGCAATTTACCGGCGCGGTATACACGCAATTCGCCCGCTTCGAACGCCGTCCACTTTTCGTTCTCTTCCAGCGGTTCAGTCGCAACCAGGACGCTGTTGAGCGGAGTATCTTCGGATTGGTCTGATCCTGAGCGTTCCAGATAATTCAGTCGGTCATGACCGTAGGCGATCAAGTGTTCGCCGTCCGACATCAGAAAATTGAACTTTCCATGCAAGGCAACCAGGCCGCTCACTACCGCCAGATTTTCAAACCAGGTGGAAGGGGTCGCGGAAGGCAGGCTGTGGAAATGCCGGGCAATATTATCAAGGAGATGACAAAAGGCGTATTCGGAGTCCGTTTTGCCCGTGGGGCAGCAGACCGGGTTGTTGCCGGACAATTCGATGTCCACGATGTCCGGCACCATGCCGTTGTGGGCGAACACCCATTCCTTGCCGCAGCACACCCGCTGAAACGGGTGCGTGTTGTTCATATTGATGTCGGGAGGAAAGCTCGCCTTGCGCACATGCGCGATGACCAGGCTTGAATGAGTGGTTCCGCAGAGTTGTGCGAATAGCGTGCTCCGGTGCGCCGGTATCGGTTCCTTGGCAAGGCGGAACGTGCCGCGTTCCTGCCAGGCGAGTCCCCAGCCGTCGGGGTTGTCTGCCGCCCGGCCGTCGCGCAGACGGAACTCGTTGAGTTCCCGGCTGACATTCGCGGGGTAATCGGACGATATTCCAAACAGTTCGCACATGGCTCAGCCCTGGCGCAATTGGCGCGCAGCCGACAATGCGGCAAAACCGGCGCCGATAATCGATATTCGTTTCATGTTCATTCTTCCGTTGGCCTCATTTCAACTCACTTGGGGCGCGCAGCCTTCTCCGCCGCATCGAAACCGCCCTTGCTCTTCCAGTCTGCAAATCCGCCCTGGATGATGCGCACGTTCTCATATCCTGCGACCCGCAGCGCGAAACCGGCCTGGGCGGAAAGCGAGCCGGTGTTGCAATAGATCAGCACGGGTTTGTCTTTCGGGATAGTCGCGCGTTTTTCCAGCACTTGGCGCCATTCGAGATTCACGGCGCCGGGAATGTGCTCCTTGTCGAACTGCGCCTTGTCGCGTGCATCGATCACATGGAAGCGCTTCCAATCGTCTTTGGGAATTTGTTCGGGGGAGATGGTGCCCCCGCCGTAATCCACGAAAGCGAGATACTCCTCCATCGCCTTGACGGCCTCGTTACTTTCTTCCGCGCTCGCAAGTGCGGGTGCAAGCGACAGGGTCGCGATGGCGGCAGCGTGGATCATGAATCGTTGGAAGCCCATATGTTCTCCTTGGTGTGTCGGTTCAAAAGACGCTCTTTGCCATGATGTAAGTCGCCGCAACGACCAGGCTCCAGGCGAAGGCTTGCTTCAGGGTGTCAGCATGCAACCGTCGTGCCAGACGGGCGCCGGTGAAGCTGGAAAGCACGGTGACCGCGGCAAAGGAACCCATGAGGGTGTAATTGATCGCCACCGTTCCCATGTAGCCCGCAAAACCGCTGATGGAATTCAGCGACACCACCGCCAGAGAAGTGCCGACCGCCCGTTTCATCGGAACGCCAGCTAGCAGAACCAGCGCGGGCACGATGAGGAAGCCGCCGCCTACGCCTACCACGCCGGCCAGCAAGCCGACGCCGATCCCGGCAGCAGCCAGCAGCACGACATGGGTCTTGTGATCCGACTCGACCTTGACTGCATTTTTGCGCAGCATGCGGTAAGCCGCGATGTACATCACGACCGCGAAAAGGCCAAGCTGGAAAGCCACCGGTACAACAGCGCCCAGCCGCGCACCGGCATAAGTGCCGATCATGCCGATGGGGCCGAAGGTGGCGGCGGCGCGCCAATCGATATTAGTTTTGCGCCAGTGATCCAGGGTGGTGAGCGAGGCGGTGATGGCGATGATGCCCAGCCCCATGGCAATGGCTTCTTTGGGTGGTAGATGCAGGAGGTAGATCAGTGCCGGCACGACGATGATGCCGCCGCCGCTGCCGAAGATGCCCAGTGCAAAGCCGGTGAGCATGCCGGAAAGTGCGGCCAGCATCAGCATGATTGCTCGCCTTCGTTAAGCAAAATATCTATTTGCGCGTTGAGTGCCGCATGCAGTTCATCACCCACGGCGATATCACCGGCACGCAATACCGCGACAATGTCTTCAGGCATGACGATCACGCCGTCGGATGGTTTCACCAGGCTGCCGTTGATCCAAATTGCGGGAAAGCCTTGTCCGTTGGCGTCGCGTAGCGTGCTGATCTCAAGCTGGAAGCGGGAGTCCAGATGCTGTGCCAGTGCCTGGCCGTAGCCGGTGTAGAGCGTGCAGCGGCCACCGGGGGGCGTTTGCGCGACCACACGCACTTGAAGCGCCGCAGTTGAGTCAACCGGGGCAGGTGCTGCATCGGCGGGATTGATGCGCGGATGCGTCTCCGCACCGAACAGCCAGAGTATGCCGCCGGACAGGAACATCGAGACCGCCACAAACCAGAATGCCGCCTCCACCGAGCCGCTGAAATGCGCGGCGATGCCCAATCCCAGTGCGCCGATGCCGTAGCCCAAGTCGCGCCAGAAACGGTAGATGCCGATGGCCGAGCCGCGCCAGTTGGGGTGCGAGATGTCGGCCACCGCTGCAGAAAGGTTCGGATACAGCAATGCCATGCCGAAGCCGGAGACGGCGGCGGAGAACGACCACCACGCCATGCCTTCCTGCAACAACATCATTGCCACGCCAGCACCGCAGATCCACATGCCCCACAAGTTGGGCTTGTGGCGACCGACATGGTCGGATAGCTTGCCGGTGAAGAATTGCGAACCGCCCCAGACGAAGCCGTACACGCCGACGATCCAGCCGATGTCGGGCAGACTGATGCCGCGCTGGTAGAGGAACACCGGATAGAACACCCACACCAGCGCATCGACGAATTTTTCCACCAGCCCGGCCTGGCTGATCGCAGCGAGGCGCTTGTCGCGCCACGAAACCAGCGTGAATACTTCCCACGTCGTGGGTTGCGCGCCGATGTTGGTCGGGTAGCGCGCCAGCGGTCCGCTGCTGATGCCGGCCTTGTGTTTTGCTGCTTCGCTCCTTGCCCAGGGCAGCGTGTCCTTGACCCACAACACAGTGAGCAGCATGGCCAGCAGGATGGTGGTCATGCCGAACAGCAGCAAGCCGCTGCGCGGACCCAGCATGGTCGCAAGATAAGCGGTGATGATGCCCGCTAGCGCCAGACCCACATAGCCGGAGAATTCGTTGAGGCCGATGGTCAGGCCGCGCTGGTCGGCGCGCGTGATGTCGAGCTTGGAAGTTTGTGTCATCGACCAGGTCAGCCCCTGATTGATGCCGAGCAGCACCGTCGCCGCGACGATCCAGCTCCACGACGGTGCGAAATAGACCAGCAGGGGAATGGGCAGCGCCGCCGCCCAGCCCAGCAGCAGCACCTTCTTGCGGCCGATGCGTTCCGATAAACGTCCGGCCACGAAATTGAGCGTGCCCTTGACCAGACCGAAGGCCACCACGAAGGCGGTGAGCAGCATGAATGAATTCTTCGGCACGCCGAATTCGGATTCGGACAGTGCGGGCACCACCGTGCGCATCATGCCGATGGTGAATCCCACCAGCATGACTTGCAGCAGTTGGTGCAGAAACTGGTCGAGGTTGGCGCGGATGCCGTGGGTCAGGTTGCCGTGTTGCATCGTCATTTACTTTCAAAAACATTCAGCCACAGAGAACGCCTTTGTAGGGTGGGCACGTTCTTGTGCCCACCCTACATAATCAACCCGCCAGATTGGCCGCGACCATCTTGTCCATTTCGGCCGGACGCGGGGGGATTTCCTTGAGCAAATTTTCGATAAAGGCTTCTTTCGTCATCGTCAAACCGGGATTCCAGCGTTTTTCAAAACCAATAGTCGAGCTGGGTTTGCCGGATAAGCCTGCGCCGCACACGCTGCCTGCCTGATGGCCGGGGAATAACTCGACCTCGGGAGACAGATGCAGCAACTTGGTGTGGATGCTGTCGTAGAGCTGCGCCGCCATTTCCTTTTCGCGTCCCAGCAGGTCGGGCCTGCCGATGGAGCCAACGAACAGGGTGTCGCCGGTGATCACGAACCAGGGCAACTCGCCACGGCGCATGTCGGTCACCAGCAGGCAGACGCTGTCGGGCGTATGGCCGGGCGTGTGCAGCACTTCCACATTGACGTTGCCGAGATTGAGTGACTGGCCGTCGATCAACGGTTCGAATTCGAATTTCACGCGCCCTTTGTTTGACTCGTGCAGGCAATAGGGCGCGCCGACCATCTGCGCGAGTTTTCTGCCGCCGGAGTAGTGGTCGGCATGGACGTGGGTGTCGACGACGTAATTGATGGTGACGTTGGCTTTCTTCGCCTCCTCGATGTACCACTCCTCGTCGCCCGCGACCACGTCCACCGCCATTGACTTGCCCTTGGTGCCGCAACCCAGGAAATATGACAGTGAAGACTCTTTAGTTGGCAGTTGTTTGAAAAACATCGCTCTCTCCCTCTCTTTTGATTAGAACACCAGAACCTTGTCCGCCCATGCAGTCCACTCGGCCAATTCCACCATGGTGCTGCGGTGCGTGTTTTCGGTGATATCGCTCTCTCCCATGCCGCGTGCATCCATGCAGGTGCCGCAGATGCCAACCTCGCCGCCGTGTCGGATCACGTTGCCGATCATCGTCTCGACGTTGTAAAAGCCTGTCGGTACTTTCTGGTTACGGTGTGCCGACGAAGCCGCATCACCGATCAGGAATACCCGCACTGCACCGCCCTCCAGCTTGGCAACAGCACCCGCCAGACGCAGGCCGTTATAAGTGCGTTCGCTGCCGTAAGGGCCATCGTTTAGGATAAATAGCGTTTTCATGGCAGACTCCTTTTTATTTACATTCTAGTAATCACTGGAATGATTAGAGCATCTATTGTTTGTTTATGTCAATCTGCGATACAGTTGCACCTGTATATTCTACCAATTGATAGATTGATGACATGAAAGACGCTCGCAAAATCAAAGACCTGCTATATGAACAAGTGGCACGAATCGGCAAGGTCTTCTCCAGCCCCAAGCGGTTGGAGTTGATCGAACTGTTATGTCAGGGCGAAAAAACGGTAGAAACGCTGGCGCGCGAGGCGTCTATCAGCGTGAAGCTGACCAGCTCGCATCTGCGCGAGTTGCGCATGGCACAGTTGGTCGAGACCGAAAGACAGGGCAAGAACATCCTGTATCGACTTGCCAACAAGTCGGTGGCCGATCTGTGGGTACAGGTTCACACGCTGGCGGAAGAACGTCTGGTCGATTTGCAACTGGCATTGCAGAAGATCGCCACACAGCCGGATGACCTGGTAGCCAACGACCGTGAAAGCCTGCTCAAGGCTGCGCGCAAGGGAGAAGTGGTGGTACTCGACGTCAGGCCGTCGGAGGAGTATCTGAATGCGCATCTGCCATTCGCCAGGTCGATCCCACTGGAAGAACTGCGCCAAAGATTGGCGGAGTTACCCAAGGACCGCTCTATCGTGGCCTACTGCCGTGGCCCGTATTGCCTGATGGCAGTGGATGCCGTTACATTACTTAAACAGGAAGGTTACACAGCCATCCACTTGCGTGAAGGTGTCGCCGAGTGGGCATTGGCAAGCAGCACGACATAAAGTCGTCTTCTTGAACACGATCCTTAGCGTGATTATGCGAAAACTTTGATAGCAGACATCCCGGCAGTCCGGATCAACATCCTTTTTATACGAACAGTAGGGACTGTAAAGGCCGAATAGCAGCCATCTCACCAAAGGTGCCGGAGTGGGAATATTTCAGAAGGTCTCCGGCTAGAAACCGTCTCCAGTACCTAAGTCCCCATTCTGTAAGCGCCCGGAACTAGCGTAACATGACGGCCTTTCGATACACCCGACCCGCATGTCCGCCATCGTCCTCGCCACCCTCAACGCGCGTTACATCCATGCCTCGCTCGGCTTGCGCTATCTCGCGGCCAACATGGGCGAGATGGAAAAAGACACCGAGATCATGGAGTTCATCCTTCAGAACCGGCCTGAGGAGATCGTTGAGGCTTTGCTCGCGGCCCAGCCGCGCATCATCGGTTTCGGTGTGTACATCTGGAACGTGACCGAGATCACCCGCGTGGTCGCTTTGCTCAAATGCGTCGCCCCGCAGATCACTGTGGTGCTGGGCGGGCCGGAGGTGAGTCACGAATGCGATGAGCAGGAGGTCGTGCGCCTGGCCGATCATGTGATCACCGGCTGGGGAGACATCAGCTTTGCCCAACTGTGCCGCGAACTTTTGCAGCAGCGCCCACAGGCGCAGAAGATCATTGCCGGCATCCAGCCGAAGATGGACGAGATCAAGCTGCCCTATGCGCTTTACTCGGACCACGACATCGCACAGCGCATGCTGTATGTGGAGGCTTCGCGCGGCTGCCCGTTCAAATGCGAATTCTGCATTTCGTCATTGGACAAGACGGCCTGGTCCTTTGATCTCGATCACTTCCTCGACGAGATGGACAAGCTGTATCAGCGCGGTGCACGCCAGTTCAAATTTGTCGACCGCACTTTTAATCTCAACATCAAAACCGGCGTGCGCATTCTGGAATTCTTCCTTGAGCGCCTGGACGATAAACTGTTCGTGCACTTCGAAGTCATTCCCGATCACCTGCCGGAGCAACTGAAAGCGCTGATCGTTAAGTTCCCTGCCGGTTCGCTGCAATTCGAGGTGGGCATCCAGACCCTGAACCCCGAAGTGCAGGCGCTGATCTCGCGCAAACAGGACACGGCCAAGACAGAAGAAAACCTGCGCTGGCTGAATCAGGAAAGCCACGCGCATGTCCACGTCGACCTCATCATCGGCCTGCCCGGTGAAGATGTGGCAAGCATCGCTTATGGTTTCGACCGCATGGTTGCGCTGAAGCAGCAGGAGATACAGGTCGGCGTGCTCAAGCGTCTGCGCGGAACGCCCATCATCCGCCATACCGAGGCGTACGCCATGCGCTACACCCCGTACCCGCCCTACACCATACTCGCCACCGACCGCATCGACTTTGCCACCATGCAAAGACTGGTGCGCTTTGCCCGCTACTGGGATCTGGTGGGTAACTCGGGACGTTTTCAGAAGGCGCTGGAACACTTGCTGGGTGAAAGTCCGTTTGCACGCTTCCTGACTTTCTCTGACTGGCTCTATTCCACCACGCGCCAGACGCATCAGATTCCGCTGCACCGCTTGTTCGATCTGGTTTTCAGCGGGCTGACGACAGCACTTGCAGTCCCGGCAGAATCGGCCCGCGCAGCGCTGGAGCAGGATTTTGTTCAGTCAGGCTGCAAGGAGCTGCCACCGTTCATGAAGACCGAGAAGGATCTGCCGCGCAAAACCAAGGTGGCAAATCTGGCGAAACGGCAGGCGCGGTTGCTGGCGGAATAACTTTTCAGTCTGTTTTTTCGCATGCGGCATTGGGCGGTGCTTCGCAGAACACCTGCATGCTTTGATGTTGCGTCAGCCAGTGGCTGGTGTTGACCACTATCCCATCGCGTCTAATCTCTGCACCAAGCCCTCGCACCGCGCACTGTTCTTGTGCGCGAATCGATCCATCACTTCATGGATGCCCATATAACAAGGCGATCCGGCCTTGGCTCGCTTATTGCTGACTTGTACTGCAAATACGGGGAGCCAAGTTGAAACGAATTCTGATCATCGATGATGTAAGGGACAGGGCAGCATGGTTAAAGGCCAGTCTGGAGCTGGCCGAATTCGATGTCGTCGGCATATTGGCCTGGGAGCAGGTGGACGAGCGCTCGATACAGGCCGCCTCGGCCGATGTGATCATCGTCGATGCCAATGCGCCTGGGCGCGACACGCTGGAGCAGATCAGCCTGATGTCGACCACGCTGGAGAAACCGGTGGTCGTGCTGGGGGCACAGAAGGACCAGCAAAGCATCCAGGAGGCGATGCGTGCCGGGGTGAGTGCCTATGTATCGCATACGGTGCAGGGCGAAGACTTGAGCGGCATCATCCACGTCGCGGCGGCGCGTTTTCTGGAACACAAGCGGCTGCGCGATGAACTGAAGGAAGCCAAGAGTCAATTGGTCGAGCGCAAACTGGTGGATCGCGCCAAGGGCATATTGATGGAGGACCACGGTTATAGCGAACCGGAGGCCTATAAACGTATGCGCAACATGGCCATGAGCAAAGGCAAACGATTGGCGGAGATCGCCGAGGCGATCATTTTCGCGAAAGAATTGAGTGCGTGATGCGTCGTGATGCACCAAAGCGGTTCGTCATCCGCTCTGACCGAGTCGATTGCAGGTTTGTTTGGAAATAGGCATCCAGCTGAATTAAATAGAGATAGTTGCATGTCGTGATCATTGGCACGACTGTTGCATAGCTTAGGGCATCAACGAATCAACGGCGGTTCGGAGAATCAGCAATAAAGGACAAAGGCGTCCCACTGCGTATAGCGCAGTCGGACGCCTTTTTTATTTTCGAGCCACAGGATTTTTCTAAAAGGAGATTTGAAGATGGACAAGCCAAAACAGGAAATCATCATTGCGAGCGCAAACGCTCCCGAACAAAACAGCCGGAGGGACTTCATGAAAAAGACAGGTGCAATCTTGGGTGCGGCAGGAATCATGTCGATGGTGCCGATGGGTACGCGTTCGGCGGCCTGGGCGGCCGGCTCCGATGCGCCGGAACTGAAAGAGGTCAACGTGGGTTTCATCCCGCTGACCGATTGCGCCTCGGTGGTACTCGCCTCGGTGATGAAGTTCGATGAGAAATACGGCATCAAGATCAATGTGTCCAAGGAAGCTTCCTGGGCAGCGGTGCGCGACAAGATGGTGAACGGCGAACTGCATGCGGCGCATGTGCTGTACGGCCTTGTCTACGGCGTGCACCTCGGCATCGGCGGGCAGAAGAAAGACATGTCGGTGCTGATGACGCTGAACAACAACGGTCAGGCCATCACGCTTTCCAACCAGCTCAAGGAGAAGGGCGCGACCACCGGTGCATCGCTGAAGAAACTGGTGGACAGCGAGAAGCGTGAGTATACCTTCGCGCAGACCTTCCCCACCGGCACGCACGCGATGTGGCTGTATTACTGGCTGGCCAGCTATGACATCAATCCGCTCAGCGATGTGAAGACTATCACCGTGCCGCCCCCGCAGATGGTGGCCAACATGCGCATCGGCAACATGGACGGTTTCTGTGTCGGCGAGCCCTGGAACAACCGCGCCATCTACGACAAGATCGGCTTCACCGCCGCGACGACGCAGGACATCTGGAAAGACCATCCGGAAAAGGTACTGGGTTGCACTGCCGAGTTCGCGCAGAAATATCCCAATACCGCACGCGCCCTGATCATGGCGGTGCTGGAAGCCTCCAAGTACATCGACGACATGGCCAACCGCCGCAAGGTGGCCGAGATCATTGCCGACAAGTCGTATGTGAATTGCCCGGTCGATGTGATCGACCAGCGTCTGGCGGGCAAATACGAAGACGGCCTGGGCAAGAAGTGGAACGACCCCAACTACATGAAGTTCTGCAACGACGGCGCGGTGAACTTCCCCTATCTGTCGGACGGCATGTGGTTCCTGACGCAGCACAAGCGCTGGGGCCTGCTCAAGGAAGATCCGGACTATCTGGCCGTGGCCAAGAAGATCAACCAGATCGGCTTGTATAAAGAGGCCGCGTCGCAGGTCAAGGTGGCGGTGCCCAAGGATGTGATGCGCACTTCCAAGCTGATCGACGGCACTGTCTGGGATGGCAAGGATCCGAAGAAGTACGCGGCCAGCTTCAAGGTGCGGGCATGATCAGGATCAGAAAACATCTGGCGGAGCATTGGGTGCCGCCCGCCATCGGCATCGCCCTGTTCCTGTTCCTGTGGTCGATGCTGGCGCAGGGCAGCGAGACGCTGCCGGGGCCGGCCAAGACCTGGGATTCGGCGGTGGTGCTGTTCAGCGATCCGTTCTACCAGAAGACGCCGAACGATCAGGGGATAGGCTGGAACATCCTGAACTCGCTCGGTCGCGTCGGTATCGGTTTCGGGCTGGCCGCGCTGATCGGCATCCCGCTCGGCTTCATGATCGGTCGTTTCGGTTTCCTCGACAAGATGACCTCGCCCATCGTCAGCATGCTGCGGCCGGTATCGCCGCTGGCATGGCTGCCCATCGGCCTGCTGGTGTTCCAGGCGGCGAATCCCGCGGCCATCTGGGTGATCTTCATCTCCAGCATCTGGCCGATGATCATCAACACAGCGATGGGCGTGCGCCAACTGCCGCAGGATTATCTGAACGTGGCACGTGTGCTTAACCTGTCGGAATGGAAGGTCTTCACCAAGATTCTGTTCCCGGCGACGCTGCCTTACATGTTGACCGGCATACGTCTGGCCATCGGCACCGCCTGGCTGGTGATCGTCGCGGCGGAGATGCTGACCGGCGGCGTGGGTATCGGCTTCTGGGTGTGGGACGAATGGAACAACCTGAACGTCGAACACATCATCATCGCCATTTTTGTTGTCGGCATCATCGGCCTGTTGCTGGAATTGCTGCTGATCCAGATCGCCAAGCGATTCAGTTATTGAGCGGGAACATCATGAAAAAATACGTACAGATAGAGAACGTGCAGATGTCCTTCGAGACCAGACAGGGCGCGTTCGTCGCGCTCAAGGACATCGACCTCAAGATCGATCCGGGCGAGTTCATCACCCTGATCGGACACTCGGGTTGCGGCAAATCCACTTTGCTCAATCTGATCGCGGGACTGCTGATGCCGACCGACGGCGTCATGCTCTGCGCGGACCGGGAGATCGCCGGTCCGGGGCCGGATCGCGGCGTGGTGTTCCAGAACCATTCGCTGCTGCCCTGGCTGACCTGTTTCGAGAACGTCCATCTCGCGGTCGAGCGTGTGTTCGGAAAAACGGAGGACAAAGCGAAACTCGCACAACGTGTGAACGAGGCACTCGAACTGGTGCATCTGACTCATGCCGCACAGAAGTATCCGCACGAGATCTCCGGCGGCATGAAGCAGCGTGTCGGCATCGCCCGCGCCCTGTCCATGCAGCCCAAGGTATTGCTGATGGACGAGCCGTTCGGCGCGCTGGATGCGCTGACCCGCGCGCACTTGCAGGACGAGCTGATGAAGATCGTGGCGGCCACCAAGAGCACGGTGGTGATGGTCACCCACGATGTGGACGAGGCGGTGCTGCTGTCCGACCGCATCGTGATGATGACCAACGGCCCGGCAGCGACCATCGGCGAGATATTGAGCGTCGATCTGCCCAAGCCGCGCAATCGCCTCGCGCTGGCTAACGATGCGCATTACCACCGCCTGCGCGGTGCGGTGCTGGAGTTCCTCTACCAGAAACAGGCGAAGAAGGCGGCATAGCAAAATGAAAAGACTGCTCCGCTCACTTTACTGGTCCGCTCACGCAAACAGGCATGAGGTCGAGATCATGTATTTCGGCAACGCCAGTGAAGCGCTGATGATGACTTCGGAACGCATGGATATCCAGAACGGCATTTCTTCGATCGAGCAGGTGCTGGACAGGCTGAAGGGACGCGGGAGCAGATGGACGCAGGTGCTTGATGAGCACAACGTGATCTGCACTGTGAATGGGAAGCCCGCCATGTTGTCGGACGACATCGCGGCAGGAGACGAGATCGGCATCTTCTGCGCAATATCCCCGTATGTGGTGAGTTGAAGATCGCAACGGAAGCCGGCGCTGGCCGGTGGCAGCAAAGGCAAAAACGACAAACATCAGAGAAGACCCAACGGCGGGTTCTGATCCTGAAATGTATCAACGACAAAGGCGTCGTTCCGGCTTGCAGCCGGACGGCGCTTTTTATTGAGAGGAGTACGTGATGACGAAAACTAAAATGCGACTGGTGGTGATCGGCAACGGCATGGCGGGTATCCGCACCATCGAGGAATTGCTCAAGATGTCGGCGGACGAATTCGATATCACCGTGTTCGGCGCGGAGCCGCAGCCCAACTACAACCGCATCCTGCTTTCCCCCGTGTTGTCCGGCGAGATGAAATTCCAGGACACGGTGCTGAACGACTGGAGCTGGTATGAAGAAAACCATATCACCCTGCACACGGGCAAGACGGTGACGAAGATAGACCGCGTGCGCTGCACGGTCGAAACGGATGACGGCATCGTCACGCCGTATGACCGCCTGCTGATCGCTACCGGCTCCAATCCCATCATGTTGCCGGTTCCCGGGATCAACCTGCCCGGCGTGCTGGGCTATCGCAGTATCGATGATGTGGAAAAGATGCTGGCTGCTGCACAGCCGGGCAAGCGCGCGGTGGTGATCGGCGGCGGCCTGCTCGGTCTGGAAGCGGCGAACGGCCTGTCGCTGCGCGGTATGGACGTATCAGTGGTGCATCTGTGCGAATGGCCGATGGAGCGCCAGTTGGACAAGGTTGGCGGTGGGCTGTTGAAAGAGGCGCTGGAAAAGCGCGGCTTGAAGTTCTATCTGTCGCGCCAGACCGATGCCATCCTCGGCGAGACTGCGGTCACCGGTTTGCGTTTCAAGGATGGCGAGGAGATCGCTGCCGATCTGGTCGTGATGTCGGCGGGCATACGCCCCAACATCGCACTGGCCAAGTCTGCCGGCATCCACTGCGAACGCGGCATCGTGGTCAGCGACACCATGCAGACCTACGACCCGAAGATATATTCGGTGGGCGAATGCGTGCAGCATCGCGGCCAGACTTACGGCCTGGTCGCGCCGCTGTTCGAGCAGGCCAAGGTGGCGGCGAACCATCTCGCCCGCTATGGCGCGATGCGCTATGAAGGTTCGTCCGTTTCGACCAAGCTCAAGGTGACGGGCATCGATCTGTTCTCGGCCGGCGATTTCAATCCGGTGGCGGGGGATGATGAGTTGCTGTTGCAGGACGCGGCACGCGGTGTCTACAAGAAGCTGGTGCTGCGCGACAACAAGCTGCGCGGTGCGGTGATGTACGGCGATACCGTGGACGGTCCCTGGTATTTCCAGATGATGCGCGACGGCACTGATGTGTCCGGGATGCGCGAGCACCTGCTGTTCGGCCAGATGCACATCGGCGATTCCGGCCATGGCGGCACTGCGGCAGTGGCGAGCATGCCGGACACGGCCGAGGTCTGCGGCTGCAACGGCGTGTGCAAGGGAACCATCGTCAACACCATCATCGACAAGAAGCTGTTCACGCTGGACGAAGTGCGTGCCCATACCAAGGCTTCCGCTTCGTGCGGTTCGTGCACCGGCATGGTGGAAGCGATCCTGGCGAACACGCTGGGCGGCGATTATTCCGCCAAGCCCAGCAAGAAGCCAATCTGCGGCTGCACCGAATACGCGCATCAGGATATGTACAAGACGATACGCGAGCGCGAGCTGAAGGCCATCCCCGAGGTGATGCAGGCGCTTGAGTGGAAAACACCGGACGGCTGCCATGTTTGTCGCCCCGCACTCAACTACTATCTGCTGGCCGCCTGGCCGGGTGAATATGTGGATGACAGCCGCTCGCGCTTCATCAACGAGCGCGTGCATGCCAATATCCAGAAGGACGGCAGCTACTCGGTAATCCCGCGCATCTGGGGCGGTGTCACCACACCCTCCGAATTGCGCTCCATCGCCGAGATCGCCGAACGTTATGAAGTGCCCACGGTACACATCACCGGCGGACAGCGCATCGGTCTTTACGGCATCACCAAGGAGAATCTGCCGAAGATGTGGGGCGAGCTGGTCGAGGCGGGATTCGTTTCCGGCCATGCCTACGGCAAATCGCTGCGCACGGTGAAGACCTGCGTCGGTTCGGAGTGGTGCCGCTTCGGCACGCAGGATTCCACCGGCTTGGGCATCAAGGTCGAGCAGATGACCTGGGGTTCGTGGACGCCGCACAAGTTCAAGATCGCCGTGTCCGGTTGTCCGCGCAATTGCGCCGAGGCCACCATCAAGGATTTCGGTGTGGTGTGCGTGGATTCCGGTTACGAGCTCCATGTCGGCGGCAACGGCGGCGTCAAGGTGCGCGTCACCGATTTCCTGTGCAAGGTCGAGAGCGAAGCCGAGGTGCTGGAATATTGCGGCGCTTTCATGCAGCTGTATCGCGAGGACGCCCATTATCTGGACCGCACCGCGCCGTGGATAGAACGCGTCGGCTTGCCCTACATCAAGCGCCACATCGTCGATGACGAACAGGGCCGTGCCGAGTTGTACGCGCGCTTCCTCAAGTCGCAGCAATACTCGCAGGACGACCCGTGGCGGGAACGCGCCGAAGGAAAAGAAGCGCATGAGTACGTTGCATTGGCCACCATCGGATAAGGGAAAAATCATGAACTGGATACAAGTCGGAAAACTGGAAGACATACCGCGCCAAGGCTCGCGGGTGGTCAAGACTGCAACGGGCGAGATCGCGCTGTTCCGCAGCGTGGACGATCAGGTGTTCGCATTGAACAACCGCTGTCCGCACAAAGGCGGGCCGCTGGCGCAGGGCATCGTGCATGGCAAACGCGTCACCTGCCCGCTGCATAGCTGGGTGATCGATCTGGAATCGGGTGCGGCGATCGCCCCCGACACCGGCTGCGCGCATCGCCATGAAGTGCGGATCGCCCATGGCGCATTGTTTCTGGAAGCAGAGGCCGGGGTATGCAAGGCTTGAATGAGCCGGAAACGATCCGCACCACCTGCCCGTATTGCGGCGTGGGGTGCGGCGTGCTGGCCACGGTGGCAGAAAGCGGCGAAGTGCAAGTCGCCGGCGATCCGCAGCATCCGGCCAATCTCGGGCGGCTGTGCTCCAAGGGCGCCGCGCTGGCCGAGACGCTGGGTAGCGAAGGTCGTTTGCTGCATCCGATGGTGGACGGCGCGCAAGTCTCATGGGAGGCGGCGCTGGATCGCGTGGCGGATGGTTTTTCCAAAGTCATCCGGCAGCATGGGCCGGATGCGGTGGCGTTCTATGTCTCGGGGCAGCTGCTGACCGAAGATTATTACGTCGCCAATAAATTGATGAAGGGCTTTATCGGCAGCGCGAACATCGACACCAACTCTCGCCTGTGCATGTCCACGGCGGTGGCAGCGCACAAGCGCGCCTTCGGTGCCGATGCGGTGCCGGTTTGTTATGAGGATATCGAGGTCGCCGATCTGGTGGTCATCGTCGGCTCCAACTATGCCTGGGCGCATCCGGTGCTGTACCAGCGTCTGGCCGCAGCGAAGAAGGCCCGCCCGCAGATGCGGGTGGTGGTGGTCGACCCGCGCCGCACGGCGACCTGCGACATCGCCGACCTGCACCTGGCCATCGCGCCGGGAAGCGATGCGTACCTGTTCAACGGTCTGCTGCATCACCTGCGGCGCGAGGATGCACTTGATCTGGCTTACGTCGAGGCACATGTGGAGGGATTCGCCGCGGCGTTCGAAGCGGCGCGTTCGGTCAACTCCATCCCCGCGGTGGCGCAGGTTTGCGGCGTCGCCGAGACTGACATCGGCGAATTCTTCCGCCTGTTCGCGCGCACCGGACGTTGCGTGACCATCTTCTCGCAGGGGATCAATCAATCTTCCAGCGGCGTGGACAAGGCCAACGCGATCATCAACGTGCATCTGGCCACGGGCAGGATCGGCCGGCCTGGCATGGGGCCTTTCTCGGTCACCGGCCAGCCGAATGCGATGGGCGGCCGCGAGGTGGGCGGGCTGGCCAATCAGCTGGCGGCGCATCTGGATTTCTCTGACTCGACCAGTATTGATCTCGTTGCGCGTTTCTGGGATGTACCAAAGGTAGGCAATTCGCATCCAACCTTAGGTTGGGCGAAATTGACACCACCTCGCATCGCACAAGCCCCCGGTTTGAAAGCGGTAGACATGTTCCAGGCCATCGCGGATGGCAGGATCAAGGCGGTGTGGATCATGGGCACCAATCCGGTGGTGAGCATGCCGGATGCGGATCGCGTGCGCGCCGCCCTGATGGGATGCGAGCTGGTGGTGGTCTCCGATTGCGTGCGGCATACCGACACCACTGCCTGTGCCGACATACTGTTGCCGGCCGCAGGCTGGGGCGAGAAGGACGGTGCGGTGACCAATTCCGAACGGCGCATCTCGCGCCAGCGGTCCTTTCTGCCGGCGACAGGGGAGGCGCGACCGGACTGGTGGATCATCACGCAGGTGGCGCAGCGCATGGGTTTCGCCGCGGCGTTCGCATACACCAGTCCGGCGCAGATATTCCGCGAACATGCGCGCCTGTCCGGTTTCGAGAATCCGGGCAAGCGCGCCTTCGATATCAGTGCACTGGCCGATCTGGACGACACGCACTACGACGCGTTGCTGCCGACGCAGTGGCCATTCAATGCGCAGGCGCCCAAAGGGGTGCAACGACTGTTCGGGGACGGAAAGTTCTTTACGCCCGGCGGCAAGGCGCACATGGTCGCGGTCACACCGCGAGCGCCTGCCGTCGCGACCGATGCCGATTTCCCGCTGGTGCTGAACACCGGCCGCATCCGCGACCAGTGGCACACCATGACCCGCACCGGCAAAGTGCCGCGTCTGAGTGCGCATGTGTTCGAACCGTTCGTGCAGATCCACGCCGCCGATGCGCAAGCGCACCGATTGCAGGAGGGCGGCTTGGCGCGCCTGAACAGCCGCCAGGGCAGCATGCTGGCGCGCATCCAGGTCAGCGAAGACCAGCGTCCCGGCTCGGTGTTCGTGCCGATGCACTGGAACGACGCCTTTGCCAGATCGGCACGCGTGGATGCGCTGGTCGCGCCGATCACCGATCCCGTCTCCGGACAGCCGGAATCCAAACACACGCCGGTGCGGGTCGAACCTTATCGGACTGCCTGGCAGGGATTCGTGTTGAGCCGGTCGCGTCTGGACTTCAGCGATGCCGCTTATTGCGCCTGCTCGCAGGGCGCGGGTCACTGGCGCCATGAGATTGCCGGTGAGGTTCTGCCGGAGGATTGGCGCGCCTGGGTGCAGGCCGCCTTGCCTGCTTCCGCAGAATGGATCGAATATCGCGATGCGGCGATGGGGCGCTATCGCGCGGCCTGTCTGCAAGACGGCCGCCTGCAAGCGGTGTTCTTCATCGCGGCGGATCAGCGCCTGCCCGAGCGCGAATGGTTGGCCAGCCTGTTTAGCCAATCCCGCCTGACATCAGCGGAGCTGGCCGGATTGCTGTCTGCGCGCCCCCCGCTGGGCGCGGTATCCGATACCGGACATATCGTGTGTGCCTGCCATAGCGTGGGAGAAAAAACCATTCTGAACGCCATTCAGTCACAGGGGTTGGATAGCGTCGAGGCTGTGGGACAGTGCCTGAAGGCGGGCACGGGGTGCGGTTCCTGCGTGCCGGAGATTCGTAGAATACTTGGGCGTCGTTGAAGTGCGTTTTCTAATTCGTTGACTTCAGCAACACGCGCACCGCACCGCCGCCCCCCGCATTCGGCGGCGCCTCGCAGAATGCCAGTACCTGCGCATGTTGCGCCAGCCAATGGCGCGTGTTCACTTTCAATATCCCGTCGCGGCCTTCGCTGCGCCAGCCTTTGCCGTGGATGACATTGACGCAGCGCAGCCCGCGTTGCGCGGCCTGTTGCAGGAATCCCGCTAACAATCTTCTGGATTGGTCATTGGTGAGGCCGTGCAGGTCGAGCTCGTCCTCTATCGGCCATCGGCCGCGGCGCAGGTCGCGCAGAGTCATGCGGCTGATGCCGTTGCGCAGGAATTCGTTAAGTGCGACATCGCTCGCGCCGAAGTCGGAGAGGGTGTCGGGGATGTCGGGGGAGGGCGCTGCGGAGGCGGCGAACTTGCGCGGTTTCGGTTTGGGAGTGATGCGGTCGGGCGGCGGGAGCGGTGTCACGCCTTCCAGCGCTTGCCGGAACAAGTCTGTGTCCTGTTCCGGTTTTTCCTTCACGCGCTGCCTTTAGCCGGCGAGATACTTGTCCGCATCCAGCGCGGCCATGCAACCTGTCGCGGCGCTGGTGCAGGCTTGGCGGTAGATTTGGTCCTGCACGTCGCCTGCGGCGAACACGCCTTCGATGCTGGTGGCGGTGGCGTTGCCTTGCTGTCCGCCTTTCGTATCGATGTAGCCGTTGGTCATCTTCAACTGTCCGGCGAAGATGTCGGTGTTGGGTTTGTGGCCGATGGCGATGAACACTCCCATGAGCTTGATCTCCTGCGTCGCGCCGCCCTGCACCTGTTTGATCCGCATGCCGGTGACGCCGCTGTCGTCGCCCAGCACTTCATCCAGCACCTGGTTGAGTTGCAGTGTGATCTTGCCTTCTTTCACTTTCGCCATCAGGTGGTCGATCATGATCTTTTCGGCGCGGAAAGTGTCGCGGCGGTGCACCAGCGTGACATGCTTGGCGATGTTGGCGAGATACAGCGCTTCTTCAACGGCGGTGTTGCCGCCGCCGATGACGGCGACATCCTGGTTGCGATAGAAGAAGCCGTCGCAGGTGGCGNNGCAGGTGGCGCAGCCGGAAACGCCTTTGCCCATGAATGCCTGTTCCGACGGGATGCCGAGGTACTGGGCGGATGCGCCGGTGCAGATGATGAGCGCGTCGCAGGTGTAGGTGCCGCCGTCGCCGATGAGGGTGAACGGTTTCTGTTGCAGCTTCGCGGTGTGGATGTGGTCGAAGATGAGCTCGGTGTTGAAGCGCTCGGCGTGTTGCTGGAAGCGCTGCATCAACTCGGGACCCTGCACGCCGTTGGGATCGGCGGGCCAGTTGTCCACTTCGGTGGNNCGGCGGGGCCGGAACCGAGGATGATGAGCGGGTGGTGTCTGGTGGTTTTTTCCATGATGTTCAAGGGGCCAATAGTCGTTGGGATCGGGCCGAAATTTAACAGTGACGCGGCGCACTGTCGAGTAAAATGCGCCAACCGGTTAAAGCGAGACCTTATGACGAAACGACTGTTCCTCATCTTCTGGTTGCTTCTCGGCACCGCTCAGGCGGCCGACCTTCCCGGTATTCCGGCATTCATCGACGAGATGGTGCACAAACACAAATTCAAGCGCGTCGAGTTGCAGCAGGTCTTCAACAGCGCCGAGCATCGCCCCGATGTCATCGAGTCCATCTCCAAACCCGCCGTCCTCAGGCCCTGGGTGGAATACCGTCCCAATTTCATCAACCCGCAGCGCATCCAGGGCGGTGTGGATTTCTGGGTGAAATACGACGATGCGTTCCGCCGCGCCGAGCAGCAATATGGCGTGCCGCAGGAGATCATCCTCGGCGTCATCGGCGTGGAGACTTTGTACGGTCGCAACACCGGGCGTTATCGCGCGCTCGATGCGCTGACGACCCTGGCGTTCGACTATCCGCGCCGTGCCGATTTCTTTCGCGACGAGCTGGAGAACTATCTACTCTTGGCGCGCGAACAGGAATTCGATCTGCTCGCTATCCAGGCGTCCTATGCCGGGGCGCTGGGCGTCCCGCAATTCATGCCCAGCAGTTATCGTCGCTATGCGGTGGATTTCAACGGCAACGGCAAGATCGATCTGCTGAACGAACCTGAAGACGCCATCGGCAGCGTGGCCAACTATCTCAAGCAATACGGCTGGCGCAGCGGCGAGCCGGTAGCACTGTTGAGCAGGATCGATAGCGAGAAGCGGCTGGGTGTGGTCGCCGATGCGCGGCCCTATACGGCTTGGCGCGATGCCGGGGTGAAGCCGCTGAAGAACAACTTTGGCGATCTGCCGCCCGGCTGGCTGCTGGATTTTACGGTGGAATCGGGCAAGGAATACTGGCTGGTGTTCAGTAACTTCAACGTCATCATGCGCTACAACAACAGCAACTACTACGCGATGTCGGTGTTCCAGCTGGCCGAGGCGATCCACAACGAGCGGTATTGAAGCTAGCGCCTTAACCGGCGCGCGCCGTCGAAGCGCGCCACCCAGTATTTCATCTGCATATCTTCCGTGCGCACGCTCTGGCCCGTCCTCGGCGAATGCACGAACTTGCCTTCGCCGATATAGATCCCGACATGCGAGAACGAGGCGCGCTGTGTGTTGAAGAACACCAGGTCGCCGGGTTGCAGCTCGTGTTTGCCGATCGGTTTGCCGACGCGGCTGATGTCGCGGCTGGTGCGCGGCAGGTTGACGCCGAGGCTGTGACGATAGACATGGCCGACGAAGCCGCTGCAATCGAAACCGCTGTTGGCCGAATTGCCGCCGTAACGGTAGGGCGTGTCCGCCAGACCGACGGCATACATCACCAGATCGTTCATCTGGTCTTCGCTGGCGTCGTATTGCCGTACCGGCGAAGAGGCGCAGGCGGAGAGCAGCAACAGCAGAAGCCAGAGGGATAGTCTTTTCATGGGGCGGAATGTAAGTCAGCACGCCGTGTGCTGTAAAGCGGCAATCAGGGGTTGATGCGGTCGAGATAGCGCGCGCGGTAGAGCAGACGCGGATGGGCGGGGTCGTCGGTGAAGGCGCCGCGGTCGTGCAGCACGTTGTTGCACNNGCGCGCGGTGTAGCGCATGTGCAGATCGCCCTGCGCGTCCAGCGAGAACACCGGGCCGCTCTGCGCGGCGCGCACGCCGTCGGCTTCGTCCACGCGCTCCGGGATGGTCATCGCGTCGGGCTGCATGAGTGCGCGGATGTGTTGCGGGTCCAGATCGCGCAACTGCAGATAGGCCATCTCGTGGTCCATTAGTCGGTTGTCGCCGCCGCTGGCAGCACTGCGCACGCAATGCAGCACCATGGCGCGTATCTGCCGCTCCGGCGTGTTGTAGTAGCCGTCGGTGTGCCANNGTAGGGGATGTAATGCTTGCGCGTACCGTCGTCGAACACCCGGATCGATGAGATGCCGTCCTCGCCCGCCAGCCAGTTGGCGTCGAGCTGGTTCAGCCCGAACTGTGTGCCCAGCTTGCGCAGGATGTCGGTGTCTTCCTCGTGCATGGGGCTGGCGTAGATCGCCATGTTGCAGCGGCGCACCACGTCGGCCAATGCTGCTTGTTCGGCGGCGGTCAGCGCGCGCGGATCGCGTACTTCGACGATCAGATCAGCTACCGATGTTGGCGCTTCCGCGAGCTTCTGCTCGCGCCAGCGCCGGTAGCCGGCGTCGTCGTCAAGATCGAACGGGCTGCCCATTCAGTCGCCGCCTGCCGCCGCGCGACGGCGCGGCTTCTTCGGCTCGGCCTCATACAGGCCGCGCAGGGTCTTCTCGACCATCTGCACCGCTTCCGGCGCTTCGAAGCTGATCATCTGGTCGATGACCCAGCCGCTGTCGGCATCGGTCATGACCTCGCCGATGCAGAAAGCGAGATAACGATAGAAGCCGTATTCCGGGCCTTTTTCGTCAAAGTGGAAATCGGCGTATTCACCGGCGCGCTGGTTGAGCAGGTCGATGAAACGCTGTTTGCATTCCTTGTAGTCTTCCACGAGCAGGCGACTGCGGTTCTCGGCGAAGGTCTCACCGACGCGGTTGGCCAGGTTGGCGGTGAAGATAGCCCGGTCCTCGGCCGACAGTTCGCGATAGGCGATGCGGTCGGCGACGAGGATGAGGAACAGCGTGAATTCGGCCAGAAACTCGAAATACTGCTGGCCGACCTCGATCTCGAATTTCGCCTTGCGCGTGTTCTTCAGTGCGTTGTCGGCGATGCGCGATATGACGAACGACAACGCATCCGAGATCTCCTGCGGGGTGTGTACGCGGCCTTCCTTGAACCAGCTGCTTTTGATGCGCATCAGAGACTGCTCTAACCCTTGCGGATGTAGAACTCGTGCACACCGGCACCGGCTTCGATGCTTTCGACCAGCGTCATGCCGGTAGCCGATGCCCAGCCGCCGATGTCGGACTGAACGCCGGGGCAGTCGCTGACCAGGCGCAGTACTTCGCCGGTCTGCATGCCGTTGAGCAGTTTCTTGGCTTCGACGATGGGGCCGGGGCAGACGGCGCCACGGATGTCCAGCGTGACGTTGGCCTTGAGCGCTTTACCCTGGCCTTTCTGGATGTGATAACCGGTGCCGCCGTCGGGCATTTTCTCGGTCTTCAGGATCTGGTTGCCGGTCTGTTTTACCCAGGCGAACAGGTCGTCGGGTGTGCCGGGGCAATCGGATACCAGCAGCAACACTTGTCCGGCGGAGAGTTCGTCCATCATGCGCTTGGCGCCGATGAGCGGTCTGGGGCAGGAAAGCCCCTTCATATCGAGTACAACGTTGACCATGTCCATTCCTTTATCTCCTTATGAGCAGCCCGGTCTCCGGGCTGTCTGCTTGATTCTCAGTAGCCGCCCTTGCCCAGGGGTTGCGGCAGACCGGCAATCTTGGCGGCCTGTTTGGCGGGGNNGCCCTTCAGCATGTTGCGGAAGTTGGGGGTGTGGCCGTTCTCTTTGTACTCCTCGCGCATGTAATTGATGACTTCCCAGTGTTTCGGGGTCAATTCGATGCCTTCGGCTGCCGCGATCACATTGACGATCTCTTCGCTGAAGTCCGCTTCCAGCAGATAGCCTTCGTCATTGGTTTCCAGTTCGTTTCCAGCAACTACGTATCCCATGGTTGATTCTCCCTTCTGATTAAAAGTTTAATAAAAACAGATCACTCCAGATCTGAGATGACCTTGTAAGGCATGAAGATGCCGCAACCGAACTGCCTTCCTTCTCCCATCCCCGCGCATTGCAGGAGGACGGAAGCCTCCGGCTTCAGGTCGTGCACCACCAGGCTGTAACCGTTGATCGACTGCCTTCCATCGCTCAACGTGCGGCGTATGCCGCAAATCGTGTTCGCGCTGATCCCCAGCGCGGAGAAGCGGGTGTTCACCGCTTCCATGAATTCCATCTCGTCGTCCGCCCCTGCGGCCAGCTGTGCGTGCAGCGTGGGGTGGGCCTGTATCTCGCGTGTCTTCATCTCGCCCAGAGTCAGCACGCCGGGCGGGATGTCAAGTTGCGCGCCGGACAGGACGGCCGCTTCTTGCAGCATGCCCTGCGGCAGGCGCAGCACCAGTTTGGTGCGCTTCGGCAGCAGGACGACATCCTTGTTGGTCGCCACTTTCAAAGGCAATACGGCGACGGTTTCGTCTTCTGCCAGGCGCGGCACCCGCTTCACCAGTTCCGCCCAGAGGGCGAAAGGGTAGGTGTGCGGCAGCGTCTCGCCGCGCAGGTCGAACACCAGATCGATCATTTCCGTGGTGGCTGTGTTCACGCTTGCCCCTGTGTCTTTGCCCACTGTTGTATGGCGTTCCCAAGTTGGGCGGCAGTGACGGCATCGATGTCGAAGATAGTGAAACGTTTGCCTTCGCGTATCCGAACGCGCATCATGCTCATCCCGTCCTCGGCGTGATCTATTTGTTGCAGCTCGATCTGCTGTCCGCCCAGGGGTACCTGTATTTTGCTAAGTTCGGTGATTTGTGCCATGTTTACCTTCCCATTCGTCAGACCGGGGCGGGACGATAACGGGCAATGTACAGAGGGCGCAAGTCTATCGCCAATGTGGCGCTGTTTGAAATACTACCGGGGAAGGGAAAAACACCCCCCTTTAGGGTTACTTTGGATAGTCGCTACGGGTGATGGTTAGCCTTGTTGCAGCACCGTAACATGCGGGACCATTAAGAAACCGGGTCGGCTGCTGTTGCCAGAACCCGTACGAGAAAAAAGACCGGAATTCCAGCCCCCGCCGGGCAACCTAGCGCAACGCGACTGAAAGGAAGACATTATGGCGAAGAAGATGCATAACACACCGAATCTGGACGAGCTCGAAAAGGGCAAATGGCCGAGTTTTGTCACAGGCCTGAAACGTCTGGCCAAAGACAAGGACATCGCAGTTGACCTGCTGGGTCAGCTCGAGGCTTCCTACAAAACCCGCAAGGGCTACTGGAAGGGCGGC
>DMCN01000073.1:37439-37592 GCA_003445795.1 Gallionellaceae bacterium
CCCCGCAGTGCGTACTTCCATGTCCTGTGTCGGCGCTGCCCGTTGCGAACAGTCCTGCTACAACGAAGCCCAGGCACACCGTGCCGTACTGAACACCTTCCTCGACGATCTGCATCGTCCTTCCCTGCCGTACAAGTTCAAGTTCAAGTTCTC
>DMCN01000085.1 GCA_003445795.1 Gallionellaceae bacterium
GCAGGTGGCGCAGCCGGTGAGCTTCGCCCATCACCTGATGGCCTATTTCGAAATGTGCCAGCGCGACATCGGCCGCTTCGGCGATGCGCGCAAGCGCGTCAACCGCCTGCCGCTGGGTGCCGCCGCACTGGCCGGTACCAGCTACCCGATCAAGCGTGAATATGTCGCCGAACTGCTGGACTTCGACGGCGTCTGCGAAAACTCGCTGGATGCCGTTTCCGACCGCGACTTCGCCATCGAATTCNNCATCGCCGACCGCTTCTGCACCGGATCAAGCATCATGCCGCAGAAGAAGAATCCCGATGTGCCGGAACTGGTGCGCGGCAAGACCGGGCGCGTCAACGGCAACCTGGTCGCCCTGCTGACCCTGATGAAAGGCCAGCCGCTGGCTTACAACAAGGACAACCAGGAGGACAAGGAACCGCTGTTCGACACCGTGGATACGCTGACGCTGACCTTGCGCATCTACGCCGACATGATGCGCGGCATCACCGTCAAACCGGAAGCCATGCGCCGCGCCGCTTTGCAGGGCTACGCCACGGCCACCGATCTTGCCGACTATCTGGTGAAGAAGGGATTGCCGTTCCGCGATGCACACGAAGCCGTAGCACTCGCCGTGCGCCATGCCGAACAAAAAGGCTGCGACCTGGCCGAACTCAAGCTGGATGAGCTGCAGCAGTTCTCGACGCTCATCGCCGACGACATCTACGGTGTACTGACGCTGGAAGGTTCGCTCGCCGCACGCAACCACACCGGCGGCACCGCCCCCAACCAGGTCGAAGCCGCCATCGCGCGCGCGCGCAAACTGCTGGCCTCCTAGCCTGCGCAGGAATCGCAGGCAAAAAAACGGGCCACCTTGCGATGGCCCAGAATAGGAGGAGAGTATGAAAGATTGAGTTGGCTACAACTCAAGGCTCTAACAACTCAGGACGGATTGTAGGAGTCTGTTTCAGAGTTGCATATATGCCAAACGGCCTATATAACGGCCTATACCTTTTCCTCTCCCCCGCATCCATCCCACCGGCAAACTTATTGAATCCTTGAGTTAATCCCGCCACTGACCCGCTCTATTCCGGCTATATCTTTTGCCGAGAAGACATCGCTATAGCCATATTGCAGCAATAGATCCTTTACCTGCTGCGCCTGATCATAACCATGTTCAAGCATCAGCCATCCATCACGCTCTAGGAAACCGTGCGCCTGGGCAATGATGCGGCTGATATCGTCCAGACCGTCCGATCCGGAAGCCAGCGCAGACATCGGTTCGAAGCGCACATCGCCCTGCGACAGATGCTCGTCGCCGGCCGCGATGTACGGTGGATTGGAAACAATTAGATCGAAACGTTGCCCTCCCAGCGCGGCGAACCAATCGCTCTGCACGAAGCTGACATTGCGCAGGGCGAGGCGCTGTGCGTTCTCACGCGCCACTGCCAGCGCCGCCTCCGATGCATCCACTGCCACCACTTCCACATCTGGCCGGGCATGCGCGATGGACAAGGCGATCGCGCCCGTACCCGTGCCGAGATCTAGCAACCGAAACCCGCCCTGTAGCGGAATCCTCTGCAACGCCAGCTCGACCAGCAGTTCGGTATCGGGTCGCGGGATCAATGTGGCGGGAGTGACTTTGAAACTCAAACCGAAGAATTCGCGCTCGCCGAGGATGTGTGCGACAGGTTCACCCAGCAAACGCCGCTGCAACATGGCGTCATACACAGCCTGCTGACTTTCTTCGAGCATCTGCTCCGGATGTGCCAGCAGCCAGGCGCGGGGTACGCCCAGTGCTTGCTGCAACAGCATCTGCACCTCGATGCGCGCCTCCTGTGTATCCAGCCCCAAAGCCGATTCCAGTCGGAGCTTGTCTTGCAACATTACCGAAGCGATATCACGAGGCATGGCAAGGACTCATGCTCAATGCTGATTTGAAAATTGCATGACTGGAAAACAATTCGAACCTGGACTAAGTTTTGAAAAAACTAAATCTGCCTCTGACGCATCGTCTTGAAAGTCGATATGGATATCCAAATAGTGCAAACCAAGAGCGCCCAATAGAATGGAAGATAGAAACCTTGCAAATACAGACCAACAGTATGGGGGAAATTATTATGGTTTGCCATTATGGCTTCTACACTGCCAACTGGCCCTTTGCCCGCCCAATAGTGGTTGTAAGCAAGAAAAACTCGCGCAAGCATTACCCAGATGTTGGAGATAGCAAGCACGACATATTTCCGATCAATCGGGATAGTGATGTGCAATTGCTTTAGGGATAGCAGAAGCAGTATCCATAATGCAGCAATGACACCAATATCAATAAAGCTCCTAAACTCAAAGTCGATATAACTTCCCAACCAATAATGAAACTGAAACAGGTACAGAACCCCAGACAGGATAAAAGCAAATCCTAAAGCAAGGTTAGTCATAAAAGTCCTAATGTGTAGTAATTGTGACTTGAACTGCCAGTCACCAGATTTAAAGAAACAATCAAAGCTTCGCAATATGTTTTCGCATGGTGTGCATTTGAATGGAATTATCAGGTTGAAGACTGCGACAACCTACCCCGCTCTTGCGGCAGGGTCAATATGCCGAACGGTCTATACCTTCCGGTAGCGGATCAGCCTTCGCCTGCCAGCGCGGCGAGTTGCTCGGCCTGATGTTCGGCCATCAGCGCGTTGGTGAGTTCGCTAATGTCCCCGTCCATGATCTGGTCCATCTTGTACAGGGTGAGGTTGATGCGATGGTCGGTGATGCGGCCTTGCGGGAAGTTGTAGGTGCGGATGCGCTCTGAGCGGTCGCCGCTGCCCACCAGCGATTTGCGTTCGGCAGCGATCTTGCTGTGCGCGGCCTGGTCCAGTTTGTCCTTGATGCGCGCGGCCAGCACGCGCAGCGCCTGCGCCTTGTTCTGGTGCTGTGAGCGCCCGTCCTGGCATTCGACCACGGTGCCGGTGGGCAGGTGGGTGATGCGCACCGCAGAATCGGTTTTGTTGATGTGTTGGCCACCAGCGCCGGAAGCGCGGAAGGTGTCGATGCGCAGGTCGGCTGGATTGAGTTCGACTTCGCCCACTTCGTCGGCCTCGGGCAGGATGGCGACGGTGCAGGCTGAGGTGTGGATGCGGCCCTGCGTCTCGGTGGCAGGCACACGTTGCACACGGTGCGCGCCGGACTCGAACTTCAATACGGAATACGCACCCTGCCCGATGATGCGCGCGATGACTTCCTTGTAACCGCCCATCTCACCCAGACTTTCGGAAATGATCTCGACCTGCCAGCGCCTGCGCTCAGCAAAGCGCATATACATGCGGAAGATATCGCCCGCAAAGATGGCCGCCTCGTCGCCGCCGGTGCCGGCGCGTACTTCGAGGAACACGTTGCGTTCGTCGTTGGGGTCTTTCGGCAGCAGCTGTTTTTGCAGCTCGACTTCAAGTTGTTCCAGTTTTTCCTGGCCGGCCTTGATCTCGGCCTCGGCGAACTCTTTCATTTCCGGATCGCCTGCCATTTCCTGTGCGGTAGCAATGTCGGACTCGCAGGACTGGTATGTGTGGTACAGCACGACCACCGGCTCGATCTCTGCCCGTTCGCGGTTGAGTTTGCGGAACGCATCCATGTTGCGCGTCGCTTCCTCGCTACTCAATAGACTGTTGACCTCGTCCAACCGCTCACTGAGTTGGGCGAGTTTGGATGAGATGCTCGGTTTCATTCGGAGGAATGCAGGTGATAGATACGGTGTATCGCTTCCAGCAATGCTTCGCGCTCGTTGGCTTGCGCCTGGTTCAGCGTCTGGGTGGGTGCATGCAGGAACTTGTTGGTCAGCGCCGCACTCAGCGACTCCAGCACTTTCTCGGGATTCTCGCCTTTGGTCAGCTGTCGCAATGCTTTTTCCATCTCGCTGCGGCGCTGGCGCTCGGCATGGTCGCGCAAGGCACGGATGGTCGGCACCACTTCGCGCGATTCCATCCAGTGGATGAATTCGTTGACGCCGGAATCAATGATGACTTCAGCCTCTTTCACCGCGCCCTGGCGCGCATCGAGACCGTCGCGCACAACTTCGGACAGATCGTCCACGGTGTAAAGGAACACGTCGCTCAGTTCGGATACTTCTTTTTCCACATCGCGCGGCACGGCCAGATCGACGATGAACAGCGGGCGGTGCTTGCGTTGTTTCAATGCGCGTTCGACCATGCCCTTGCCCAGGATAGGCAGCGGGCTGGCTGTGCAGGTGACGATGATGTCGTGCATCGCCAGTTGATCGGGCAACTCGTTGAGCGTGATGGCGTGGCCGTTGATGCGCCGCGCCAGCGTCTGTGCACGCTCAAGCGTGCGGTTGGCCACGGTGATGTGTTTTGGATTGCGCGCGGCGAAGTGCACCGCGTTTAGTTCGATCATCTCGCCCGCGCCAATGAACAGCACGCGCTGCTCGGTGATGCTGGGGAAGATGCGCTCTGCCAATTTGACGGCAGCAGCGGCCATGGACACCAGATTGGCGCCGATCTCGGTCTGCGTGCGAACATCTTTGGCAACAGAGAAGGTGCGCTGAAACAGCTTGTGCAGCAGAAAGCCCAATGTGCCAGCCTGCTCGGCCTGACGCACAGCCTGTTTCATCTGCCCCAGGATCTGCGGCTCGCCCAACACCATGGAATCCAGTCCACTGGCGACACGGAAGGCGTGTTTCACTGCCTGCTCCTGCGGCAGCCGATAGATGTAAGGTTCGATCTCTGTACTGGGGAGGTGGTGGTAGGAAGCCAACCAGTCGACCGCCTGCACGGGCGCGTTGGTGCTGCAATAGATCTCGGTACGATTGCAGGTGGAAAGGATGGTCGCTTCCTTGGCCGCACCGTTACCAACCAGATCACGCAGGGCAGTATCGAGCGTCTCGGCATTGAACGCGATCTGTTCGCGCACGGAGAGCGGCGCGGTCTGATGGTTGATGCCAAATGTGAATAACTGCATGGGAAAAACGACTATCCGGTTCGCAAGGGAACGGATTATAGAGGCTGGGAGGGCTGAACACCAGCCGACCCAGCCTGCCGGGGACTACTTCTTGGGCTGCAACGATGCCAAGGCTTCTTCGGCATCAGAACGCAAGCGGCTGTCCGGGTGTTTTTTCAGGAAATCGCTGAACGCCGAGTTCGCACCCGCCATATCACCCGCTTCAGCCAGGGCGATCGCCTTCTTGAACGCCAGCAATTCGTCGGAATCGACCGGCTGGACTTTGGCTTCGCCCTTCCAGTAGACATCGTCCGCATCCGCCTGGGAACCGCGCACACCACCGACTGCTGTCGTGGTCTGGATCTTCTTCTTCGGGGTGAGCAGTTCGATCTTCTTGCGCAGTCGCTCCCACAGCGAGCCTTCCTGCTGCACATCGGCACTGTATGCCGGAGCCGCCAGCACCACGCCCAACAATACGAACAATGCGATCAGTTTCTTCATGTGAATCTCCTTGGTTAAGGTTGCTGCATACTGCAACGCTACATCCGACTCAAAGCGCGTTCAATAGTTCCAATGCCAGCGCCCGGTGAGCCTCTTTGACTGAGGGATCAAGGCCTTGTGCCTTGACGAAGGCCGCCTTGGCCTTTTTGACATCGTTGGTAGCCTTGTAGGCCCGCGCCAGATTTACCCATACATGTGCATCCTTGGGAGTGATCTGGGTCGCCGCCAGATAGGCCTTCTGTGCATCCACGTGCTTGTCTTCGATCATGAAGATGTTGCCGCGGTTATTCATGGCCGCCGCGTTCTTGGGTTCCAGACTGAGGACCTTGTCGAAATACTTCATTGCCTCCTTGCGATCACCGGCCTTGGCCAAAATGATACCCATCTGCAGATGCGCGTCGACATCGGAGGGGTTCTTCTTGATCGTGTTCAGATAACGGCGGGTCTTGGTCTGCGAGCTGATCTTCAACACCGACATGTGATCGCTGGGGAACTTCTTCTCGATCTCGGCGCGCGATATCTCACTCTGCTTTGTCGTGGCCGCCGGCAAGCTTGCTGGCTTATAGGTCTCCCACTCGGCATGCACATCCAGAATGGTCAGCCCCTTGTCCTTCCACTTGTAGTAAGCGGCTACACCCTTTTCCCAAGCCTTGATGAAGGCATTGCCGACCAGTGTAGTCTCGACCGGGATCCACAACTGATCCTCGTGGATCACGTACATGTTATCCATGGTGTAACCATCGTCGTCAGCCGCGATGTTGGTGGAGAACATCATGAACATGTGCCCCGGCACTTCGACCACGCGCGTGTTGATCCCCATGCTCTCCAACGCCGAAGAGTAGAACGCCACCAGATCGTCGCAATCCCCGGATTTGCGTTCCAGCGTCTCGCGCGGGAACTGGATGTAGTCGACCGTATTCACTTTCCCCGAGCTCACCTGATAGGGATTGCTCGGATCCTGGATGTAAGTCATGCCGTACACACCCAGCATGTCGAACAGTGCCGCGGCCAATTGCGCCTCGTCCTTGGTTTCCTTGAACTGTGTCGCCACCGATCGGCCTAGATTGATGAGCGGGGTATCCTTGGGCGTGACGAAGGTGGCAAAACGGCCGCGCTCGTCCCAGGTCAAGCGGTGCTTGTCGTAGACATTGACCGTCGGGTTCTTGTTGAAGGTGATGCGCTTGCCGTTCTCGAAATAGCTGGCCTCGATGAGCGCCTGCACCGAACTGTCCTCGGTGAGCGTCAGGATGCTGTTATTGAACACCGCCTTGAGTGCGACCTCCTCGCTCTGTCCGGGCAGCAGCTTGTCCAGCTTGGCCTCGGTCGGGAAATCCATGAAGTCCTTCAACTGGAAGGTGACCTTGAGCCGCTCCATGCTCTTGTTGGTGTTGTTGGTCAACTTGATGCGGCCGATGCCGTCGCGCTCATAGATCTTGTACGAGTTGGAGAACACATCGCGCAACTGCACCACGTCGATCTCCAGCGGCGGACGGTTGAACACCTGCGTGGTCGCCTCGACTGCGACCTTCTCGGATTCGGTGCCGTCGCTGCTGAAGGTGGCGACGTAGTAGGTGTACTTCGTCTCGGGGATCAGCGCATCCTTGATGAATTCAGGCTGTGCGACCTCACCGATCCTGGTGTAGTTGTCGCCCTCCTTCTGGTAGATACGGTAAGCGCCGAAATACTTCGCGTCTGCCGCCGCCCAGCTCATCTTGACCTGCCAGGGCGTTGTTTCCACCTGGATGGCGGCAAGCGCGGGCGGTACGAATTTGGCAGGGATGCCGCTCACCACGGCACTGGTCGCGCCCTCATAGCCGAAATGCGTCTCGCTGCCGACGCGATAGTAGTAACGGACTTCGGCATCCAGCTCAGTATCCACGAACTGGTTGGCGGCATTCGAGCCCACCTGCACGAACCCCTCTTTCTCGTTCTTCGAACGGTAGATGCGGTACTGTTTGATGAACGGCGATGTCGCCTGCGCCCATTGCAACTCGATGGAATGCACTTTGCCTTGCGCTGCAAGTTGTTGCGGCGCCTCGGGCTTATACAGGACCGCCAACGACTGGATACGCTTGTTGCCGCGATCCGAAACCAGCAGATTGGAGCCGCCGCCATAGGCGATCGCGACCGGCTCGTTGAGACCACCGATGCCCGAACCTTTGGAGCCGAAAGAGCGCAGCAGTTGTCCTTTGGGCGAGAAAACCTTGACCTGGTTGTTATCCACCACCAGCACTTCGTCATTCGCCGCAACCAGCGCCACCGGGCTGGACAGCAGGCTGGCCCCCTCTTTGTTCTTGCCGAATTCGCCCAATGATTGTCCGCCCGAGGAATAGGCCAACACGGTTTTGCGCGATTCATCCAGGATGTACAGATTGTTGCGCTGGTCGAATGCCATAGAGACAGGCGCGCTCAGTTTGCCGGCATTCTCGCCGTTCAAAGCGTTCAGGAACACGCCGTCGCCGCGGAAGATCTGCACGTTACGGTTGGAACGATCGGCCACGAACACCATGCCGGAAGCCGAGACCGCGATCGCGGTCGGGTCCCTGAACTGGCCGGCGCCACTGCCGCCGCTGCCGAAGCTGATCAGTACCTTGCCCGCTTCGTCCAGCTTGGCGCCGCGGCGGCCCTGGCTGTCCAGCACCCAGATCGCGCCTGTCTTGTCCACGGTCACGGCTGATAACTGCATGTCAGCCGGCTTGATCGAGCCTGTGACCGCGCCTTTGCGTATCACCTGCAGACTCTTCTTGTCCTTGCTCACCGCGTAAAAAGTCTCTTTGCCATCCCAGGCAAGTTGCTCCGCTTCTGCCGGAATGTTCTCCAGCCATTTCACCGACGCCCTTCCAACGGCTCTGGGCAAGGGCTCCAGTGCTTTCCCGGCTTCGACGACGAAGGCGTTGACCAGCGCTTTCTTGCTGTCACCGACATACACCTGCTGTGCCTTGTCCACGGCCACGCCGGACAGGCTGCTGAACTGTGCCTTGCCTTCACCCTTGGAACCAAAGCTGTAAGCGAGGCTGGCGTCAAAATTGTATTTCTGGATGGAGAAATTGCTCTCGTCCGCCACGTAGATGCCGTCCTCCGCCACACTCATCGCGACGGGTTTGCCGGACTTGGGCAACGCCCGCAGGTAGACGCCATTCGATGTATAGACTTTGATCGTCTTATTGTCGTCATCCAGAACGTAGATGCGACCTTCGGTGTCCAGCGCGATATCCGCAGGCTCGCCCAGTTTGAATTCCTATTCGGCGCCCGCCGCACCGCTCAATGGCAGCGTGGTCAGAAAGACCCCGTTGATGCCGAACAGCTGTATCCGCTCGTTGCCGCTATCCGCGACATACACGACGCCGTCATGGACGGCGATACCGCGCGGCTCATCAAGCACGGAATCACCCAGGAAACCGCTGGCCTTGCTGCCGAAACTGCCCAGGTACTTGCCGCCGGACAAGGCGTACATGACGACCTGTTCTGTTCCGCTATCCACCACATAGATAGTTTCGCCGGACACGGCTGCCGCCTCGGGATGCTTGAGCAACTCCATGGCACCGCTCTTCGATGCCAGCGTCATAACCGATTTGCCTTCCTTGTCCACGACCTCGACCGAACCATCCTGTTTGGCGATGAACAGGTTGCCAGCTCCCACCCCCAGCAATTTGAGCATCTTGGCCGAGGCGATCTCGCTGCGGAAATCCGCCTTGGAGAATCCGTTAGTAGCACTCATACCGGCATCCGCCGCGCTGACGCCCGAAGAAAGAAGTAAAAGTGCAATCACGATGAATATGTTTCGCATGTCCCTGACCCATTCCGAATGGTGGATTATTCCGGCCCGGGGTGAACCCCGGCCGTTTGTTATCTGCAGATCCCTACTTTTCTGCCCGGTTGAACACACCATCCCAACCCTCCGGTGGCGGGGTCTGGATGAAGTATTCGCAACGCTCTATGTATATTTTACTGGGTTTGTCCCCGGGAACGATATCCAGAATCGACTTAAAAGCGGCGTGCGCCTTTTCCCACAACCGGGCCCGGTACATCGCCAGCGCAGCCTCGAAGCTGTGTGCGGTCGCATCATCCAGCATGGACAAGCCTTCCAGCGGCTCATAGATTGTAACGGGTAATTGTTTGCCAACCACGCGTATCTTGTCCAGCTCTCTATATCGGCAAATCTCGCGGGTTCTTTTATAGGTATCTTCACCCACCAGATAAGCCACACCGTAATATTTCGCCGTTCCCTCCAGCCGGGCGGCCTGGTTCACCGTATCGCCGATGACGGTGTATTCCATCTTTTTACCCGCCAGCCCCACGTTACCCGCCACCACTTCGCCCGACTGCACGCCGCCGCGAATGGTGAACGGCTCCAGCCCTTCCGCTAGCCATTGCGCACGCAACTCGCCCATGCGCGCATTGATCGCCTTGATGCAATCGATGGCCAGCTTGGCATGGTCGGGTTGTGCCAGTGGCGCGCCCCAGTAAGCCATGATGCCGTCGCCGATGAACTTGTCGATCGTGCCGTCATGCTGTTCGATCACCTGCACCATAGCTCCCAGATAGCCGTTGAGCCGCGACACCACTTCCTGCGGCGGATGCGACTCGCTGAAAGTAGTGAAGCCCTTGATGTCGGTGAACAGCACAGTGACTTCCTTGTTGTCGCCGCCGATCTTGGCCGCATCCGGATCCTTCTCCAGCCGGGCGACCAGCTTGGGCGACAGGTAGCTCGAGAACATCGAGCGCATCTCGCGCGCGTCGCGTTCCAGCACCAGATAACGGAAGCCGCCGCCGACCAGCACCGCCGCGATCGCCGACATGGCCGGATAGATCATGTTGATCCATTGCCCGGCATCGAACATGTAATAGGTGAACCAGATATAGCCGGCCAGCAGGACCGCCGTGGCCGGGATCGCACCATAAAGGCGCAGACGGGTCGTCAGAAAGAACGCTAGCGCACCCATCACCACGATGAAAACCATGTCGATCAAGGCTTCCAAACCACCCTGACGGATGTAGCGGCCGCTGATGATGTTGTCGGCCACCGTGGCGTGCAGCTCCACCCCCGGCGAGTTCTTGTGGAATGGCGTGACGCGCATGTCGTAGATACCCAGCGCCGTCGCTCCGACGAACAGTATCTTGCCTTTCAACTCGTCGGCGGGAACGCGGCCTTCGACCACATCGATGAACGAGTGATACGGGTATGCCCCCGGACCGCCCACATAGTTGATCCACATTCGGTATTCGTCGTCCACGGGAATGCGGCGCTCGCCCAATCCAATCTCGTAATCACCCGGAACGATGTCTTTTTCGTCCAGCGCCAGCCTAGCGCCCATCAACCCCAGGGACGGGATCTGCTGACCGTCTTTTGCGAGCAACAGTGGGATACGGCGGATCACACCGTCGTCGTCCGGCATCTGGTTGATATGGCCGATGCCGATCGCACCGCGCTCGATCTCCGGCAGGCTGCGGGTGACGGTCGTCACCCTTCCTTCATTGTCAAAGTTGAAAGCGACTGCCAACACCACATTACCCGCCCGCTTTGTCGCTGCGGCAAACAGACGGTCGTTCGTTGCGTTTTCGCGTTCCGGGAAGAAGACGTCGAACATCACCGCCTTGGCTTTGACCGCAGCCAGCTTGTCGATCAGCCGGGCATAGTTGTCACGACTCCATGGATAGCGCCCGAGTGCGGCGATACTTTTTTCGTCGATGGTGATGATGGCGATGTTCGGGTCGGGCGTGACCGGACCGCGCATGACCTTGAAGCGAAGGTCGTAGGTCTTCTCCTCGAACGCTTCGAGAAAGGAATTCTGGGTGTAGTAGAGGAACAGGACGCTAAAGATGGACAGCGTGGCAAGAAACATGGAAAGCGCAGTCGTATTTCCGCGCAACAGCAACTTTTTCCAAAATGGCATAGTGGCCATGTTTGTTCTCCCCGATACAGACTGAAGCTGCCCCCTTGCGCTCCATTTGCTGCAATGATGCCATAGCTGGATAAATCGAGGCTGAAAATGAAAAAGGCCTGCATCTCTGCAAGCCTTTCCTGATTGGTGGCTCGGGACGGAATCGAACCATCGACACGCGGATTTTCAATCCGCTGCTCTACCAACTGAGCTACCGAGCCGTTTTTGCGCCCATCCCGAGAGGGAGGGGTAAAACGAAGGCGCGCATTGTAGCGGCAAGCCGCATTGCGGGCAATATAAAAAACAAACCCCGCACCAGGCGGGGTTTGTCAGCTGCAACCAATGCCTTGGAGGCAAATTACATCATGCCGCCCATACCACCCATACCGCCCATATCCCCGCCGCCCATACCGCCGGCCGGCTTGTCTTCAGGCAATTCGGCAACCATGCAAGCGGTCGTCAGCATCAGACCGGCAATGGAGGCTGCATTTTGCAGTGCGACGCGAGTTACCTTGGTCGGATCGACCACGCCCATGACCAGCATGTCGCCATACTCGCCGGAGGCTGCGTTGTAACCGTAGCTGCCCTTGCCTTCCAATACCTTGTTCACCACCACGCTGGGCTCGTCGCCCGCGTTCATGGTGATTGCGCGGATTGGCGATTCCATCGCGCGCAGCACGATGGTGATACCGGCGTCCTGGTCGTGGTTCACGCCCTTGAGACCGGCAACCGCCGCCTTGGCACGCAGCAACGCTACGCCGCCTCCGGGCACGATGCCTTCTTCAACAGCAGCACGGGTAGCGTGCAATGCATCTTCCACGCGCGCTTTCTTTTCCTTCATTTCGACTTCGGTCGCAGCACCAACCTTGATCACTGCCACGCCGCCGGACAGCTTGGCCAGACGCTCTTGCAGCTTTTCCTTGTCGTAGTCGCTGGTGGAATCTTCGGCCAGCTTCTTGATCTCGCCCACGCGACCCAGGATCGCTTCATGCTTGCCTGCGCCGTCGATGATGGTGGTGTTTTCCTTGCCCACTTCGATGCGCTTGGCTTGGCCCATTTCTGCCAGCGTGGCTTTTTCCAGGGTCAGGCCGACTTCTTCAGCGATCACGGTGCCGCCGGTCAGGACGGCGATGTCTTCCAGCATGGCCTTGCGACGATCACCGAAGCCGGGCGCCTTGACTGCAACAGTCTTCAGGATGCCGCGAATGTTGTTCACGACCAGAGTAGCCAGCGCTTCGCCGTCCACATCTTCGGCGACGATCAGCAGCGGGCGACCGGCCTTGGCGACTTGTTCCAGCAGGGGCAGCAGGTCGCGGATGTTGGAAATCTTCTTGTCGTGCAACAAGATGAAGGGGTTCTCCATCGCCGCGATTTGCTTGTCGGCATTGTTGATGAAGTAAGGCGACAGGTAACCGCGATCGAATTGCATACCTTCCACGATGTCCAGCTCATCTTCCAGACCTTGGCCATCTTCAATAGTGATGACGCCTTCCTTGCCGACCTTCTCCATCGCAGCAGCGATCTTCTCGCCGATCACGGTGTCGGAGTTGGCGGAGATGCTGCCTACTTGCGCGATTTCCTTGGTGGTGGTGCAGGGCTTGGAGATCTTCTTCAGTTCGGCCACAGCGGCGATAACAGCCTGGTCGATACCGCGCTTCAGGTCCATCGGGTTCATGCCGGCGGCAACGAACTTCATGCCTTCCTGAACGATGGATTGAGCCAGCACGGTTGCGGTGGTGGTTCCGTCACCGGCCACGTCGGATGTCTTGGAAGCAACTTCCTTGACCATTTGCGCGCCCATGTTCTCGAACTTGTCCTTCAGTTCGATTTCCTTGGCGACGGATACGCCGTCCTTAGTGATGGTGGGGGAACCGTAGGAACGGTCCAACACTACGTTACGGCCTTTAGGGCCCAGGGTTACTTTGACCGCATCGGCCAGAATGTTGACACCCACGACCATCTTGGCACGTGCTGCATCATGGAATTTCACGTCTTTAGCTGCCATGTTTATTTCTCCTGAATTTTGTTTGGAACGGAAAGAATTTTTCGCCCGGCGAAAAATTACTTCTCGACTACGCCAATGATGTCGTCTTCACGCATGGTCAGCAGTTCCTGACCGTCGATCTTGAAGGCTTGACCGGAATATTTGCCGAACAGAACGCGGTCACCGACCTTTACGTTCATAGGTAGCAGCTTGCCGTCGTCACCGACTTTGCCGTTGCCAATGGCAACGATCTCGCCCTGGTCAGGCTTTTCGGTAGCGGCATCGGGAATGATGATTCCGGATGCTGTTTTGGTTTCTGCTTCCAAACGCTTGACAATGACGCGGTCGCTCAAGGGACGAATCTTCATGCTTATTCTCCTAAATTCAGTGAGTTGACTAATTGCGGAAGCGGAGGGTTAGCACTCTCCGCCTGCGACTGCTAATGATAGGGGCTACACCCTGCTATTTCAAGGGTGACGTGATATTTCTTCGGGACGGCCTTTCAGCCGAAAAGGGCTTTCAGCGCTTCTTCCAGCTTGGGGAAAAGAATAGGTTGGCCCGCTGCCAGCATCCGCCTCGGCAACACGCGCTGCCCTTCCAGCAGCAGGCTGGCGGATTCGCCCAGGCTCAGTTTCAGCAAAGACGCCGGCACCACGAACGCCGCCGGGCGATGCAAGACGGCGGCGAGCACCGCCGTGAATTCCTTGTTGGTGACAGGCGCGGACGCCGTCATGTTGTAGGCACCCCGCATCTGCTCGTCGCGCAGCAGACGCGACACCATCGCGACGTAATCATCGATATGGATCCAGCTCATCCACTGCCGCCCGTCGCCGAGGCGGGTGCCCATTCCCATTTTGAAGGGCAGAGCCATGCGGGCGAGCAAGCCGCCATCCGTGCTCAGTATCAGGCCGGTACGCAGCAGGCACACACGCACGCCGTATCGCTCTGCGGCATTGGCGGTCGCCTCCCAGTCCACGCACAGTTGCGCGGGAAAGTCAGCACCTGCTCCGGAGTCCTCGCCAAGCTCCTCATCACCGCGCCCGCCGTAATAGCCGATAGCCGAACCGCTCAACAGCACGGCCGGTTTGTGTTCAGCGGCGGCAATGCGGCGCACCAACTCTTCAGTCAACGCGATCCGGCTTACCCGCAACACCTGCTTGCGCGACTCCGTCCAGCGCGCATCGACGATGGGTTCGCCAGCCAGGTTGATCACGGCATCGAATGCCATGTCGGGTTTCCAGTCGGACAATGTCGCCAGCGCATGCACCCCGACGCCGCATTTTTCCGGGACCGAAGCGACATTTCGGCTGAACACAGTCAATTCATGCCCTTCAGCCAGCAGTGTCTTGCACAGATGCCGGCCGATCAATCCTGTCCCGCCAGTGATCAAGATACGCATGACTGCCTCCCGAAAATGAATATAGACACAGGTATCTTACTCTTCGCAAAGTCCGTTATGATTCCGCGCATGTCAGCCACCTCAGATCTCCTTTCCCGCAGCCTCTCCGCCGTCTGGCATCCCTGCACCCAGATGAAGCGGCACGAGTCGCTGCCGCTGGTGCCCATCGCGCGCGGCGAAGGTGTCTGGCTTTACGATCTGGACGGCAAGCGCTATCTCGACACGGTCAGCTCCTGGTGGGTGAATCTGTTCGGCCATTGCAATCCGCGCATCAATGCCGCCATCACCGACCAACTCGGCAAACTGGAACATGTGATGCTGGCCGGTTTCACCCATGAACCGGTAGTGCAACTGTCGGAAAGGCTGCGCGAGCTGGCGCCCGCCGGGCTGGGGCATTGCTTCTTCGGCTCGGATGGTGCCTCGGCCACCGAGATCGCGCTGAAGATGAGCGCCCACTACTGGCGCAACAACAGCAAACCGCAGAAGAACCAATTCCTCAGCCTGCAGAACAGCTATCACGGCGAGACCTTGGGTGCGCTGTCGGTGACCGATGTCGCCCTGTTCCGCGATGCCTATGGTGTGCTGATCAAACAGAACGCCACCGTACCCAGTCCGGACTGGCGCAATGCAGCTGGCGGGGAAAGCGCCGAGGCTTTTGCCCTGCGTTGTGCCGACGCGTTGGAGACGCATCTGCAACAGCATCACGAGCACATCGCCGCCTTCATCGTCGAGCCACTGATTCAGGGCGCGGCAGGCATGGCGATGTATCACCCCGCCTACCTGGGCACTGCGCGCAAGCTGTGCACACAATACGGCGTGCATCTGATTGCCGACGAGATCGCCGTCGGCATGGGCCGGACAGGAACGCTGTTCGCCTGCGAACAGGCGAACATCCGCCCGGATTTCCTGCTGCTCTCCAAAGGCATCACCGGCGGCTACCTGCCGCTGTCGGTGGTGATGGCGACCGACAATATCTTCCAGGCCTTCTATGCCGACGAGACCGCGCGCGGCTTCCTGCATTCGCACTCCTACACCGGCAATCCGCTCGCCTGTCGCGCCGCGCTGGCAACACTGGACATCTTCGCGCAGGACGATGTGCTCAAAGCCAACCGCGCCAAAGCGGCGTTCTTCAACCGCATCGCGCAACCGTTGCGCGAGCACCCCGCCGTGCGGAACTTCCGCAACACCGGCATGGTCTGGGCATTGGAGGTGGAGACGCCGCACGCTGATTTTGCACAGCGCTGTTTCAGCCTCGGACTGCAGCACGAACTGCTGTTGCGCCCCATGGGCAATACGGTATATTTCATGCCGCCTTATGTGATCGGCGAAGACGAGTTGCGATTGCTCGTCGACCGCACCCTGAAAGTGATCGACACCCTGAAATGAAACGACTCGGCACATTCCTCCTGTTCAGCTTTGCCGTCTGTGCACAGGCAGAGCCGCTGCCCGCAGCGGTGCTCCAGGAACTGAAAAAGGTGAACATCCCTCAATCAGGCATCGCGGTCGAAGTGCGCGAAGTCGGCAAGCGCGCGTCCCTCATCAGCGTCAACGGTCAACGCGCGATGAATCCAGCTTCGGTCATGAAACTGATCACCACCTATGCCGCGCTCGACCTGCTCGGCCCCGCTTACACCTGGAAGACCGAGGCCTGGATCGACGGCGAATTGAAGGACGGCGTGCTGGAAGGCGACCTTATTCTGAAGGGCTATGGCAATCCCAAGTTCACCATCGAGCAGTTCTGGCTGTGGCTGCGCGAATTGCGCGGCCGCGGTCTGCAAGAGATACGCGGCGACCTCATCCTCGACCGCAGCTATTTCGACCTGCCCGAGTACGACCCGGCGGAATTCGACAGCGACCCTGTGCGCGCCTACAACGTCGGCCCCGATGCGCTGCTGCTCAACTTCAACACCCTGCGCTTCCGCTACACGCCCGACGGCAATGGCATGAAGGTGATCACCGAACCGCGGCTGGACGGACTGAGATTCGACAATCAACTCATCCTGCACCCGCCCTCCGGCGACTGTAACGACTGGAACGACACCATCCTGACCCAGGCGACCGGCGACAACGTCGTCCTGCAGGGCGGCTATCCCAGCGACTGCGGCGAACGCGAACAGAGCCTCAGCATCCTGCCGCACACCCGTTATGTGGAATCGGTCTTCCGCACGGTGTGGCAGGAAGTGGGCGGAACGATCAGCGGCAAGTTGCGCGAGGAAACTGTCCCTGAGAATGCGAGAATCTTTTCCACGCACCGCTCCGAGCCGTTGGGCAGCGTCATCCGAGACATCAACAAATTCAGCAACAACGTCATGGCACGGCAAGTCTTCCTCACCTTGGGCTCGGCCTCATACAGGCCCTCGCTCGCTGCCGAATGGGGGATGAGCGACGTACCGCTCACCACTGACCGCAGTGTCGAAACAGTGCAAATCTGGCTGCATCAGCAGGGTCTGGATTTCCCCGAGCTGGTGCTGGAGAACGGCGCCGGTCTCTCGCGCAAGGAACGCATCAGCGCACGCCATATGTCACAACTGCTGCAAAGCGCAGCCGACCATCCGCTCTACCCTGAACTGCAATCCTCGCTACCCATCCTCGGCGTGGACGGCTCGGTGAGACGTCGCCTAAAGGATAGCGATGCCGCCAGCCATGCCCACCTGAAGACCGGCACACTGGACGGGGTGAGGACGCTGGCCGGTTATGTGCGTTCGAAGAACGGCAAGGAATGGATCGTGGTGTTCTTCATCAATCACTACAACGCCAAGCGCGGGCAGGAAGCGCAGGACGCGCTGATCGAGTGGATCCAGAAACGCTGAGTTACAACCCCAGTTCGCCCCACATCGCATCAACCCTCGCCTTCACTGCCGCATCCATCACGATAGGCGTGCCCCATTCGCGCTGTGTCTCGCCCGGCCATTTGTTGGTGGCATCCAGCCCCATCTTGCCACCGAGTCCTGAAACCGGACTCGCAAAGTCGAGGTAGTCGATCGGCGTGTTCTCCACCAGCAGCGTGTCGCGCACCGGGTCCATGCGCGTGGTGATCGCCCACATGACTTCTTTCCAGTCGCGCACGTCGATGTCGTCGTCCACCACGATGATGAACTTGGTGTACATGAACTGGCGCAAGAAACTCCAGATGCCGAACATCACGCGCTTGGCGTGTCCTGCATATTGTTTCTTGATGCTGACCACCGCCATGCGATAGCTGCAACCTTCCGGCGGCAGATAGAAATCGGCGATCTCGGGGAATTGCTTTTGCAGCAACGGCACGAACACTTCGTTCAAGGCCACGCCCAGCATCGCCGGCTCGTCGGGCGGTTTGCCGGTGTAGGTGGAGTGGTAGATCGGATCGCGGCGCATGGTGATGCGCTGGATGGTGAACACCGGGAATTTATCCTGCTCGTTGTAGTAACCGGTGTGGTCACCGTAGGGGCCTTCCAGCGCGGTCTCACCCGGATAAATCACACCTTCCAGCACGATCTCGGCGGACGCAGGTACTTGCAGGTCGCTGCCGATGCACTTCACCAGTTCGGTCTTGCTGCCGCGCAGCAAGCCGGCGAACTGGTATTCGGAGAGTGAATCCGGCACTGGCGTCACCGCACCGAGAATGGTGGCGGGATCGGCACCGATCACGACCGCGACCGGATACGGTTGCCCGGGATTCTTTTCGCAATGATCACGGAAATCCAGCGCGCCGCCGCGATGCGCCAGCCAGCGCATGATGACTTTGTTCGGAGCGATGACCTGCTGGCGATAGATGCCCAGGTTCTGGCGCGGCTTGTTCGGCCCGCGAGTGACCACCAACCCCCAGGTGATCAGCGGTGCGACATCGCCCGGCCAGCAGTGCTGGATCGGCAGTTTGGAAAGATCGACATCCGCACCTTCCCACACGATCTCTTGGCACGGTGCAGACGACAGCACCTTGGGCGACATGGTCAACACCTGTTTGAGTATCGGCCACTTCTCCCACGCGTCCCTCAGCCCTTTGGGCGGCTCCGGCTCTTTCAGGTAGGCCAGCAGCTTGCCGACTTCGCGCAATGCACTGACGCTCTCCTCGCCCATGCCCAGCGCCACGCGGCGCGGTGTACCGAACAAATTCGCCAGTACCGGCATCTTGTGTCCGACCACATTCTCGAACAACAGCGCCGGACCCTGTGCGCGCAGCACGCGGTCGCAGATCTCGGTCATCTCAAGTTTGGTGGAGACGGGCGCGGTGACGCGCTTGAGTTCACCGAGTTTTTCCAGTTGAGCAATGAAGTCGCGCAGGTCTTTATATTTCATCAGTAGTACCTCGCTTCGCCCTCGGGCCGAGTCTTGAACCGTTTGTGCAACCAGAAATACTGCTCAGGCATCTCCAGCACTCGCTGTTCGATGAATTCGTTCATGCGCCGCGCATCGGCGATCTCGTCACCGCTCGGATAATTCTCCCATGCCGGATAGAAGGTCAGTACGTAACCTTCGCCGCCGGGCAGCAGCCGCGTGATGCTGGGCACGATCTTCGCGCCGGTCATCTTGGCGATA
>DMCN01000018.1 GCA_003445795.1 Gallionellaceae bacterium
CGACCTGAAGGACATCACGCTGCCTGACAATCTTAAAAACAAAGTAATTCGATGACTCCCATCCTACCCATGACTATCACGCCCGCCGACAGCGGCTACGACATGGTGCGCCTCGTCGTCATCGTTGCCGTCCTGACTTCATCTGCATGGGCATGGCTCTTGAACGACGAGCGCGCCGCGCATGAGCGCCAGCTTGCCGAGGCCGTCGGCGCACCGCTCAAACTCTCACAGCCACGGATGCTGACTATCGAGTACGGCAGCGGGGCGAAGGTGAGGATCGCCATCAAGGAAGTCACGCCATGACTGCCCCGAACCATCGTTACTGGTACGACCAAGGCCGCTCCGATCAGCGCCGCCGGGACTGGCCGGTGATCGCTGCCTGCCTGCTGGCGATTGCCATCATCGTTTTCGTGGGGGGCAAATCATGACTTGGCTGACGCTCGAAGGCACGCGTAACGGACGCGATTTTTTCGCCGCCACCATTGAGCTCCCGCGCACGCCCGATCCCTATGAGGCCAAGCGCGAGGCGGCGATACAGACGCTGGGAGAGCGATACGTGCTCGACCGCGCCCGCTACGTCACGCGAGGCGACTACTCGCAGCACGAGTCGCACGGCGCGGACGTGGCGCAAACGTTCGAACGGGTCCGCGAGCGAACCAAGCCGACAACATTGATAATTCATCAGGAGGCAAAAGCATGATCGTGAAAATGGTAAGCGAAACTGACGACGCCACGGCCCTGGAATGGCTCATCATGATGTTCGCGAAGCGGGCAGCATGACCATTACCGAACCCCGCTATTTTCATCTCATGCCGCCCGGCGAATGGAAGCGCCTGTGCGCAGAGGGTACGACTTGGCGCGGGCTTCAGCACATGGGCTACGCGCAACCTGACTGGTGCTCGTATCCCGATGCGCTGGACGGGTTGATGGGTTGCTGGTCGCTGATTTACCAGAGGGTGACGGGCGAAGAATATTGCAAGGACTGCGATCTCTACAAACCAAAGGACACGCCATGACCAACGAATCGGAATCCAGCGTCTGCCCTCATTGCGGATTGAAAATTGGCGAAGGCTATGCCGGAATTCCCTTGTGCCGACAACCGTGGGTAGGTTCATCAGAAGCAATACTGACTTTACCAAATTGCATTCTGCAAAGGTCCAAAGGTTCCAGCGCCGGAGTGCCTGATAACCGCGAGGCTCAGGTCGGTACCGTTACCGGAGGCACACTCCCCGCTGGACCCCGCTCCGGTTGCGAAGTGGCCGACATGCTCGCCGGGCATCCACCGCTGGTCAAACGAGAAGCGGGCATGATCTATCTTGATTTGACTGGGGCTAATCACCGTATCAAATCTTTGGAGCGCGAACTCTCCGCCACCCGCGCCAGCGAGGCGATGTATATCGCGCGGGCACGAAAGGCAGAGAGCGAGCTTGCCGACGCAACAGCCAAATGTGTCCATGCGCATGACGCTCTTAACGCCGAACGCGGGCGCGCGGGAGAAGTGGATCGAGCCCTTGATCACGAACGGCAAATAAATGCTGCATCAGCGCGCAATCTTACTACGCTCGCACATCAGCTTGCCACCGAGCGCAAGGCGCTGGACGATATTATGCACGCTTCCGCGCAGATGTTAGAGCGGACACGGGAACGGTGCAAAGATGCTTTGTCGGAACTCTATGTTGATGCCTCAAAAGCAACGATTGAACAGGTTAATTCAACCATCAACGCCCTCCAACCCGAAGCGCCCGAGCAGGGCGGGGAGAAATGAGATGACAGATGCCGATTTCCGACCCTGCCCACAGTGCCCGGATGGCTACGTGTGGAACAGCGATGGGTCGACAGGGAAAACGTGCCAACTATGCAAGGGGTATGCGGTCGTCAATCCAGACGGCTCGCCATTGACCAAGGAACAACAGGAGGGAAAGCCATGACCACCGACCACACCGCTGACTTCATGCAGCAAATGGAAGTGAAGTTTGGTCCACTTCCACCTGTCACGCGACAAATGCTTGAGTTTTCATTTCAGCAAGGACTCGCCCAATCCGCCCAGCCGGTGGCGTGGATGGTGAAATCTAGCTATGGCAACGATGAAATCGAGCAACACTTGTTCGACAACGAAGAGGAAGCGCGCGCGGATATTGCTGGCAACGGCGGCATTCTCATTCCCCTCTACTCCACCCCACCCGACAGCCTCGCCGTCGCGCAGGCGCTTAAGCAAGCTGAGCAAGAATGTTACAGAGAGCGCGACAAAGCCGATGCTGGCGAATGGCAAGATGCAAGCGGCTCAGCGTGGGCCTTGGGATTTGGTTTTGCCTGCAATTTGCTCGGCAAGCGAATCCGTGCCCTTATCCCATCCGATCTAGTGGCCGAAGCACTACCGACCGCGCAGGCGCTGGAGAAGGCCGAATCGCCCGAGCAGGACGAAAAAGCATGAACCGCAAACAACGCGATCAGAATCGTGCCAATGCATGGAGAGTTGTGAACAATGCGATTATCTGTCCTGAGTGCGGCGGACGTGGCGCGCACTGGGACGGCTTGCCGGTCACGTTGCAGCACATCATCGACAAAACTCAGCCCAGAGGATTTTGGATATGTGCAAAAGTGCCCGAGCAGGGCGGGGAGGATGGAAAATGAGCGAATATGTTCACCTGATTGGAGCAGAACAAGTGCAATCTGCTGCCGTATCTATGCGCGGCGCAGCGGAAGAAATGCGCCAAGCCGCCATGACAATCGATGGCGCACTCGAGCGCCATAGGCTGTTCATGGATGATTGGTTGCAGAAACTCGAGCAGGTACTTTCGGAGCGAATACCGTGCCACTGCTCAGTGTGCGGGCACCAGGAGAGACTAGAGTATGACTAACACTCCCAACCGCACAGACGACAAAGCCGGTCAGCCGGTGGCGTATGGGGTGCAATCAAATGACGATGGTTCCCTCTCGACTAAGATTGCGCCGACAGGCTACATGATGTTTGGCAAACTCATGGAGGATCTGAAAAACGATCCATGGGTGACAGCCGGGAGAGCATCAATCGTTCCACTCTACTCCACCCAACGCGAATCCCTCGCCGTCGCGCAGGCGCTGGAGCGGGCGCGTATCGCCATGTGTGCAAAATGTCGTGATGGAGATATACCGGAGTTTCAGCCAGACCCCATACCTACATGGTGGCATGACGCAGTAGAATGCTGCGCGGCGCCCATCCTGCGTCTTATCCCCGTCGACCTCGCAACCGAGGCGCGGAGGCAGAAGGAGGATGCGGCAAGGTATTGCGCCATCCGCAGAATGCTGCACTGGTTCAAGCAGTATTTTTCTACCCCGGAGGAAGTTGACGCTGAAGTTGACGCCGCCCGGAAGCAGGCGACATGAGCCTGAATGTAACTCCAATAGACTTTGCCGAAGCAAATGCTTTTGTGGCTACGCATCACCGTCACCATAAGCAAATGCCTGGGTGCAAATTCAGTATTGCCGTATCAGATGCCGAAGGCAAAGTGCGCGGAGTTGCGATGATTGGAAGGCCGGTCGCAAGAAACTCAGATAACGGCTATACACTCGAAGTGAATCGGGTTTGTACGGATGGCGCTAGGAATGCCTGCTCGATGCTTTACGGGGCTGCTTGGCGAGCGGCAAAGGCCCTCGGATACCGCAGACTTATCACCTACACCCTGCCGATCGAAGGAGGGGCAAGTCTCCGAGCGGCAGGATGGAAATTGATAGGCGAACGGGGCGGCGGTAACTGGAATGTACCGAGCCGACCGAGAATCGACACAAATGAACTACTGCAAGGACAAAAATTGTTGTGGGAAGCGCCGTGAGCCTGAATGCCCTACTTGACATGGGCCGGGAAAGAATAGCCTTTATGCAGCAAGACTCTTGGAGAAAAGGGGAGCTGGGACTTGAGGCTTTATGTCCCCGTCCAAACGTAGCTGCGAAGCCGAAGGCGAAGAAGCGAAGAGTGTCGAGAGTCTATCACCGATTTTGCGGTGTTTTCGGCAATTTCGTTCCCTGCACAATTAGTGGGGGTGTGCGGAGGGTTCAGCTACTACATGTTGTGGATGAAAAGTTCTTGACAACTACCTGTTGAGTAACGGGTATCTACCGGCATATTTCCCGATCTGCCAGCACCACGGCTTGGCAAGCCTGTAATTGCACAGTCACTTCGTCGGCGCGGCGGCAGGCGGAGGATGCAGCACTGCTCGATTGGATGGAAGCCAATCCAGGGGAGGCATTTGAGGCAATTGAAAATGCAGGATACAGTTGCGAAAACTGGACCGCGCCCAATTTTAGGGCGGCGATCACCAGGGCGATGAAGGAAGGGTGATGACATGAGTGAACTAGAACTAACCGCAAACGGCGACGCCAAGGTCGAGGTCAAAGACTTGATCGGTCAAGCCCTCGACTTCTGGGTGTGCCTGTGCCTGGGGCAACGCGGGGTCGATATTATGGCGCTGCCGGCCCCCACGGCCTATTCCTCGGACTGGAACATGGGCGGACCGCTCATCCAAGCGCAGAACATCGCCGTCACCCCGATGCCGCCGGCGATGATCGAATGGGCCGGGATCTGGCCGAGACCAGCGAAGGCGAGTAAGCTGATCCTGCCGCAATCGGTGCAGAATGGTCCGGCTCGAGTCGGGATGCACGGGCCGACCCCGCTGATTGCGGCGATGCGGGCGTTTGTGGCGGGAGTAGCGGGGGCCGGTATCTTGCTGCCGGAGCACTACCACGAGGTCTACAAGCGCGAACTTGAGGC
>DMCN01000005.1 GCA_003445795.1 Gallionellaceae bacterium
CTGCACGGCTTCATCCACATGCACGAGGACACGCCGGAATTCGTGGCGCGCCACATCATCCGCGAGGCCAAGTCCTACCTCGATACGCTGGCGCCGCCGTTCTTCCGCGCGCTGGTGGATTACGCCCAGGACGGCTCCTACTCCTGGCACTGCCCCGGTCACTCCGGGGGTGTGGCGTTCCTGAAATCCCCGGTGGGACGCATGTTCCACCAGTTCTTCGGCGAGAACATGCTGCGTGCCGACGTGTGCAACGCGGTGGACGAGCTGGGCCAGTTGCTCGACCACACCGGGCCGGTCGCCGCTTCCGAGCGCAATGCGGCGCGCATCTTCAATGCCGACCATCTGTTCTTCGTCACCAACGGCACCTCCACTTCCAACAAGATCGTGTGGCACTCGATGGTGGCACCGGACGACATCGTGGTGGTGGACCGCAACTGCCACAAGTCCATCCTGCACGCGATCATGATGACCGGCGCGGTGCCGGTGTTCCTGACGCCGACGCGCAACAACTTCGGCATCATCGGCCCGATCCCGAAATCGGAGTTCGAGCCGGCGACCATCCAGAAGAAGATCGATGCCAACCCCTTCATCAAGGACAAGAAGAAAAAACCGCGCATCCTCACCATCACGCAGAGTACCTACGACGGCGTGATGTACAACGTCGAGATGCTGAAGGAGATGCTGGACGGCAGGATCGACGCACTGCATTTCGACGAAGCCTGGTTGCCGCACGCGGCGTTCCATGATTTTTACAAGAGCATGCACGCCATCGGACGCGGTCGCCCGCGTGCCAGGGAATCGATGATCTTCTCGACCCAGTCCACACACAAACTGCTGGCCGGCCTGTCGCAGGCATCGCAGATACTGGTGCGCGACAGCGAGTCGCGCAAGCTCGACCGCGACTGCTTCAACGAAGCCTATCTGATGCATACCTCCACTTCGCCGCAGTACGCCATCATCGCATCGTGCGACGTGGCCGCCGCGATGATGGAGCCGCCCGGCGGCACCGCGCTGGTGGAAGAGTCCATCGCCGAAGCACTCGATTTCCGCCGCGCCATGCGCAAGGTGGATGACGAGTTCGGTGCCGATTGGTGGTTCAAAGTGTGGGGCCCCGACTACCTGTCGGAAGAGGGTATGGCCGACCGCGAAGACTGGGTGCTGCGCGGCGATGACCGCTGGCACGGTTTCGGCAAACTGGCCGAGGGCTTCAACATGCTCGACCCGATCAAGGCTACCGTGGTCACACCGGGACTCGACGTGGACGGCGATTTTGCCGACAGCGGCATCCCCGCCAGCATCGTCACCAAATACCTGGCCGAGCACGGCGTGGTGGTGGAGAAGTGCGGCCTGTACTCCTTCTTCATCATGTTCACCATCGGCATCACCAAGGGACGCTGGAACAGCATGGTGACCGAGCTGCAGCAGTTCAAGGACGACTACGACAAGAACCAGCCGCTGTGGCGTGTGCTGCCGGAGTTCATCGCCAAGAATCCACGCTACGAAAAGATCGGCCTGCGCGACCTGTGCGACCAGATACACGGTATCTACAAGGCCAACAATGTGGCCAAGCTGACCACCGAGATGTATCTGTCCAACATGGTGCCGGCGATGAAACCGTCGGATGCCTTCGCCAAGATGGCGCACGGCGAGATCGAGCGCGTCTCCATCGACGACCTGGAAGGGCGCATCACCGCAGTTCTGCTCACGCCGTACCCGCCGGGCATCCCGCTACTGATCCCGGGCGAGGTCTTCAACAAGACCATCGTCGATTACCTCAAGTTCGCACGCGACTTCAACAAACGCTTCCCCGGCTTCGAGACCGACATCCACGGCCTTGTGGCAGAGAAGGATAATGGTGATCGCGTTTACTACGTGGACTGCGTAAAGTAGTCGAGAGCGTTTCCCTCCGACATCCCTTGACCGACCCCGACGAAAAGCTGCGTATCGACAAATGGCTGTGGGCTGCGCGTTTCTTTAAGACACGCAGTCTTGCCGCCGATGCCGTGGAGAGTGGCAAGGTGACCATGGGCGAGGCGCGCATCAAACCGGCCAAGGCCGTCGGCATCGGCGACCGTCTGCTCATCCGCCTCGGGCAATATCATTTCGAGATCGAAGTGCTGGGGCTTTCCAACAAGCGCAGTGCAGCACCCATCGCGCAGAAACTCTACTGCGAGAGCGACGCGAGTCGTGCGCGCCGCGCGGAGATCGCCGCTAATCTTAAGATGTTGCCGCAAGCCACCCTCAAGGGCCGTCCCACCAAGCGCGACCGCCGTGAGATCGAAGAGTTCGAGGAAAGGACACGAAAGGTCCGCAGCAGCGCTTGGGGGGATTTCGAGTAGAAGTTTCTGGCTCATACACGGAGGTTGGCATGAAGCTGTCTCTATTGGGTTTGATGTTGCTGGCGCTGTTCCTGTTCTGGCTGACCGACAGTCTGTGGTGGCTGACCGGCGCACTCACGCTGCTGTGGCTGTGGCGTTTCCTGTTTGGCACTTACATGCTGCGCGAGAAGGAGATGCCGCCGCCGCTGACGCTGTTCCCGCTGGGCATGCCGCCCGCGCATGACGAGCGCTCGCAGTTTCGCAACCTGCTCGGTGCGGTGGTGGAACAGCGCGAGGGGCGCTATCCCGACGGGCGCACGCTCGAAGAGATCCTGCACAACCTAGGCGAGGATGCCGTGCCGCCGGTGCCGGTCGACCTTCCGGAGACTCCGTCCAATCTCGTCGTCGTTATCGTCTCCGGCGTGCTGTGGGAATGCGTCTCCGATGTCGCGCTGCCGTTCGGGCGTGGCGTGTCGGTCGATGTGGCGACTGAGTACGACTATCTCAAGCCGCGTTACGGCACCATCGAAGTGGTGCATGTGCGCGGGATCGCCACCTCCGAACACAATGCCAGGATAGTCGAAGCCGCCCTGCGCAAACACAAGGACGCCACCAATGTCATCGTGGTGGCATATTCCAAAGGACTGCCCGACACGCTGGAAGCGCTGCGGCGCATGGGCGCCGATACGCCGCACAACCTGCGCGCCGTGGTCAGCGTGGCCGGTGTGGTCAGCGGCAGCCCGCTGGCCGATTGGCTCAACCGTTACAAGAAGGTTTTGGAGTTGCTGCCCACGCCGGGTGCCTGTTCGCACGTCAACGAGAACTTCCTCAAGAGCATCAGCCGCGACCGCTGCCTGCACTGGCTGCGCAAGAACTGGCACACGCTGCCGCAGGGTATCCGCTATTACTCGCTGGTCACCTTCGTGAAGCCGCAGTGCATGCACTGGTTCCTGCGCATGCTCTACGCCAAACTCGCCGAAGTGGAGCCTCGCAACGACAGTCACATGCTGATCCATGACCAGGTGCTGCCGGGCGCAGCATTGCTGGGCTATGTGAAGTCGGATCACTGGGCGGTGTCGCTGCCGTTCAACCGCTCGAAGAATTCGTTCTGGAACTACCTGCTGCGCCACAACAATGCCTTCCCGCGCGAGGTGCTGTTCGAGGCGATCGTGCGGTATGTGGAAGAAGATGTGAGATCGTAGTCCGGCGTGCCGGCGGCTTACGTCTGCGGTAGGGTCAGCTTGGCTTCGGTGCCGCCGCCGGGACGCGCGAGCAGTTCGATCTTCCAGCCGTTGCTGTCGGCCAGTTGCCGGGCGATGGCGAGGCCGAGGCCGCTGCCGCCGGTGGTGTTGCTGCGCGAGGCCTCCAGTCGGTAGAAAGGGTGGAAGACGTTCTCCAGTTCCTGCACGGGGATGCCGGGGCCGCGGTCCATGACGCGGATCACGATCTCCTTCTCCCCGATCTCGCGTGTGATCGTCACCGTGCCATTGTCGCCGTAGCGCACGGCGTTGCTGATCAGGTTGGTCAATACCCTGCGCAGGGATAGCGCGCCGACGTTGCACGGCGCATTCCCGACCGGTTCAAACTCCACCCGCGCTCCCGCTTCCCCGGCGTTGTTCGCCAATTCCTGCAACAGTTCGTCGATGTCGGTCTGCTGCGGAGTCTCTTTCTGCAAGTCGCGGCTCAGGGCGAGGAATTCGCCGATGAGCTGGTTCATCTCGTCCACGTCATGTTGCAGGCGCGCGACCAGTTTTTGGTCGGTCCCTTCGGGCAGCATCTCGATGGCCAGGCGCATGCGTGCGAGCGGGGTACGCAGGTCGTGCGAGATGCCGGCCAGCATGGTGGTGCGGTTGGCGAGCAGTTCGCGCACTTGCACCGCCATCTGGTTGAAGGTGGTGGCCAGTCCGGACAGTTCTTTGATGCCGGTCTCGGGAAACGATTCGGGCAGGTTGCCCTCGCCGATGCGTTGTGCGGCGCGCGAGAAATGCGCCAGCGGCCGGGTGATGCGCCGGGCCAGAATCAGTGCGGTGAACAGCGTCAGGATGACCGTGGCGAGCAGCGCCAATACCAGCATCTTGGGCGGGTCCATGTTCAGCCGTTCCTTGGGGAAGCCGATGCGGATCATCCTGCCGCCGGTGTGTATCTCCGCCCAGAACCAGGTGGTGTCGAACTCGGTCATCTTGATCGCGATGGGCTGGCCGGTGCGTGTTGTCAGCGCGCTGTCCAGCAGGGTCAGGTAGGGATAGATGTGGTCGCGCGGCGGCAGGGAGATTCCGTCATGGAACAGCATGAACTGGTGTTTCTGCGCCAGCTCGAATTCAAAATCCTCGCGCGTCTCCGGCGGCAATTCCACCCAGGTTTGTGCGGAGAGCACCAGCAATGCCGCCAGATCCTCGGCCGAGCGCTTCGCCATGGGCAACATGACGTAGTTCACGGTGGCGGCGATGAGCACGAGCTGGAATATCAGCAAGGCGGTCGCCACGGTAGTGGCAGTGCTGCGAAAGAGCGAATGCAGCGCGGCCATGGTCAGACCCGTTCGCCGCCGGAAGCGAACAGATAACCCTCGCCCCACACGGTGCGGATGTACAAGGGGTTGTTCGGGTCGCTCTCGATCTTGCGGCGCAGGCGTGTCACCCGCACGTCGATGCTGCGGTCGAAGGGTGATCGCTCGTAGCCTTTGAGCATGTCCATGATGCTGTCTCGGCTCAGCACGCGGTTGGGATGCTCGGCGAAGATGCGCAGCAGGTTGAACTCGCCCGCTGTTAGCGGAATGTTGCTGCCGCTCTTGTGCAGGTCGTGGGTGTCGAGGTTGAGCGCGAAGTCGCCGAAGTGCAGGGTCGATGTATCGCCCGACGTGTCATGGCAGCTATCACTGCGCCGCAGCAGCGCGCGGATGCGCGCCAGCAGTTCGCGCGGGTTGAACGGTTTGGCCAGATAGTCGTCTGCGCCCACTTCCAACCCCACGATGCGGTCGACATCTTCGCCGCGCGCTGAGAGCATGATGATGGGCAGGTCGCTCTGCGTCCGCAGCCTGCGCGCCAGCGACAGACCATCCTCGCCCGGCAGCATCAGGTCGAGGATGATGAGATCGACCGGGTTGGCCGCGCGATAGGTATCCATGGCGGCACCGTCCGCGACCGTCGCAATGTGATAGCCCTGCGCGCCCAGATATTGCTGCAGCAGCTCGCGCAGACCGGCATCGTCGTCCACCACCAGAATGTTTTTTGCGTCCATGAGGTTTACTATACCCGAGTGAGAAGATCACTGTCACAGGCGACAGTCCGCTGTAACACATCGTTACAATTTGCAACGACCCGGAAATCTCCGGGAAACAGCCGCAGCGCACTATGCACTCGTCAGGCAAGCAACCTGATCGGAAGGGAGCCTCTAATAATATAAAGTTCTAAGCAAGACAAGGCGCGAACAAAGAATTTCGACGCAGCATATGAGTGATATGTAAGGAGTAATTCTTTGAGAGCAACGCAGTATTGCGACGAAATTTGGATTATTAGAGGTTCCCTGAAAGTTCACATCACATTCGACAGGAGATCATCATGAGCACAAGAAAAATGTTACTGGCTGCAGCGCTGTTGCTGGGCATGGGCGTTGCAGGAACAGGCATGGCGGCGGACGAGCCGCTGAGGGATCGCGATCAGGTGCGCGATCAAGTCCGCGATACGACCCAGACGCAGGACAAGACGCAGACACGTACCCGCGAGCAGATCCGCACGGAGCATCAGGATGAGACGGCGGGCATGACCCAGCAGGAACGCGAACAATATCGTGCCCAGAAGCAGGCCGAGATGACGGATGAAGAGCGCGCGGCGATGCGTGCGGCCAATGGCAAGAATGCCGACAAGGGCAACGGCGTCAAGGCGCGCGATGGATCGGCCAGCGGCTCGCAACGCCGCAGCGGCAGTTCGCGCAGTGCCGGTTCAGGTCAGGGCAAGAACCGTTAGTAGTGTGCTGGATGGCTGCGAATTGGGGAAGATATACAACCAGTTCGCAGCCCTTTATTTGAATATCAATGGCTGTAGCCGCAATCGTTCCGGAGTGAGGTCATGCGCAATATCGTGAAGTTCATTTTCAGAAGCAGTCCCGCGATGTTGCTGGGATGCTGTCTCGTTTCCACGCCGGCCGCGGCGGCGGAAGCGACTGAAGCGGCGCCGGTCCGCTTAAAGTCGATGAGTCAGGCGGAATATGAAGCCTATCGCGAACAATTGCAGAAGCAGGTCAAAGAGGCAGCCGTGAAAGCGCCGGAGCAGGGCAAGTCAACGGAGACAGAGGCTGAGAAAGATCAGGACAAATCCGAGGACAGCGGCTACGGGCGCGGATATCGCTCGCGTGCCGAAGGAAGCGGCAGATCGGGCGGCGGCTATCGCGGCGGTGCCATGAGCCGTGGCGGCGGACGCGGACGTTAAAAAGGATACGACATGAAAATGAAACAGGGCTGGATAGGGTGGCTGGCAACGGCGTTACTGCTCACTGCGGGCGGCGCTAGTGCCGAGGAGAAAGACGATGGCTACCTCACCATGATGCTGGGCTACGAGTCCAGTTCGGGCAAATACGGGACTACCTCGACCACCGACATCGTCACCGTGCCGGTGAGCGCGCTCTACGAGACAGGACGTTGGATGATGAAGCTGACCGTGCCATACCTGCAAGTCACTGGCGACGGCAGCGTGCTTGCCAGCGGCGGCGGCAGAGGCAGGCGCGCGACGACCACCACGACGACACGCACGACCAACTCGGGACTGGGCGATGTGGTCGCGCTGCTGGCCTACAACGTGTACGCGGCAGATGATGTCGATGCCGGGGTCGACTTGGCCGGTCGGGTCAAGTTCGGCACGGCCAACAAGACACTGGGCACCGGCAAGAACGACTATGCCGCGCAGTTGTATGCCTATCATGCCATCGGGAGCTTCACCCCAAGTCTCGTCCTCGGCTACGAAGTATTGGGAAGCTCGGCGGAAGTGCCGCTGGACAACGTGTACTACGGCACTGCGGCGGGCGACTATCGCTTCGGCGAACTGAGCAATGGCGGGGTGGAATACCGCTATGTGCAAAAGGCATCTGCCACCGCGGCGGAACAGCGCGAACTGGTCCTCTACGTCAGTCGCGAGATCGGTCGCGATACTTTTCTGCGCGGCTATTTGCTGAAAGGCTATGCCGACGGCAGTCCCGATTCCGGTTTCGGGATCGCTATTTCAGCCGGGTATTAAGGCCAAGGCGTGCTGCAGTGGCAGCGCGTTGAAGATATCAGGCGCGTTGCCGGACCCACTCGTTGAATTGATCTATCGGCATCGGTTTGCCGAACAGGTATCCCTGATAGCCATGGCAGCCGTGCTGATCCAGGAATTCATGCTGTTCTGAGGATTCCACCCCCTCGGCGATGACGTGCAGGCCGAAGGTTCTTCCCATGGTGATGATGGCTTTCACGATAGCCGCGTCGTTGGCATCGCTGGCGACGTTGCGCACGAAGGACTGGTCGATCTTCAACTGGTCCAGCGGCAACAGCTTGAGGTAGGAGAGGGAAGAATAACCGGTGCCGAAGTCGTCCATCGACAGGCTGACCCCCATCTCCTTGAGCGTGTTCATCTTGATGACGGTATCGCTGACGTTGTCGAGCACCAGACTCTCGGTGAGCTCGATCTTCAGGTACTGTGGGTCGATGCTGCTGGCTGCGAGGGTCTGCTGCACCTGCTCGACAAAATTCGACTGCCGGAACTGGCGTGCGCTGACATTGATGGCAAGTTGTAGCCCGCGCGTGGCCGGATTGCCTGACCATGCCTTGATCTGGGCGCACGCCGTTTGTAACACCCACAGGCCGATGGGCAGGATCAGTCCGGTGTCCTCGGCCAGCGGGATGAATTGCGCGGGAGAGACCTGGCCGCGCTCGGGATGCTCCCAGCGCAGCAGCGCCTCGGCGCCGATGAGGCTGTGCGTGGCGTCGATCTGGATCTGGTAATGCAGGCTTAGTTGTTTGCGCACCAACGCATGGCGCAGATCGCTTTCCATCGCGCTACGCTCGTCCAGTACAGCCTGCATCTCGGGATCGAAGAAGCGCAGGCTGTTGCGGCCGCTTTCCTTGGCATGATACATGGCCAGGTCGGCGTGCTTGAGCAGGTCGTCAACCGAATCCCCCTGGTTGCAGAACAGGCTGACCCCGATGCTGGCTGTGCCGGTGAACTCCAATCCCTTGAGCATGTACGGCATGGCGATGGCGTCGCGCACCTTCATGCCCACGATGCCGGCCTGCAATGCCGCCATCTGCGCATCCTCGCTCAGGTCTTCCAACATCACCACGAACTCGTCACCGCCCAGCCGTCCCACGGTGTCGCCTTCGCGCACGCTGACATTCAGGCGGTGAGCGATCTCGATCAGCAGCAGGTCGCCGACATCATGGCCGCGCGTATCGTTTAGGGTCTTGAAATTATCCAGATCGAGGAACAGCAATGCGCCGTAGTGGCCGTTGCGGCGGCTGGCGGCGAGTGCCTGGCCCAGACGGTCGATGAGCAGACGGCGGTTGGGCAGTTGCGTGAGCGGATCGTAATAGGCCAGACGGTGGATCTCGGCTTCCGCTTCGCCGTCCTTGGTGATGTCGGAAAAGCTGCCGACGTAATGCGTGATACTTCCGTCTGGAGCGAGAACGGCGGAGATGGCCAGCCACTCGGCGTAGATCTTGCCGTTCTTGCGCTTGTTCCACATCTCGCCCTGCCAGTAATGCTCCTGTCGCATGCTGGTCCACATGCGCTGGTAGAACAATTTGTCGTGCCGCCCGGAACTCAGCAGAGCCGGCGTCTTGCCTACCGCTTCTGCCTCGCTGTAGCCGGTCAGTTTGGTGAAGGCGCCGTTGACCCGCAGGATGATACCGTCGGCGTCGGTAACGACGATCCCCTCGCTGGACTGGAAGGTGATCGCGGCGATGCGCAACTCATCCTCGATCTGTTTTCGCGCGGAGATGTCGGTAAGGATGATGCGTACAGATGAGTTGTCACAGTTTTGTGAATTGACACAATCAAGTTGCGCGTGAAAGTGCGAGTCGCCGTTGCGCTTGAGTACCAGTTCGCAGCTTTGCAGCGACTGGCCTTGGCGTGTCAGGGAAAAATGGCGATACCAGTGATCATGGGAGTCGGCTGCGACGAAACCGGCGAAGCGGTGCTTGATCAGTTTTTTCCGGTCCACACCGAGCAATGCGGCGGCGGTGAGATTCACTTCGGCGATCATGCCGGCGTGGTCAAGGGTGACATAGCCGACCGGGGCGAACTCATACAGGTCGACGTAGCGGTCGCGCGATTCCTCAAGGGCGATCTGCGCCTGCCGCAATTCGTCGTTCTGCATTTCCAGCTCGATCTGGTGCACCCGCAGTTCGTGCAACAGGTCTTCGGCGGAGCGGGCGGATGTCTTCCGTGTCGGTGCGTCGGCAAGTTGTGCCTCGGCCTTGCTGCGCAGTGCGGCCGCTTCCCTCGGCTTCTTGCCCATGGTGTCCCCCCTGCGGTTGACTTGCCTGGATCAGTGACATCCCGGAATCACCGACGGTTGCAAACGTGTATCGCTTGTCTGGTCGGGAATGTGAGGGGTGTGAGCAGCTCCCCGCTGCTCGCTGATGGCAGGGTCATCATACGCCTCTCTGCCATCTTCAAGTGGATGATTCTATGGGGGTGTCGCGCGCGCAGCTTGTGGCTGTGACGATGATCAATTCTTGTTCAGGGGATCTCCGCATCCGGCATGCGGTCGAGGATGACGATCGTCTTGGCGAGCATGCCGCGCGCTTCGCGGTTGCGGTCGTAGTAGCGCGGGTTGGGCACCATGGCGGCGAGCTTGGCCGCCTGCTCGGGGCTGAGTTCCGCGGCGCTGACACCGAAGTAATGTCGAGCTGCCGCTTCCGCGCCGAACACGCCATTGCCCCATTCGATGACGTTCAGATAGATCTCGAAGATGCGCTGCTTGTCCATCACGCCTTCCAGCATCAGCGTGATGAGCGCTTCCTCGCCTTTGCGCCAGGGCGTGCGCTTGGTGGAGAGGAACAGGTTCTTTGCCAGTTGCTGGCTGATGGTGGAACCGCCAGCGACGATCTTGCCTTTCTTCAGGTTCTTCTCGTAAGCCTTGGCGATGCCTTCCCAATCGAAGCCTTCATGGTCGACGAAGCGCGCATCCTCGGAAACGATGAGCGCGCGCTTGAGGTTGTTGGAGATCTTCTTGTAGGGCACCCATTTGTGCTTCAGCCCGGCCTTGGGGTTCTTGTCCTGCATCACTTCCAGACGGTCTTCCATGAACGAACTGGTGGCGGGATTGAATTTGATCCACCAGACCACATGGGCGAATAGCCACAGCTGATACAGCACCAGCAATGCCAGCAATCCCAGCGAGATACGCCAGAGCAGACTTTTCTTTTTCATTTGCGCAACAACGCTAATACGGGTTTGGTATCGGGGCGCACATTGCGCCACAGAAAGAAGGCATCGGCGGCCTGCTCGACCAGCATGCCCAGTCCGTCGGAGACGATCGCGGCACCCTGCTTGCGGGCATAGGCCATGAACGGGGTTTCGCGTCCGTACATCATGTCGTAGGCCAAAGCCCCCGGCTTGAACAAGCCGTCCGGTAGCGGCGGCAATTCGTCCGACAGACCGCTGGAAGTTGCGTTGATGACGAGGTCGTAACGCTTGCCTGCGAGCTCTTCATAGCGCCGGGCGTAGACCGTGCCTGCGCCTTTGAATTCGTCGGCCAGCAGTTGCGCTTTTTCGATGTTTCGGTTGGCGATATCCAGCCCCAGTCCGGCGTTGAACAGCGGCCACACCACGCCCGCTGCGGCGCCGCCCGCGCCGAGCAGCAGCGCATCCTTCCACATCAGCTTGAACTCCAGATTCTTATCGAGGTCTGCCAGAAGGCCGGCGCCGTCGGTGTTGGTGCCGAGTATCTTGCCGTCCCTGAAAGCCAGGGTGTTCACCGCTTTGGCGTCGCGCGCACGCGGGGCGAGCTGGTCGCACAGGGCATACGCCTCGAACTTGAACGGCACAGTGACGTTACAACCCTTGTAACCCTCGTCGCGCAGGCGTTGGATGGTTGCGGCGAAGCCGTCCAGCGGCGCCTCGATGGCTTCGTAGCTCATGTACTGCCCGGTCTGTTCGGCGAACAGTTTGTGGATCAGCGGCGACTTGCTGTGCGAGATGGGGTTGCCGATAACGGCGTAGCGGTCGGTCATGCGGGTGCGCGCGTCAAAAAAGAGCGCAGATTATAGCGGATGCAGGTGGCCAACCTACAGGGTTAGCGGCAATACAACATGCACTTGCAATCCGCCCTCCGGATGGTTAGTCAGTGTCAACTCACCGTTGTGGCGCAATACGATGTTGCGCGCGATAGCGAGTCCTAACCCCGTGCCGCCGGTCTCACGCGAGCGCGAATGTTCAATGCGATAGAACGGGGTGAACACCTGTTCCAGCAGGTCGGCGGGGATGCCGGGTCCGTGGTCGCGGATGAGGATGTGGCACTGGCGCTCGTCGCGGCGCAGTGACACCTCGGCGCGCTGGCCGTATTTCACCGCGTTGTCGAGCAGGTTGGAGAGCGCGCGGCGCAAGGCCAGCGGATGGGCCTGCAACTGCACGGGCGCATGCTCGCTGTATTCCACCTGTTGTCCGGCTTCGACCGCGTCGCTGCACAGGCTGTCCAGCAGCGAATCGAGATCCAGCAGTTGCACGGGTTCACCGTTGTCCATGCTGCGCGCGAGTTCCAGCCCTTCCTGCAACATCAGCTGCATGGCTTGCATGTCGCCGACCAGTTTGTCGCGCAGCGCCTCGTCCGGCAGTTTCTCCAGGCGCAGGCGCAGGCGCGTAAGCGGGGTCTGCAGGTCGTGGGCGATGGCGGCCAGCATGCCGGTGCGTTCGCGCACATCCTCGTAGATGCGCTTCTGCATGCGGTTGAAGGCGCGTGTGGCGGCGCGCACTTCGCTGCTGCCCTGTTCCGGCAGCGGTTCGCCCGCACGCGAGATGTCGAGTTTGTCGGCGGCGTCGGCCAGCTGGCGCAGCGGCCGCGTGGCGATGCGCGCCACCAGCCAGGCGAGCAGGCCGATGCACAGCGCGAACACCAGCAGGGCGAGCGGCGTCGGCGGGGTGTAGGCGGGCTCGCGCATCGGCGGCATCGGGATGGTCAGTATCAGGGCGCTGCCATCCTCCAGCGTGAGGCGAACGCGCTGGCACAGCGGCGGTGCGGGCAAGCGGCGCGGTCGGTCCCTGTCGCCAGCGCCGCAGGCGCGTTTGTCCGGCTGCTCCGCCTCGACATGTACATCATCCAGCCGGTGCTGCAGCACCCTTTCCAGCAGGCGGTCGCGGCTGGCGAACGGCGGTACGTCACCGCGATCCATCTGTCCGTGGATGCCCATACCGTGAGGTGCGTGCAGGAAATCGTCGCGCTGTCCCGGCGGCAGCCCTTGCAGCGATTCCACCAGATCCTCGATCTCGCCGGCCAGATGGTGCGCGCGCACGCGTTCGAACATCTCGCTCTGTCTGCCGTGGGTAAACAGGATGGTGGCGGTGGCGGTCACGATGATGCCGATCACCAGGATCAGGAACAGGCGGCCGTGCATGGAACGGAAGAAAGCGATCATTCCGATTCACCTCTCAGAAAGGATCGTCATTCCGGCGCAGGCCGGAATCCAGCAAGAACAAACACTCCGCAAAGCGGACAAAACCACGACATGGTTCCGCTTACGCGGGATTTCATTAATGACTGGATTCCGGCCTGCGCCGGAATGACGTGCCAAAGTATTTGTTGTGATCATTTCATCCACCTCGCTTCACGGTAGCAACCAGCAGATAACCTTCGTTGCGCATCGTCTTGATGAGCTTGGGGGCGCGCGCATCGTCGCCCAGCTTCTGGCGCAGGCGGCTGATGTGCAGGTCGATGGAGCGGTCGAGCGGGTCGGTCTCGCGGCCCTGCGTGAGTGTGAGCAACTGGTCGCGGCTGAGTGCGCGGTTGGGTCTTTCCAGCAGCGCCTTGAGCAAACGGTATTCGCCGCCGGAGAGCACCACCACCAGACCGGCACTGCTCTGCAACTGGCGCGTGGTCTCGTCCAGCGTCCAGTCGGCGAAATGCCATTTCGCCGCTGTCATGGTCGTCTCGGTCACTGCGCCCTGGCTGCGGCGCAGCACATTGCGGATGCGCACCAGCAGTTCGCGCGGCTCGAACGGTTTGCACAGGTAATCGTCCGCGCCCATCTCCAGCCCGAGGATGCGGTCCAGCGGCGCGCTGCGTGCGGTGAGCATGATCACCGGGATGGTGGAGTGTGCGCGCAGGTCGCGGCACAAAGTCAGGCCATCGCTACCGGGCAGGGTGAGGTCGAGCACGATCAGGTCGATGGGCGTGGTGTCGAGCACCTGTTGCATCGCTGCCCCATCAGGCGCGGTGCTGATATGCCAGCCCTGTTCGCCGAGATAATCGGCCAGCAGGCTGCGGATGTCGGCATCATCGTCGACGATCAGGATGCGCGGTGCTGTAACGGAAGTGTCCATGGGGCGGACATTACATCGAAATGCGCGCGTGCGGGCAAGCGATACAAATCTGTACAAAAAGCTCGGTGGCAGACATACGCCGGATACACACAAGGCATCAAATGGGCACCGTGCCAGTACGGCACGACATTCAACCAACAGACAGGAGAAAGAACATGAACAAGACAGTGAAGATGTTACTGGCCGGTGCGGCGATCATTGCGGTATCGACAAGCGTCTACGCACGCGGCGGCGATTGCGGCTTCGGCGACGGTCCGATGATGGGCAAGGATAGCGCGAAGATGGAGAAGATGCGCGAGCGTCACCTCGCTTCGCTGCACGATGAACTGAAACTGACCGCGCAGCAGGAGACAGCCTGGAAGAAGTTCGCCGCGAGCACGCCAATGGCGAAGATGGATCGTCCCGATCCGAAAGAGCTGGAGAAACTGAACGCACCGCAACGCATGGAAAAGATGCTGGAACACATGCGCACCATGGAGAAGAACATGACTACGCATCTGGCGGCGCTCAAGGAATTCTATGCGGCGCTGACGCCGGAACAGCAGAAGGCTTTCGACGACGAGATGCCGGGTCGCGGCGGCCACCGGGGGGGGAAATAAATCACGCGAGACGCTGCGCGGTGAAACGCTCAAACGTATCGAAAGGGTCGAATCATGAAGATACAGCGTAACTGGGTTACGCCCGTCACCGCGGGGGCATTTTTGCTCTCCGCGGTCACCGGGGTGCTCATCTTCTTCCATGCCGACACGGGGGCGAACAAGTTCGTGCACGAATGGCTGAGCTGGGTGCTGCTGGGCGGGGTGCTGCTGCATGTGCTGGCGAACCTCGGCGGATTCAAGTCGCATCTCGCGACGGCGCGCGGCAAGCTGCTGATGGGGGTGTTCGTGCTGGCACTGGCGGCAAGTTTCATTCCGCTCGGTGCTGGCGGCGAACCGCCCTTCATGCAGCCGATGCGCTCCTTGTCGCAGGCTCCGCTGACGACGCTGGCCCAGGTGGCGAAGGTCACGCCTGCGCAGTTGCGCGACAGGCTGGTACAAGCCGGGTTGCAGCCGGTATCGGATGAGCAGAGTGTCGGCGAACTGGTCGGCCCGGATATGAAGCAGCAGATGCGGGTGCTGGCTGCCATCCTGGCGAATGGCAAGTAGGGACGCTCAGCGGGCGGCGGCCTGTGGCATCAGGGCCAGCGTGTAGATACCGGGGCTGATTTCCGGGCCGATGTGGTGCAGCAGTTCGTTCAGTTCGGCCGCAGCCGCACCGGGTGCAGCCTGGGCGGTACCGTTGAGTTGCATGCCGTTCCGGGGATCGAAGCTGCCCGTTCCGTTCAACAGCAGCTTGCCGGAGAGGGTGGAGAGTTGCGCATCCACTGCGTTGCCGTTGCCGTTCAACACGATGCGGTAATCGCCCAGCGGGCGTATCTCGGAAAGACCGGAGGCGGCACGCGCCCAATCCACGGTGACCTGGCCGTTCAATCCGCTTGCATCCAGTTCCAGATGTTCGCTGTGTGCTTCAAACATGCCCTGCAACTGGTAAGGCCCCAGTTGCGGCACGATGAGTTCGAGTGCGGAGGCGGGCAGGGTGACATGCAGGGTGTCGATGTTGACGCGATTGGAGAACGGGATGTAGCGCACAATCATCGGCGCCGAATCGTTCGTCTGCACATGCATCGAGGCATCGAGCAGGTTCAGTTTCCAGCGGTAGTTGCCCAGCGTCTGCCGGCGCGATTTGCTCTTCAATAGCGCAACGCCGGAGCCGTGCCACAGGCTGCCCGTGGTCTGCGCCAGCGACAGGGTGCCGCCGGAAGCGCGGGTCAGAGCATAGCCCATCAGCGAGGCGGGTGCGAAAACCAGCATCCCGGCGAGGAACACGCTGCCGAACAGCAGTGCAAGCGACACGCGGCGGCGTAAGGTCATAGATCGGCTCCGTTGGTCAGCGTTGCCTGCACCTTGACCATGCCCGGTTCGGATGACGATACCAGCATCGCGGACGATACGCGGATGTGCTGGGTCTGTTTCAGCACATGCAGCCATTGCAGCCATTGTGCGAAGGGAATGCTCTCGGCGCTGATGCGCACGCTGTTCTGTTCGTCCGGTACCACCAGCAGCGGCAGGTTGGCGGCCTGCGCGGACTTCTCCACGGCAGTCCTGAGTGCGTCGCTATCCAGCACGGCGAGTTGCGCCTGCTGGCGTAGCGTCTGCGCCTGTCCGGCGAGCGACTGCATCTGCGCTGCCTGAGCGCGAAGATGCGGCAGCGTCGTCTGCAGTTTGGGTAGCGCATCGTGGGCGGGTTGCCACAACACTCCCCAGGCCAGCAGCGGCAGCAGCACCCAGGCTCCGCGCAATATGGTCTTCTGCTCGGTGGCACTCAGCGTGTTCCAGTGTTCCGCTTTCAACTTCGTGATCAAATTCTTCATCTTGCACCTCCGGCCGATACGCGCAGCTGCACGGTCATCGCACCGCCCGCATCCTGCGTGTCTGTCACTTGTGCCAGCAGTCCCGTTTCCGCGATGCGACCTTGCAATGTATCGAGCGCGGCCGCATCGGCAAGTGTCATCTCGATATCCAGTTTGCCGTCGTCATAGCGCAATGTGCGCAAATTGCTTCCGGGAACGCTGCCCAATGCGCCGGAGAACTTCTCCAGCAGCGGCGAGAAATCCGCATCGTCGCTGACGCCCGCCGCATGGCGCAGGCGCGCCACGTTGCGCCGCATTTGCAGGGGCGCATCGGTGATGGTGGCTTCCGCGCCGAAAGTCTCCTGGAAAGTCACGGTCATGCTGTCGAGCAACTGGCGTCTTTCCTGCGCGAGCACGATCCATTCCAGATTGCTGATGACCACTTCCACGCTGAACAGCAGCAGTGCGGCCATCAGGGCCGGACGCAGCCAGGGCAGGAATTCGCTGAAGCGCGGCGGCGGCGCGAACTTGCCCCACATCAGATTGGGTGCTTCGGCGGGAATCTCGGCCATGCGCCAATCGAAGCGCTGGCTCTCGAAGACGAGCGGCACGCCTGTCACCCAGTTCGGCGCCCGGATATCGTCGCCCAGCACGAACAGGCGCAACGCGGAGGGGGGCTCATGCTGCAAGCGAAGTTGCAAACCGACCGGTGTGCGCGCATCGTCGCCACTGTCCAATGCGCCGCCCATGCCGTGAGTCGTCACCAGAAAACCCTGCGCGCCATCCCATGCGATGCTCCACTCGCCGGCGCTCGTTGGAAGCAGACAGTACTCGGGCACGATGCTGCGGATGCGCAGTTTGGCTGCGATACTGGCGGCAAGGAAGCGCGCCAGCCAGTTCTTGTTCAATGTGTAGAGTACCGTGCGTCCGTCCGGCAGTTTCGCGCCGGGGGTGACATGCGCCTCGCTCACGTCGTCGATCAAAACATCCTCGAGCGCGAAGGGTAGAGCGGTCTCCAGTTTGCTGCGCTTGATCTTAGGTAACATGGCGGTCGTTGCAAGCACGCGCTCGGCGGCGACGATGACAATTGCTTCGTCATTCGGCGGCATCGCGGCCAATGTGCCGTTGCCGGAATCGCGCACACTTCCTCCATCATCCAACAGCGCCCAGGCGCAGTTGGATGCGGCATCCTGCCAGTGTGCGGTGAGATAGATGTGCAGATTCATTGCAGACTCTTTCTAACTTGTGAAGACCATAAGCCATTGCGTTTCAACAGTACATGCGCGGCCGAATATCCTTCGCCCTGGGTGGCATAGCCGGTCACCATGAAATATTGGCTGCTTACGGTCAGATTCATGATTCCTGTCCGCGGAACATTTGCCGGCAGTTGTTGCAAAAAATCCGTCGTGCTCCTGAACGGTGTGGTCTTGATCTGTGTCACGATCTGCCGCGCACTCTCCAGCGTCAATCCGGGCAGCACCGCCATCAACACTTCCGCCGGGGCGAAGTTCACGTTCAGCGCCGTGTTCGATTCCGGTAATACACTCACAAATGGCTGGAGGCGCTTGATGATGTGGGGATCGAAACCTTTCACCCAGGTCAGTTCGCCGATGTCGGAGAGCGGACGGTTGGCACAACGGTACGGCTTGGCGAGATTCATATAGTGCTCGTTCTCCGCGCCGTTCGCCGCCACCTCGCTGTTCGTGTCCATCCAGTCCGTCAGCGTGCTGCCCAGTTCCAGCGGCAGTCCAAGCGCGGCGAGCAGATGCTGTAAACGCGCCAGATCGGGTGTGCTGACTACTCCATAGCGCACAAGATTGTTCAGATTGAACAGACCCTGCTGATCCACGATTGTGCCCCGCACCTCGCCGCCCTCCACCGGAATGGCCGGAAGCCTCATTGCCCACATCTCCTTGCCGTGATCAAATTGGTTTACGGACGCATCGTCTGCCAGTACCGCGCGTGCCCAGTCTATCCCGGCTTCGGCGATACGCCGCGCCTGCGCACGGTCTCGTCCGTTCTCCACTGCGCGCTGCCAGAAACTCTGCTGCTGTGCCATGAACGCGGCAATGGTCGTCGCCATCGCCACGATCAGCAACACCATCACCAAAGCCATGCCGTGTTGTATGCGGGTATTCATCGCAGTGAAAAGAACCGTGTCAGCCTTTCGCCGCTCTTCAACACCAGTTCCACCTCCATACCCCGGGGCAGAAAGGTATCTGGAACCAAAGGTGGCCACTGTTTTTCCCAGGTTGAACGACTGCTGAGGTGGCGCACATTGAATTCGCTCACACCTTCCAGCACAGTATCCACTGCCGGTACATTGTGCGGAGCGTTATCCAGTGCAGCCCAGCGCAACAGCTCCAACTTGTTCTGACGCAGCCGATAGCCGATGCGTTGCGGTGGCAACGGAGCGCCATCGGCATCGAAACCGCTGTTGCGTGTGAATGCCAATTGCACATCTTCCAGACTGCCCGTGGCAGATACTGTACCCGCCCAAGCTGGCGCTTCCGCCCCGTTCGCCGTGCGCACCGGACGCTGCAGCGCCTGTGCCGTCTCGCCATCCAGCCGTGCAAAGAAACGTTCCAGTGCCTGCCACTTGCGTGTCTCCTGATCGATATGCGCGCGCGTCTGTGTCACCGCGTTCAGACCGCGATAGGCGGTGACGGCCAGTAATGCGAACACGAACAGCGCGACGAGCAGTTCGATGAGAGTGAAGCCATGGAGAGAGGATTTTTTCATCGCGGGTATTGCACCAGGTATCCGGTCAGTTCGCGCAGCGTGTGATTCGCGTCTGCCGGTGCATGCACTCGCACAATGATGCGGCGCAGGGTGGGGTTGGGGGTGGTGATAACCTCTTCCTCCCACGTGTAGGTCTGCCCCGCCTGGGCCTCTTCGCCACTCTGGATGCCGGGTGCGGGCCAATCACCGCGGGCCTGATGCTGTGCCATCCGGTTCTGTGCCACCCAGTCGCCGATGATGCGGGTACGCATTGCATCGACATGGTGGATGCTGGAGTTCGCTGTATGCGATACGGCGGTCATGGCGACCGCGAGGATGAAGAGGGCGACGAGGACTTCGAGGAGGGTGAATCCCTCGCAGTGGGCATACTGCCGGACACCACGCTGTTGTGCGGCACTCCTTCGACTACGCCCGGGACTGAAGACAAGGTCGAGCCATGAATGACTTTTGTCGGAGTGCATCCACTTCGAGTGGCTCGGGGCGAACGGATTTCTGATCACGTTCATGGTGTGTCTCCAGATATGGATTCCACCTTTCCAAGCCCGTTGCCAAGGATGCTGGAAGTCAGTTCGCTGCTGCGCAGGCTCACACGGAAACTTTTTGTCGACAGCTCCGGGCTGAGGACTACCAGGGCGCCCGGTTCGATACGGCGACCGTTGGAACTGACCTCGCCGATGCGCACCGATTCCGGCATCGTGCGCGGGTGCAGCAGGTTGTCGCGTTCGATGCGTACCCATTCACCTTCCCTGGTACGTAGCCAGAAGCGATAGCTGTTGCCGGTGCCGGACCACGCGAGTGCTTGGCCGCCGGCTTGAGAACTCATGCCGCCGTTCTCCATCAGGAAGGCAAGCCGTTGTGATTCTTCGCGCAACACGCTCTGTGCGCTGGGCATCAGTTTCAGGGTCACCATGCTGAGCATGATGCTGGCGACGACCAGTACGACCAGCATCTCCAGTAGTGTGAAGCCGCGCATCATATTTCCCCGGTTCAGTCCTGCCACGAGCCGATGTCGGCGTCGTTGCCTTCTCCGCCAGCCGCGCGATCCGTCCCGAAGCTGAACACGTCCACCGCTCCATGCAGGCCTGGTTGCAGGTATTGATAGGGCGTGCCCCAAGGGTCTTTCGGCACGCGGTCGAGGTAGCCCTCGCTCTTCCAGTTGGCGGGGATGGGCGGCATGGTGGTTTTCTTTACCAATGCCGCCAGTCCCTGCTCGGTGGTTGGATAACGGTGATTGTCCAGCCTGTAGAGGTTGAGTGCCTGAGAAATGGTGGCGATGTCCTGCTTGGCGGCGGTGATACGGGCCTCGTCCGGACGACTCATCACCTTGGGTACGACCAGCGCGGCCAGCACGCCGATGATGAGGATGACGACCATCACTTCGATGAGCGTGAAGCCTGGATTGTTATTCGTTTTCATGGCAATTTTCCTTGGCAATAAGATATCGGCGGAATCATTCCTCACTTCACCATCTGGTTCATCTGGATGATCGGCAGCAGGATCGCCAGCACGATCATCAGCACCACCGCGCCCATGAACAGGATCAGCGCCGGCTCCAGAATCGAGGTGAGTGCGGTGGTGAAACCGGAGACTTCCTGAGTCTGCTGTTTGGCGACGCGGTCCAGCATGATGTCGAGACGGCCGCTTTGCTCGCCGCTGGCGATGAGGTGGACGAGCACGGGCGGAAACAGGCCAGAGACGGCCAGCGCGCGGCTCAGCGTCACGCCCTCGCGCACCCTGCTGGCTGCGTCTTCCAGCGCGCGACGCATCGGCAGGTTGTTGATCACGCCGCAGGCGGCGGTGAGTGCGGTGAGCAGGCCGACGCCGCTGCCCACCAGGATCGACAGAGTGCTGGCCATGCGCGCGGTGTTGCTGCCTCGTATCAGTTTGCCGACGACGGGCAGGCGCAACAGTTTGAGATGCAGTTGGAAAAGCAATACTTCCTTGTGCAGTGCGCGCTGAGCAGCGATGCCGCCGATCACCAGGATCGCGATCAGATAGAACCATGTGGCGGAGAGAAAATCGCTGAGCGCGATCAGTGCCTTGGTGAGGAAGGGCAGTTCCTGCCGCGTTTGCTGGAACACTTCCACCACCGGTGGCACAACGAACAGCAGCAGGCCGCCGACAACGAGGACGGCAACGGTGATGACGATGGCGGGGTACACCATCGCCAGAGCGATCTTCTGTTGCAGGTCTTGCTGACCTTCGGAATAGGTCGCCAACTTGTCCATCACCGTGGCGAGTTCACCGGAGGCTTCGCCCGCGTTGATCAGTGCGCGGTGTATCTCGGGGAAGGTGTCGCGATGCTTGTCCATTGCGCGCGCCAGCGTGCTGCCCGCCAATACTTCCGATCTCAATGCGGCGATGACCTGACGCATGGCCGCGTTGTCGCCCTGTTCGATCAGTACGGCCAGCGCCTGCTCCAGCGGCAAGCCGGCTTCGAGCAGGGTGGCGAGCTGGCGCAGCATGAGGCTGACTTCGGAGCGCGGGATGCGTTTGTGGAACGGCAGTTTTAGACTGCGCGCGCCATTTTGAGAGAGTGGATCGGACTGCGCATCCAGCTCGACCACGAACAGGCCACCCTCGCGCAAAGTGGTGCGGGCGAGTCGCGCCGAGTCGGCTTCGATCACCCCGTCGCGGGCTTTGCCTGCTGTGTCGAGTGCGTTGTAGTGGAAAGTGGCCATCCCGGAATCCTCAGTCGCGCGTCACGCGGATGACTTCCTCGAGCGAGGTGGTGCCGTTCACCACCCAGCGTAACCCGTCATCGCGCAGATTGAGCATGCCGCTTTGCATTGCGTAGTCGCGCAGATGCTGTTCACTATCGCGCGAGTGGATCATGCTGCGGAACTTGTCATCCACTTCCAGCATCTCGTAGATGCCGGTGCGGCCGCGATAGCCGGTTTGGTTGCATTTGGCACAGCCGATGGGCCGGTAGATCACGTCCGGTTTTCCGTAGCGGGCGAGCAGGGCGAACTCGGCTTCATCCGGCTTGTAGGCCTCGCGGCATTCCGTGCAGAGACAACGTACCAGACGCTGTGCCAGTACGCCGACGATGCTGGACGAAAGCAGGAAAGGCTCGACGCCCATGTCGGTGAGGCGGGTGACGGCGCTCACGGTGTCGTTGGTGTGCAGCGTGGCGAGCACCAGGTGACCGGTGAGGCTGGACTGCACGGCGATCTGCGCGGTCTCAAGATCGCGGATCTCGCCGATCATGATCACATCCGGGTCCTGGCGCAGGATGGCGCGCAGTGCGCGGGCAAAATTCATTTCGATGCGCGGGTTCACCTGGGTCTGGCTGATGCCGTCGAGGTCGTATTCCACCGGATCCTCCACCGTCATCACATTGGTGACGGTCGCGTCGATGCACGCCAGTGCCGCATATAAAGTAGTTGTCTTGCCGGAACCGGTGGGGCCGGTGATCAGCACGATGCCGTGCGGCTGTGCGGTGAGCCGCATCATGGCAGCCAGCGCAGGCACACTCATGCCGAGCTTGGCGAGATCGAGGCGACCCGCTTCCTTGTTGAGCAAGCGCAACACCACACGTTCGCCGTGTCCGGTGGGCAAGGTCGAGACGCGCACGTCGACGGGTCGGCCCGCCAGATGCAAGGCGATGCGGCCGTCCTGCGGGAGGCGCTTCTCCGCGATGTCGAGGTCGGCCATGACCTTGATGCGTGACACCATGGCGGAATGCAATGCGCGGTGCGGTTCGGCGATGTCTTTCAAACTGCCGTCAAGGCGGAAACGCACCACCGAGCGGGTCTCGAACGGCTCGATGTGGATGTCGGAGGCGTTGTCCCGAACGGCCTGTGCCAGCAGCGCGTTGATCATGCGGATGACCGGCGCATCGTTCACCGATTCCAGCAGATCGGCGGATTTTGGCAGTTCCTGCAACAGCATGGACAAGTCCATGTCCTGCTCGGCATCGTCGAGCAGGGTGGCGGTGGTGTCTTCGGCCTGCGCGTACGCATTGCTGAGGATGCGCTCGAAATCTGCGGCATCCACCAGGGTTGCGTCGACAGGCAGCGCCAGTTGGCGCATCACCTCGGCGATGGCTTCCGGTTTGGCATCGCTGCGCACGGCCAGCGCGGCACGATTCTCGCACTCGGTCAGCACCACCCCGTGCGCCCTGGCGAAGGTGTAGGGCAGGCGGCGTGCGGCTCGACGGTTGATCGTTGTTTGGATCATGGCTGACTGAAGAGATCGAAGGTGGTCGCTGCGGCGGGCGCGCTGGCTGGGGTGGAGGGGGGCGGTTCGGGAGCAGGTGTGCCGGGCGAATCAGGGCCGATCTGGATAAGCCCGGCATTGCTTGCGGTGGGCGGTTTTTCGGGTTTGGGCGGTAGCGATTTATCCTTGTCGTCGTTCGGCAATATCCAGTGGTCGGGCATGCGCGCATCCTGGCGTCGCTTGTTCATCTGGTCGTAACGTTCATCGGTGACCTTCTTGTAGCCATCCGACTGATACATGATGTAGGGGCGGATGAATACCATCAGGTTGGTCTTGGTGTGCTGACGGGTCTCGTAGCGGAACAGGTTACCGAGGATGGGGATGTCGCCGAGCAGCGGGGTCTTGCTGGCCACATCGGTGACGGAATCCTGGATCAGTCCGCCCAGCACCACGATCTGGTTCTCGTCCACCAGGATGGTCGAGTCGATGGAGCGCTTGTTGGTGGTGACGCCGGCGGCATCCCTGAGCGATGAGGCCAGCACGTTCGACACTTCCTGATAGATCTGCAGCTTGACGGTACCGCCCTGCATGATCTGCGGCTTGATCTTCAGTGTCAGGCCGACATCCTTGCGCTCGATGGTCTGGAACGGGTTGGCCGAGGTGCTGCTCGATCCGGTGTTGGTGTAGGAACCGGTGATGAAGGGCACGTTCTGGCCGACCACGATCTTGGCCTCCTCGTTGTCCAGCGTCATCAGGTTGGGCGCGGACAGGATGTTGGCGTTGCTGTCGGTTTCCAGCGCACGTGCCAGCATGCCGAGATTGAGTATCCTGGTGCCATCCACCAGTGTGGTCACGCCGTTCACCAGACCGAGGTTCAATCCCTGCCCGACCGAGGTGATGTCGGCCGAAGCGCCGATGATGTTGCCGGTCGTGCCGAAGTTGGTGCCGCCGATGATATTGGAGCCGCTCTTGTTCAGGCCGGTCAGGTTCTGCCATTGCACACCGAATTCGGCGGCCTTGTCGGCGGTCACTTCGACGATGAGCGCTTCGACGAACACCTGCGGGCGGCGTACATCCAGCCTCTCGATGACCGAGCGGATATTGTTATAGACCGGCTCGGAGGCTGTGACGATAAGCGCATTGGAGGCGATGTCGGCCTGAATCAGTCCGCCGCCGGATGGCGCGGCGATGGCGATCTGCTGAGTTCCGCCTGCCGGGCTGGGAGTGGCGGCGGCAGTGTCTCCGCTCAGCACCGAGCGCAGCGTCTGTGCGAGCTTGGTGGCATCCGAGTTCTTCAATGGAACCACGTGGATGTTGCCGGGCACATTGGCAGCACTGTCCAGCTTGGCCACCAGTTCCTTGACGCGGGCGATACGGCCGGGATTGTCCGAGCGCAGCAGCAGGCCGTTGGTACGACTGTCCGCGATCAGCACGAAGCGCTGGTTGTCGTCGCCGCCGACCTGCGGTGCTGAAACCTCGGGCATCAATTTGTTGATGATGTTGGCGAGGTCGACCGCAGAAGCATGTTTGACCGGGATCAGCATCGGGGCATCGGCATTGGGCTGGTCGATGGCGTCAATGAGTTTTTCGATGCGCTTCACGCTGCTGGCGTAGTCGGTGATCACCAGTGCATTGCTGGAAGGATAGGCGACCACCACATTGTTCGGTGCGACCATGGGGCGCACGATGTTGATCAGTTGCGAGGCGGATTCGTATTTCAGGATGAACACGCGCGTGACCAGTTTGTCGCCGCGGCCTTGGGACAGCGAATCGATATGCAGTTTGGCGTCGGCTTCCGGGATGATCTTGGTCACGCCGCCCGCTTCCACCGCGGCATAACCCTGCAGGCGCAACGCGGAGAGCAGGATGTCATAGCCCAGTGCCGGCGAGACCGGCGTGGCGGAGACGATGTTGATGGTGCCTTTCACGCGCGGGTCGACGAGAAAATTCTTTTTGGATATCTGCGAGATGGCGCGGATGACTTCCTGGATATCGGCATTGACGAAATTCAGCGAGACCAGTTCTTCCTGCTGCTGTTCTGCACGAACAGGGACCGCGACGATGAGCGTCAAACAGAATGCCAGCAGACTGAGTTGCAAGATGCGTTTGATCAAGGTCTTCCCCTAGATGAATTCCCTTGCTGTATCAGCAGCAGCTGTTCCGGAGTGAGTCGATCAAGCATCTGTCTGTCTGCGGTGGTCGCCGTCATGATGCGTACGCTCGACGAGGCGGTAGTGATGTTATCTGTCGCTGCGGGAGGTGTGTTCAGATCGACTCGCTGGCGGATGCCGTTGCGCTCCAGGACCACATAGTCGGCATGTGTTTCAATCAGCCGCACACCCGGTACAACCTGCTCCCCCAGGCCTACCCCGATTTGCCCGGATTCGGTCAACATCACTGCAAATCCTCTTGTGCTATGCGCGAAGATGCCGATCGGGCGGATACTGCTGAGTGAGGCGGAAGAAGTCGAAGCGTTGACCATGCCGAACAATTGTTCGGTTTGTACTGAGTTGGTTGTGATCGCAGTGGCCGGGATGGCATGTTCGGTTGGCGCGAACAGTACCCAGACATGTTTTGCCAACAACAGCATCGCCAACAGTCCGCCCCAGAGCGGCCAGTTCATCCAGATTCTGGCGGGTGTGGCAAAGAGCTTTCTAGCCAATGACATGCGACATCCTTTGTATATGGAGGGTGAATAAAACACACCTCCTGTTGGTTGGATGAAGGCAGGATTGACTATGCGAGGTCGTCAGGTCCTCGTCTGTACGGTTAGCAACATACCGCCGCTCAATGCCATTGCGCACACGATGGCGGCCCCGGCGGGAAGATCAAGCCAGACTGACGTCAGCAGGCCGAGCGCGTAGCCCGTGATCCCGACGGCGAAGGCGAAGAGATAGCGCCGTTTTGGCTGTCGATAAGTGGCCAGTGCGGGCACGATCAGGCTGGCGAACACCAGATAGATGCCGACCAGTTGTACCGAAGCGGTGATGGCGAGGGCGAACAGGGCATAGAAGCCGAAATAGCCCAAGCGTTCGCGGAAGAGGTTCCAGACGACGAGCAGCGCGGCGGTGAGCAGCGCGGTGGCGATGAGCTGGCCCTGGTTCACCCACAGTATCTGTCCGACCAGCAGGTCTTTCAGATGTTCGCCCGCGTGCACGTCGCGGCTCATCAGCAGGATGCCAAGGCTGGCGGCGAGCACGAAGGTGAGACCGATATAAGCCTCCTTCACTTCCGGCGCGCGCCGTTCTATCCAGGCCAGCAAAGCCGCACCCCCCAGCGCGCTGCCTGCGGCGATGAGCTGAACCAGCACCGGCTGTTCAAGCAGACCGAGCAGTTCGGCGACAATCACGCCGAGCCCGGCGATCTGCGCCACGGCAAGATCGGCGAAGATCACCCCGCGCTGCAACACGCGCATACCAAAAGGGATGTGCGTGGCCAGCACCAGCAGGCCGGCGAGGAAGGCAGGGAGGAGGATGCCCAGTTCGATGTTCATTGCACACCTTTCAGCAGTCTTGCGATGGTGTCATCGAACAGCCCGAACAAATCCCTGGCTCCATCGCTGCCGCCGACGGTATACGGCAGTTCCACTGCGGCGATATGCGCGCGCTGCGCGATCCATTCCGAGGGTCGTCCATCCTGATACGCCGCGCGCAGCACCATCTTTGCCGGATGCTGGCGCAGCGTATCCTGCACCTGCGACAGCCAGCCCGCGCTGGGTTCCAGGCCGGGTTTGGGTTCCAGCGTTGCCACTTCCTGTAATCCCAGCCAGTTGCTCAGGTAGGGGAAACCCCGGTGCTGCACGACCACCGCCACACCCTTGAGCGGCGCAGCCTGCTGTTCCCAGCGGGTGAGCGCCGCACGCCATTGCTGTTCGAACGCGGCGAGGCGCTGCTGATACTCCGCCTTGTTCGACGGATCGAGCTGCATCAGCCGCTGCGCAAGTGCGGCAGCGACCGGCAGGAAATTGCGCGCATCGGTTTGGATATGCGGATTGCCCTGGGTATGCACATCGCCATCGCCGCGGTCGAGCCGCGTCGGTACTTCCAGCATGCGCACCGCCGAGGCAGCTTCAAAGTACCCGTCGCCACCGGGTTGCACCTTGCTGTTGCCCGATTCGCGCAACACAACCGGCAGCCAGGCCATCTCCAACTCGGCACCGGTGCATACCACCAGATCGGCTCGACGGGCCTTGGCGATCAGGCTGGGGCGCGCCTCGATACGGTGCGGGTCTTGCAGGGCGGCGGTGGCGGTGTAGATGTCGGCCTTGCCTCCCGCGAGTTGCTGAGTGAGCGCCGCCCATTCCGGTTCGCAGGCGAAGATGTTGAGGGCGGCGACGTTGCCGCTCATCAGCAACAGGGAAAGAGAGAACAGGATCTTTTTCATCTCTCCTCCTAGTATGTATGAGCGCCGTGCGCGCCCAGACTCATGATGTACTGCACGAAGAGCTGGTTGTCGGCCAATCCCTGTCGCGAGTTGTCGTGCGCCAGTTGCAGGCGGAAACGCGAGAACTCGCTGGCACTGTAGTCCAGCATCCAGGTTGTGCGTGTCGGGTTGTAAGCGTAGTCGGCGATGACGTTGCCTGCGTTCGCCGCACCTATCCGGGCGACACCCGGATCGAGACGGTCGTAACGCAGTCCGCTGCGCCAGCGCGGCATGAACTGGTACACGCCCTGCACATACCAGCCGCTTTGCGTGACGGAGTAGCTGTCGGTGACGCTGGCCAATGCAGTGTCGTAAGTCAACTCGCCGCTCTCCTTGCGCCGGAAATATTCGGTCTGCACTTTCAGGTAGCGATCCTTGATGTTGCCGTTGGGGGCGTATTTCCACACCAGATCCAGGCCGACAGTCTGGCTGTCGCCGCTGAACAGGTTGGTCACTGCGTTGCCACCCAGGTCGGGTACGTCGGTACTTTCGGCATCAACGCGGCGTGTGCGATGCAGCGAGGCACCGGCGCGCCAGCTCTGCTCGATGCCGATGTCGTCACCAATGTGCGCGAATATCACGCCCGCGCCGCTGCCGTTTTTCGCGCGCTCGGTGCCGGGGAAGCCGCGGCCCTTGCCAACCTCGCCGCCGATCTCGAAGAACATCTCGGTCGGTGCCAGCCATTTCAGTTGCACACCGTCTTCGGCCAGCTGGTTCTCCCACAGCACGGCGTACACCAGCGGTTGATCGGTGAAATCCCAGGCGTGCGCGTGCTGCTCGTTGAGATAGCCGAGGCCGGAGAAGTAGCGGCCGAACTTGAGGTTGAGTCCGTCGCCCAAAGACGTGGTCTGCACAAAGGCATTCTCCACGCTGACGCCACCGGCCGGGTCAAGCGCGAGGGTGGCCGCGCCGCGGAACTGTGGATCGATGTTGGCGGAGATACCCATCTCCGATTCGCCGAGGTTGAAGCCCTGCTCATGTCCCGGATTGGGATTCATGGCGAAGCCGGTGGCGGGGATCGCGGGATCGCGTTGCAGGTTGCCGTAACTGCCGGACAGAATGAGCGAGAACGCGGGGTTGAAAGCGTTGTCCGCATTGCCGCTGTCGGCAGCGGCAGCCTGGATGGAATGGCACAACAATACGGCGATGGCCGCATTCGAACAGATACGTTTGAACATGTCTTACTCCGAAAAGGTCTACAGATCCCGCGCACCATGCGCAGGGGTTGTCGGGGCTTAAGCGGTGTAAGGCGGGGCGCGCGCCGCGAAAGCGGCGAAGGTGAACGAGCGGAACGCGACAGCAGGTTCGCTGTGCGTCTCGGCGAACGAGACGGAAAAATCGAAATGTACGGCGCTGCTGCCGACTGCACTGCCGACCTGCGCGTAGGCCGCGCATAATTCACACTGCTGGTCGTGCGGCAGCGACTGGTCCTGCGACTTTTCCGCCAGGGTATGCGCGATTCCATGCGTCAGCCCGCCAAGCTGTGCGAACAGCAGGGCGAGGACGAGGAATGTTTTCAGTAAGGCAGAACGGAACATGCGGCGCATTCTAGTGGCAAACCATGCGTATTCCAAGAGTGATGCCGAATTGGGCGGTATGAGTATCTAGGCCATTTGGCATATTGACGTGATGGGTATTGGGCTATAGGGTGCGGCTTGTTGGAGGTTGGCTTTCGGCAGCCAAGAACGGACATCAAGCCAAGTCATCAAACTGATAATAAACACCCTAGGTTCAGCATGAGCAACCAAAACGGAAAGATGAAGCAACTCGCCAAACTTGTAATGATCTTGATGCTTGGTGCAAGCATGAGTGCTTGTGCTGGATTAATCGGCCATACAGCTAGCTGGGAAGAAGAAGTGCAGTTGCATGATGGCAGAAAGATTATCGTCAAAGTCAAAGACAATCTTGGCGGCTATCCAGCGATTGAGAGCAGGGAGCACTCAACGATTGATGAGACCATTACGTTCAAGTTGCCAGATGAAAATCGTGAAATTGAATGGAAGATGGGGTATCGGGATGATTTGCTGGAACCGAACAGCCTGAACCTGATTCGTTTCGATGTGGTTAACGGCGTGCCCTACATTGCCACTTATCCGGCGGGTTGCATTGCCTACAACAAATGGGGAAGACCCAATCCGCCACAGGTGTTGTTCAAATATGAAGGCGAGCAATGGAAGCGCATCGCCTTGGCAGACTTGCCGTTAGAACTGTTTAACACCAATGCCAACGTCATCGTCGGGAGGCCCGCGTCGAGCTTGCTGAAATCCTTCTACACCGTCGAAGGTGTGGATGCAGCCAACCATGACATCTACGCCCCCGAATTCCGCACCATCCTGCGGGAGGCGGTGCCGGTAAACCAGCTTTGTCCAGAATGGGTTTATTTCGAGGGTAGTTGGGTTACACCGAGCGTAATAGAAAGTGAAAAGCGCTATCGGCAACTAATCCAATAAGAGCAAGAAGTAAAAAAGAGAGCATCTGACGGCGAGGAAAATAATATAGCTAAGTAGTGTTCGCTTTAGATAAGTATGAGTGACTCTTATGGGTTAATAGCAACCCCACTCTCTAATTAGCGGAGCTAGTTCCTCTACTCGCTCTCCAACCGATCCGTAGTCGTGAATATCCAGGTGCGCGTGATGCTGAGGACGTCGGTGTCCTTGCGGATGTCCGGCGGGAATGGCGGATACGGGGCGGCGAGTTTGACGATGCGGACGGCGGAGGCGTCGAGGATGCGCTGGCCGGAGGGGCGGTTGATCTCGATGCTTTCCACGTTGCCGTCGGCGCGGATGTTGACGGTGAGGGTGAGCTTGCCGTAGATCTTTTCGCGGCGCGCCATCTCGGGGTAGTTCATGTTGCCGATGCGTTCGACCTTGGAGCGCCAGTCCTCGACGTATTGGGCGAAGCGGTATTCCTGCGTGCGCGCGCCGATGAATTTGCGCCGCGGCAGTTTGTCGTACATGTCCAGGCTCTTGCTGATCTGCGCTTCCAGTCTGGCGATCTCCAGCGAACGTTGCACGAGGTCGCGTCCGTTGTCTTTCGAGCTGGATTGTTTCTGCTGGTCGTTCTCGTCGGCCACGAAATAGTCGCCCTTGCTGCGTGTCAGCAGGCGTTTCGATTCCTGTTCCAGTTCGCGCTGGCGTCTGGCGGCCTGTTCGGGCGAGAAGCGTTGTCCGTCGCCGAGTACCGGGAACGGGGTGCGGGCGCGATGTTCTTCGTCGGTGTTGCCGCCGCCTTCCAGGTTGTTCTGCGCGTAAGCGGAAGCATTGGTAGGGCGGTTGCCCGATTTGCTGTTGACCAGCACGACTTCCAGCGGCTGGCTGATGACGGGGATGTTCTTCCATTCCGGCATGACGAAACGGATGCCGAACATGAAAAATGCGTGCAGGGTGATCGAGAACAGCGCTGCGAATGCGATGCGTTGATGATGACGCCGTGCACTGAGGAGGAGTTCTCTCATGCAGCGACTTCCACGTTGGCCTGATAACGCGCATCGAAATTCAGATCAAGCAGGTCGATGTCGCCGATCTCCAGCGTCACTTTGGTGTTGGTGGGCGTTTCCGGCAGCGACGGGATGCGGCCGACCAGCGGGATGTCGGCGAGCTTGACCAGGTTCTCGCGCAGCACGGTCGCTTCGACCTGTTTCACGTTCTCCTGCAACAGCCAGCGCAAGCACCAATAACGTTCCATCTCACGCTGGAATTCGCTGTAGGTGGTGTAAGCGGTGTCGAAGTCGCGCAGGATGGCGAACAGGGTGGTGTCGTTCTTGGCGTAAGACGGAGCGTCGCCGCGCAGCACGCTGATGAGCTGGCGCTGGTTCACCAGGTCGACATAACGGCGCAGCGGCGAGCTGGACCATGCGTAATGCGCCACGCCCAGTCCCTGGTGCGGCGCTGCGACGGTGCTCATCTTTACCTTGCCGTTGTTCTGCGTGCGGTAGATGCCCGCGACATCGTGGTCGTCCAGCAGTTTTCCCCAGCTGCTGTTGGCGAGGATCATCAGCTCGGACACGACCTTGTCGATGGGTGAGCCGCGCAGGCGCTGGCCGATGGTGATGCGGTCGTCCTCGACATTGAAGGTGTAGTCGACCTGCGCTGTGCTGTTGTCGGCGGATTTGCCGCGACCGGCTTCCAGCTTTTGCGCGAAATCCCACAGCAGTTTGAGCTCGGGCGCGTAGGTGTAATCGAGCTTGCCCGCCGCCAGCGTCTCCTCGTTGAACAGCGGTTCCAGCGTGTCGTGTCGCAGATTGGCGGCGATGTGCAGGCGTTCGAGGCGGCTGGCACTGTTCACGATCTCCAGCGCTTCATTCACGTCCACATATAAAGAGAGCGCCGGGCAGACCTTGTCGGCGCACAGCGTGAAGGCTTGCACCACGTTGTCCGGCAGCATGGTGATCTTGTCGCCGGGCATGTACACGGTCGACATGCGCTGTGCGGCGATGGCGTCGATGTCCGAGCCGGGCGCGATGCCCAGCGTGGGCGCGGCGATGTGGATGCCGATGCGCCAGTTGCCGTCCGCCAACTTCTCGACCGAGAAGGCGTCGTCGATCTCGGTGGTGCTGGCGTCGTCGATGCTGAAGGCGTTGACTCCGGCCAGGGGCAGTTCGGGATGTTCTTCCACCGTCACGGCGGGGAAACCGGTGCCGCGCGGGAAGTTCTCGAACAGGAACTTGTTCAGGTGGTAATCATGGGTGGAGGGCAGTGCGCCGCACTTTTCCAGCAGGTGGGCGGCGGACAGGTGGGTGTGCGCACACGCCGCCTCCAGTGCCTTGACCTCGATGGTGTTGCGGTCCGGCTTGTACAGGACCATCTGCAGTTTGTCGGCGAATTCGGCGGGCAACTGGAAGTTGCCGAGCTGTTCGGTGTAGCGAGCCTGCAGTTCGGCTTGCAGGCGCTTCTTCTCCGCGCTGGCGAGTGCCGACTTCAGCGCATCGGGCGGGGCTGCCTTGTAGCGGCCCTTTCCCTTCTTGTAGAAATGCATGGGCGAAGAATGCAGACGGATCAGTGCCCCGGCCGACTCGATCGGGTTGGGGGCATGGCCGAAATACTCCTGTGCCAGCGCGCCGAACTCGAATTCTTCCTGCGGCGAGGCTTCCCAGAGGAAATCCACGTCGATGTCAGCGGCCACTTGCTCCGCCTGGGACATGAACTCGGACAGGGTGGGCTGGGCGAAACGCAGCATCACGTTGGCCGATTTGATCTTGCTGCGCTTGCCGTGGGTGTTCTCGACCTGCAGAGAAGTGGTGTTGTCGGCAAGGATATTCCCCACCTTGAAACCGCCGTCTTCTTCGTAAAATATGTTCATGGGGAGGTGCTGAAAAAATTCCGCCGGATTATAACCCGCCAGCCAGTCGGCGAACTTCCTTCATGTTAACCTGTCTGCTCGGTACTGCCCCGAGCACGGGGCAGACTCAATAGATACCCGGGAGAATGAATATGAAGAAGATTTCGACAATGATCATTGCGGCCAGCCTGCTCTGCGCCGCCCCGCTGGCGCAGGCCTGCGGCATGAAAGGCGGCCCGCAAGGCGGCTGGATGATGGAAGGGATGGACCAGAACAAGGACGGCGCCGTCAGCAAGAAGGAATACGACACCTTCCACCGCGACCATTTTAAGGATATGGACGCCAACAAGGACGGCAAGGTCACCCAGGACGAGATGGATGCGATGCACAAGAAGATGATGGACAAGTGCAAGCCGCGTTATGAAGACCGTTTCAACGAAGTCGACATCAATCATGACGGTATGTTGAGCAAGGATGAGGCCGAGATCGGCATGCCGATGGTGTTCGCGCATTTCGACGAGACCGATACCGACAAGGACGGCAAGATATCCAAGGCGGAGATGGACGCCAGCATGAAGAAGATGCACGAGAAGATGCGCGACAAGGGCATGATGAAGCGCGATGCCAAGTAAGTCTTTGTTGGATAGTTAAAAAAGAACAGGCCAGCTTAAAAGCTGGCCTGTTCTTTTGCGGACTGTGTGCTTACTTGAGCGTGAGGATGTAAGCGATCGAGGCCTTGAGATCATCATCGCTCACCGTCGCCGGTGCTGGGGCCATGGGCGTGGTCCCCCAGACGCCGGAACCGCCGGCGCGGACCTTCTTCGCCAGTGCGGCGACCGCTCCTTTATCGCCCTTGTATTTGGCGGCGATATCTTTCAGCGCCGGGCCCACGACCTTCTTGTCCACCTGATGGCAGGCAAAACAGCCGCTCTTGCGGAGCAGCGCCTCGTCGGCGAGCGCGTTGCCGGTCAGCAGCAGGCCGGAGGAGAGGATCAGCAAACTGGAAAACTTCATGGGGTGCTCCTTTGAATGAAATATCGATGTGCAGGGATTATAACGGCAGATCGCCCCGCTTCTTGAAACAAGTCTGTCGCACTGGTTTTGGTCAATGCGGGGTGAAATGTTACCATCCGGCATATTTTGCATATATAAGGAATCGATATGGCAGGGCATAGCAAATGGGCGAACATCCAGCACCGCAAAGGGCGCCAGGACGCCAAGCGCGGACAGATATTCACCCGTCTGATCAAAGAGATCACCGTCGCGGCGAAACTGGGCGGCAGCGATCCGGACATCAACCCGCGCCTGCGTCTGGCGATGGAAAAGGCCTACGACCAGAACATGCCCAAGGATAACGTCGAACGCGCCATCAAGCGCGGGGCCGGCGAGCTGGAAGGCGTGGACTACATGGAGTTGCGCTACGAAGGTTACGGCATCAACGGCGCGGCGGTGATCGTCGACTGCATGACCGACAACAAGACGCGCACCGTGGCCGATGTGCGTCATGCCTTCGTCAAGTACGGCGGCAATCTGGGCACCGACGGTTCCGTCTCCTTCCTGTTCAAGCATTGCGGCCAGATGATCTTCGCTCCCGGCACCGACGAGAACGCGCTCATGGAAGTGGCGCTGGACGCGGGTGCGGAAGATATCGTCAGCGACGATGACGGCAGTATCGAAGTCATCACCTCGCCGCATGATTTTGTGGCGGTGAAACAGCGCCTGGAAGCGGCCGGCTTCAAACCCGAGATGGCCGAAGTCACCATGAAGGCGGACGTCGACGTGGAACTCGGCGGTGATGACGCGGTGAAGATGCAGAAACTGCTGGATGCACTGGAAGACCTCGGCGATGTGCAGGAGGTCTTTACCAACGCGGTGCTATCCGAGTAATGCGAATCCTTGGCATCGATCCCGGTTTGCGCATCACCGGCTTCGGCGTCCTCGACAAGGAAGGCCAGCACCTGCACTACGTCGCCAGCGGCTGTATCAAGACGCCGGATGGCGAATTGCCGGAGCGGCTAAAAGTCATTTTGAGCGGGCTGGGCGAGGTCATCGCATTGCACAAGCCGGAACAAGTGGCGGTGGAAAAGGTGTTCGTGAACGTGAACCCGCAATCCACATTGTTGTTGGGGCAGGCGCGCGGTGCTGCGATCTGCGCGGCGGTGCAGGCGGACTTGCCGGTGGCGGAATACACCGCGCTGCAGGTGAAACAGGCGGTGGTCGGCAACGGCCACGCCGACAAGGAACAAGTGCAGGCGATGGTGCAGCGCCTGTTGAAATTGTCGGGCACGCCGAGTCCGGATGCGGCGGATGCGCTGGCTTGTGCGATCTGCCACGCACACGGCGGTATGGGATTGGGCGCGTTGGCGACCAAAGGTTTTCGAGTTCGAGGAGGAAGACTGGTATGACGCAGCCGCTGGAACCGACGCTGGAACTTTTCGCCAACCCCGTCGCGCGCTATGTCGCCGCGACCCGCCCCCCGTTCCTGACGGCGAGCCTGATGGCCTGCCTGCTTGGATTGGCAGCAGCTTGGCATAGCGATCTCGTGTTCGATATCCCGCTGGCGCTGGTCACTGCATTATTTGCCCTGCTGGCGCATGCCGGGGTGAACGTGCTTAACGATTACTACGATTCGCTCAACGGCACCGATGCGCAGAACACCGAGCGCATCTTCCCCTTCACCGGCGGCAGCCGCTTCATCCAGAACGGCGTGATGACGCAGAACGAGATGCGCAACTACGGTTTCGCGCTGATGGCCTGTGTGGCCGCGGCCGGATTGTGGCTGATGGCGCGCTCCGCGCCGCAACTGCTGTATGTCGGTCTTGCCGGGCTGTTCATCGGCTGGGCTTACTCCGCGCCGCCGTTCCGCCTGAACAGTCGCGGGCTGGGTGAGCTCTGCGTGGCGGCAGGCTTCCTCGCCATCACGGTCGGGACCGATTTCGTGCAGCGCAAGGGATTCAGTGCAGAGCCTTTCATCGCGGGTCTGTCGTACGCGCTGCTGGTCGCCAACCTGCTCTACATCAACCAGTTCCCCGACCGCACCGCCGACACGGCAGCAGGCAAGCTGCACTGGGTGGCGCGGCTCGATGTGGGCAAGGCGCGCTGGGGCTATGTGCTGATCGTGGCACTGTCTTATATATGGCTGCTGTTGAGCGTCATGCTCGGCTGGTTGCCGCTGTGGGCGTTGGCCGCATTCCTCGCTCTGCCGCTGAGCGTGAAAGCCGCGCGCCTGCTGTTGCGCCACGCCGCACAGCCGCAGCAACTGGGCGATGCGATCAAGGCGACCATAGGCGCGATGATGGTGCACGGCGCGTTGCTGTCGCTGGCGATGATTTTAAGTAAGGGAAACACATGATCGGAAGACTGAGCGGCATCCTGCTGGAAAAGAACCCGCCGCAGATATTGCTCGATGTGCAGGGCGTGGGTTACGAGGTGGATGTGCCGATGAGCACGTTCTACAACCTGCCCGCGCTGAACGAGAAAGTGGTGCTGCACACGCATTTCGTGGTGCGCGAAGATGCGCAGCTGCTGTACGGCTTCGCCACCCATGAAGAACGCATCGCCTTCCGCCAGTTGCTCAAGATCAGCGGCGTTGGTCCCAAGCTCGCGCTGTCGGTGCTGTCCGGCCTGAGCATCGGCGATCTCGCCGTCGCGGTGGCGAACAAGGATGCATCGCGACTCACCAAGATACCCGGTGTTGGCAAGAAAACCGCAGAGCGTTTGCTGCTGGAGCTGCAAGGCAAGTTCGCGGTGAGCGGTGCGAGCGGGGCGCAAGGCGCGCCCGTTGCATCGTCCGGCAGCGACATTGTCAACGCGTTGCTGGCATTGGGCTACAACGAGAAAGAAGCGGACTGGGCGGCGAAGCAGTTGCCCAAGGATGCCGATGTCTCGGGCGGCATCCGGCAGGCGCTTAAGTTATTATCCAAAGCATGATCCAGAACGACGACCTTACTTCAGAGCCGCGCATCATCTCCGCCGCTCCCGCTTCGCAGCAGGAGGAGGCGCTGGAGCGCGCACTGCGTCCCAAGCAGCTCGACGAATACGTCGGCCAGGAGAAGATACGCGGGCAACTGGAGATATTCATCCAGGCCGCGCGCAAGCGTAATGAACCGCTCGACCATGTGCTGCTGTTCGGTCCGCCCGGTCTGGGCAAGACCACGCTGGCGCAGATCATCGCGCGCGAGATGGGGGTCAACATCCGCCACACGTCCGGCCCGGTGCTGGAACGCGCGGGCGATCTTGCCGCGCTGCTCACCAATCTCGAACCCAACGACGTGCTGTTCATCGATGAGATACACCGGCTGTCGCCGGTGGTGGAAGAGATCCTGTATCCCGCGCTGGAGGATTACCAGATCGACATCATGATCGGCGAGGGGCCGGGCGCGCGCTCGGTGAAGATCGACCTGCCGCCGTTCACGCTGGTCGGTGCGACCACGCGGGCGGGCATGCTGACCAATCCGCTACGTGACCGTTTCGGCATCGTGGCGCGGCTGGAGTTCTATACGGCGGAAGAGTTGCAGCGCATCGTCACGCGCTCGTCGGGTCTGCTCGAATTGCCCATCTCGCAGGATGGCGCGCTGGAGATCGCCAAACGTTCTCGCGGCACGCCGCGTATCGCCAACCGCCTGCTGCGCCGCGTGCGCGATTACGCCGATGTGCGCGCCGACGGCAATGCCACACGTGAAGTGGCGGACGCCGCGCTGACCATGCTGGATGTGGATTCACGCGGGCTGGATGTGATGGACAGGAAACTGCTGCAGACCGTGATCGAGAAATTCCTCGGCGGGCCGGTCGGCGTGGACAATCTCGCCGCCGCCATCGGCGAAGAGCGCGACACCATCGAGGATGTGCTGGAGCCTTATCTTATCCAGCAGGGCTACTTGCAACGCACGCCGCGCGGGCGCATGGCAACGGCGAATGCCTATGAACATTTCGGTCTGGTGCAGCCGCGCAGCGGCAACAACAAGGAACTTTGGGATGAGTAAGCACAAGGCGATTTTTTCGTTGCCGGTACGTGTCTATTTTCAGGACACCGATGCCGGCGGTGTCGTCTATCACGCCAGTTATGTGAACTTCATGGAGCGCTCGCGCACCGAGTGGCTGCGCACCTTCGGTTACAGCAATGCGGGGCTGATGAAAGAACTGGGCGTGGTGTTCGTGGTGCGTTCGCTCAAGCTGGATTATCTGCGACCGGCGCTGCTCGATGATCTGGTGGCGGTGACGTCACAGATCAAGGATATCGGGCGCAGCCGGCTCAACATTCACCAGACGGTGATGCGCGGGGACGAGGTGCTGGTCGAGGGTGAGGTGCATCTGGTGTGCGTGAATGTCGAGACCTTCAAACCGGTGAGTGTGCCGGATGTGTTGCGAAATCAATGGAAAGACTGATATGGAACTGATCGGGGATATGTCGTTCATCAATCTGGTCGCCAATGCCAGCTTGCTGGTGCAATTGGTGATGGGTTTGCTGCTGCTGGTGTCGCTGATGTCCTGGTGGTACATCTTCCTCAAGCTGTTCGCGGTGCGTTCGGCGGTGAAACAGTCGCGCGAGTTCGAGGACGCGTTCTGGAGCAATCCGAATCTGGCTGCGCTCTACCAGCAGGCGAACAATCGCGGTCGCCGCGATATCGGGGCGCTGGAACGGATCTTTTCGGCGGGTTTCGCCGAGTTCATCAAGCTGAAGAAGACCCACGGCGTGGACAGCGCGGCGGTGATGGACGGCACGCGCCGCGCCATGCGTGCCAAATACCAGCGCGAGGTGGACCATCTCGAATCGCACCTTTCCTTCCTCGCCACGGTCGGCTCGGTGAGTCCGTACGTCGGCCTGCTCGGCACCGTGTGGGGCATCATGAACGCGTTCCGCGGTCTGTCCAACGTGGGGCAGGCGACGCTGGCGCACGTGGCACCGGGCATCGCCGAAGCACTGGTGGCGACGGCGATGGGCCTGTTCGCCGCGATCCCGGCGGTGGTGGCATACAACCGCTATGTGCATGACGTCACGCGGCTGTCGTCGCGCTTCGAGAGTTTCATCGAAGAATTCTCCAACGTCCTCCAGAGGCAGCCATGACACGGTGCGCGATAGCGATGGGTGCGGGACAACAAAGTTGCGGTGAAGGCTCATGCGCGAAGCGCGTTATGCCGGAACCAATGGCTGCCTTGCACCTCCTCCCGCAAACGGCTGTCTTCGCCAGTAACGTACCTGCAAGGGGTAGGCCGATGGGTTCCCCGCTGCTGCGCAGCGACCCATTCGCACTGTCGGAGGTGCAGCCGTGAGCTACAGCAGGCGCAGCGAACATCGTCCGATGTCGCAGATCAACGTCGTGCCCTACATCGACGTGATGCTGGTGCTGCTGGTTATCTTCATGATCACGGCGCCGCTGATGAATCCCGGGCAGATCGATTTGCCCAGCGTGGGTAAGTCGCTGGCACCGCCGGTCGCGCCGCTGGAAGTCATCATCAAGAAAGACACCACGCTGGCCCTGCGCGACCACGGCAAGGGCGGGCAGGAGTCGCCGGTGTCACGCGATGAACTGGTGGCCCGTTTGCAGAAGAGTCTGAAGAAGAATCCCGAACAACCGGTGGTGATCTCCGCTGACAAGAATGTGCGCTACGAGGAAGTCATCAACGTGATGGACATGTTGCAGCAGCAGCACATCAAGAAGATCGGATTGCTCGCCAAGGGCCGATGAGTACCGCGCTGACCTATCAGGAGCCTTATCGTCTTCCCGCCGGGATGCTGGCGCTGGCGGTGCATCTGTTGTTCTTCTTCGTGCTGTATTTCGGTTTCCGCTGGCAGGCGCAGCCGCCGGAAGAGTTCATGGTGGAGATGTGGGACAGTCTGCCCGCAGCCGAAGTCGCCCCCGAACAACTGCTTGAACCGCCCGTCAAGGCGGAATCGAAACCGCTGCCCAAGGTCGTAGCCCCTGTGTTGCCGCCGGTGAAGGCGGATATCGAGGTGCGCGACAAGAAAAAGAAACAGGCCGAAGAAAAAGCCAAAGCGGCGGCAGCTACCAAGGCAAAGCAGGAGAAGGAGTTGCGCGAGCTGGAGGCGTATTCCGAGCGTCTGCGCAATTCTGAACAGGCGCGCATCCGCGCCGAAGTGGATGCGGCGACGGCGACGCAGGTGGGGCGTTATCAGGACATGATCCGTGCCAAGATACGCCGCAACATCGTGATGCCGCCGGATGTGCCCGAGTCGGCCAAGGCCGAGTTCAAGGTGACGCTGCTGCCGGGCGGCGATGTTCTGGATGTGGAATTGCTGCGCAGCAGCGGACACACGGCATACGACAATGCGGCGGAGCGCGCCATCTACAAGGCGCAGCCGCTGCCGGTGCCGACCAATGCCGATCTGCAAAAGATGTTCCGCGAATTGAAGTTGACGATCAGGCCGTAGAAAGGATGCATATGCGTGGTTGCTTGGGATTGCTTTTCGGGTTGTGCGTGGCGTCGTCCGCACAGGCCACTCTGGATATCGAGATCACGGGGGCGGGCGAACATCAGACGCCGATCTCGGTGGTGCGCTTCGGCGGGGAAGAGCGCATCGCGGGGCAGACGATCAGCAGTGTGGTGTCCAACGATCTGTTGCGCACCGGGCTGTTCAAGCTGATCGATCCGGCAGGCAAGGCGCCGCATGAGCCGGGCGATGTGAGATATGTCGAATGGGCGGGTGTGGAAGCGCTGGTCATCGGCAGTGTGCGCGCACTGGGAGACGGACGTGCGGAAGTGAGGTTCCGCCTGCTCGACGCGGTGAGGCAAACCGAATTGATCGCGCTGGCCGTGACGGCAAGGAGCGATCAGGTGCGCGCCATCGGGCATCGCATCGCCGATCTGGTGTATGAAAAACTGACGGGCAGTGCGGGCGTGTTCAGTACGCGCATCGCCTACGTCAACCGCGAGGGCAAGCAGTTCCGGCTGGTGGTGGCGGACAGCGATGGTTACGGTGAGCAGACCTTGCTGTCGTTGAACGAGCCCATCATGTCGCCGGCGTGGTCGCCGGACGGAAAACAGATCGCCTATGTGAGTTTTGAGCGCGGCCACGCGACCGTCTTCGTGCAATCGCTGGCGACACAGAAACGCACTGTGCTGGCGGATTTTTCCGGCAGCAACAGCGCCCCGGCCTGGTCGCCGGACGGCAAGCAGCTTGCCATCGTGCTGACGCGCGACGGGAGTTCGCAGCTTTATCTGGTGGGCGCCGACGGCAAGGACCTGCGCCGCATCACCTTCAGCGAGACCATCGACACCGAGCCGGCCTTCTCGCCGGACGGCAAGACGCTGCTGTTCACTTCGGATCGCGGCGGCAAGGCGCAGATATATCGTGTGGCAGCAGAGGGCGGTTACGCCGAACGGCTGACCTTCGAGGGCGGCAACAATTTCTCGCCGCGTTTCAGTCCCGATGGCAAGAGTTTCGTCTATTCGCAGTTCAGCGGTGGCACGTTCTACATCGCGGTGCAGGATTTCGAGAGCAAGCAGGTGCAGATACTGACACCCGGTGGATGGGAAAAGAAACCCAGCTTCGCTCCCAACGGCAAGCTGATCCTGTTCGCAACCGAGTCGCAGGGTCGTGGTATATTGGCGACCGTATCCAGTGACGGCAGAGTGAAACAGAAGATGGTTGCCCAGCGCGGCGATATTCGCGAGCCGATCTGGGGGCCTTTCCTGAAGCAGTAGTCTCGATGAATAAAAGGAGAATGCAATGAAGAAATTGATATTGGGTCTGGTATTGGCGAATCTGCTGGTGGCTTGTGCAAGCGAGCCGATCGAGGAAGAAACGCAAGCGCCGACAGCGGCTACAGAACCGGCGGCGACCGAACCTGCCGCTGCGCCGGCCGAGACCGCTACAGCCGCGCCGGCACCAGAGGCGACCGAAGCTGCCGCGCCTGTCGTCGAAGCAGCGGCCATGCCGACCGAAACCAGTGTGCACTTCCCGTTCGATGTGGATGCGGTGCAGGCGGAAGACCGTGCCACCGTCCAGGCTCTCGGCAAATATCTGAGCGAGAACCGCGCCAGCAAAGTTCGTCTGGAAGGCAATGCGGATGAGCGCGGCAGCAGCGAATACAACCTGGCTCTGGGGCAGCGTCGCGCCAACAACGTGAAGAAGTTGCTGGTCTTGTCGGGTGCCGCAGAGTCGCAGGTCACCACGGTGAGCTACGGCGAAGAGAAACCGCGCGCGACCGGCCATGACGAAGCATCCTGGGCAGAAAATCGCCGCGTGGATTTCGTCGCCAAGTAATCCGGTATGCGTTTCTGGTTGCTGGCCTGTTTGTGCGTTGCGAGCAGTTCTGCCATGGCAGGGCTGTTCGCGGATGACGATGCGCGCAAGCAGGTGAAGCAGCTGGAAGCGCGCATCGTCAAACTGGAACAGGCACTGGCCTCGACCGAGCAGGAAAAAGAGCAGTACATCCGTTCGACCCTCGATCTGCAGATGCAGATGGAAGCGTTGAACACCGAATTGCGCAAGTTGCGCGGTCAGAACGAAGAGCTGATCCATAGCTTGCAGGACGCCGAAAAGCGCCAGAAGGATTTCTACGTCGATCTGGATTCGCGTCTGCGCCGCTTCGAGGGCAATGAACCCGCGGCCAGTCGTCCCGACAGCGGCAAAGGAGTCGTCGCCGATCCGGCCGGCGAGAACCGTACTTTCGAAGCAGCCTACAGTCTGTACAAAGCGGAGAAATACCAGAATGCCGCTGCGGCCTTCCGCGACTTTCTGCAGAGCTATCCGCAGTCCGTGCATGAAGCGAACGTCCTGTACTGGACGGGCAATTCATTCTTCCTGCTGAAAGAATGCAAGAGCAGTATTGGCAGTTATCAGACTTTGATCGAAAAACACCCGGACCATCCGCGTGTGCAGGAAGCGATGCTCAACGTCGCGGAGTGCCAGTTGAGTCTGAAGAGCAAATCCGCCGCACAGAAGACCCTGAAACAACTCATCTCCCAGTTCCCGGGAAGCGATGCATCGGAAAAAGCGAAGAAGCGCCTGGCTGCGATCAAATAAGTAGAGCAATGGCCATTCCTTCCGCAAACGATTCGTTGCGTATCAGCGAAATATTCTTTTCCCTGCAGGGCGAGACCGGCCGCGTCGGACTGCCGACTGTGTTCGTCCGGCTCACCGGCTGTCCCTTGCGCTGCGAATACTGCGATACCACCTATGCTTTCAGCGGCGGGCAGAACATGACGCTGGCAGCCATCCTCGCCGAAGTGGCGCGGCACGATGCGCGTTACGTCTGCGTCACCGGGGGCGAGCCGCTGGCTCAGAAGAATTGCCTGCCTTTGTTGCAGGCCCTGTGCGATGCGGGATATGCAGTCTCGCTGGAAACCAGCGGCGCGCTGGATGTGAGCGGCGTGGATGCCAGAGTGCAGAAGGTGGTCGACATCAAGACGCCGGCCTCGGGCGAAGTGGAAAAGAACCTGTGGGCCAATCTGGAACATCTGGCCGCGCAGGACGAGATCAAGTTCGTGCTGAACGATGCAGCCGATTATCAGTGGGCGAAGCAGATTCTGCAGGAGCGACAGCTCGCGCAACGTTGTGCGGTGCTGTTCTCGCCGGTGCAGGGTCACCTTGCCCCGCGGGATCTGGCGGAATGGATATTGCGCGACCGTCTACCGGTGCGAATGCAGGTGCAGCTGCACAAGTTGTTGTGGGGCAACGAGGTCGGAAGATGAAAAGAGCGGTGGTATTGTTGTCGGGTGGTCTGGATTCCGCCACGGTGCTGGCGATGGCGCGCAAGCAGGGTTTCGAGTGCTACACCTTGAGTGTGGATTACGGCCAGCGCCATCATGCCGAGCTGGCAGCATCGAAACGTGTGGCGGAGTCGCTGGGCGCGCGCGAACATCGCATCATCAACATCGATCTCACCGCCTTCGGCGGTTCGGCGCTCACCGATGCCAACATCGCCGTGCCGGAGCAGGCCAGCAGCGGTATTCCCGTCACCTATGTGCCCGCCCGCAACACCATCATGTTGTCGCTCGCGCTGGCCTGGGCCGAAGTGCTGAAGGCGCAGGACATTTTCTTCGGTGTGAACGCGGTGGATTATTCCGGCTACCCCGATTGCCGGCCTGAATATGTGGCCGCCTTTGAGCGCATGGCCAATCTGGCGACCCAGGCAGCGGTTGAAGGCAAGCCGCTCACCCTGCATGCACCGCTGCTGCATCTTTCCAAGGCCGAGATCATCCGCGAGGGCGTGCGCATGGGGGTGGACTATGCCCAGACGGTGTCCTGTTACCAAGCCGACGAGCTGGGACGCGCCTGCGGACGCTGCGATTCCTGCCGTTTGCGGCGCGAAGGATTCCAGTCTGCCGGGGTCGCGGACAGCACGCGCTACCAAAACGCGTAAGGCTTTGCTGCTTGGTTTGACAGTCAAAGTCAAACCCGTATAATGCGCGCTCCCTTTTGGGACCGGGTCGGTAGCTCAGTCGGTAGAGCAGCGGACTTTTAATC
>DMCN01000090.1 GCA_003445795.1 Gallionellaceae bacterium
TCGCCGATGATGTCCACCGGGTTGCAGTGCGGCCAGTTCATCGGCAGATGCTGGTTAAGGTCTTCGACGGTCTTGTCGGAGAGCGTAGCCATGACCAGCCCCAGGTCGGATGCGCGGTCTGCCGCCATCACGCCGGGGCCGCCGCCGTTGGTGACGAGGGCGAGGCGGTTGCCGACCGGATGGAAACCGAACGACAGCGCGCGCGCGGCGGTGAACAGTTGTGTGACGGTCTGCACGCGCACCACACCGACTCGGCTGAAGGCGGCATCGAACACGTCGTCCGCGCCGACCAGCGAGGCTGTGTGCGACATCGCGGCCTTGGAACCCGCTGGGTGACGGCCGACCTTGACCAGGATGACCGGCTTGATGCGGGCGGCGGCGCGCAGCGCGCTCATGAAACTGCGCGCGTTGCGGATACCCTCGATATACATGAGGATGCTGTGGGTATTCGGATCGGAGACGAGGTAGTCGAGAATCTCGCCGAAATCGACATCGGTGGAAGAACCCATGGAGACGACGCTGGAAAAACCGACATCGTTGCGCGTGGCCCAGTCGAGGATGGCGGTGCACAGCGCGCCGGACTGCGAGACGAGGGCGATGTTACCGACATCGGCGGCGCCCTTGTTGAAGGTGGCGTTGAGACCGATAGAGGGGCGCATGAGTCCGAGACAGTTGGGGCCGATCAGGCGAATGTTGTAGCGGCGGGCGTTCTCCAGCAACTGGCGTTCCAGTGCTGCGCCTTCCGCGCCGATCTCGCCGAAGCCGGCGGTGATGATGACCGCGGCCTTGACGCCGTGCAGCCCGCATTCCTCGATGATGCCGGGCACGGTCTGGGGCGGGGTGGCGATGACCACCAGCTCGACCGGCTGGCCGATCTCGGCGATGGTGGCATAGGCGCGCTGGCCCTGGACTTCCTTGTTCTTGGCGTTGATGGGGTAGAGGTTGCCCTTGAAACCGCCCTGCAGCATGTTCTGAAAGACGATCTGGCCGACCGAGTCGGGGCGGTCGCTGGCGCCGAACACGGCGACCGATTTGGGTGCAAACAAGGGATTGAGATAGTGCTTGCCCATGATTTTTCGCTTTCAGTTGTGGATTCGTTGGGTATGATAGCACCGTCGCATTACATTAAGATGCCATGCAGACCGCATACATTACTCATCCGCTCTGTCTCAAGCACGACATGGGCCCTCACCATCCGGAATGTCCCGCGCGCATCCACGCGATCGAGGACCAGCTGATTGCGTCGGGCCTGTTCGGCTACCTGCAACACCACGACGCGCCCGAAGTGACTCGCGAACAATTGTTGCGCGTCCACGACGCCGCTTACATCGATTCCATCGAGGCCGCTGCGCCGCATCAGGGTTCGGTCGAACTCGACGGCGACACCACCATGAACCCGTTCACCTATCCGGCCGCGCTGCGCGCGGCGGGTGCGGCAGTGCTGGCGGTGGATCTGGTGATGGGGCAAAAGGTAGAGAACGCCTTCTGCAACGTTCGTCCACCCGGTCACCATGCCGAAAGGGCACAGGCCGGCGGGTTCTGTATCTTCAACAACATCGCCGTCGCGGCAAGGCATGCACTGGCGGTTCATGGCCTGAGCCGGGTGGCGATCGCAGATTTCGACGTGCATCACGGCAACGGTACCGAGCACGTCTTCCATGATGACCCGCGCGTGATGCTGTGCTCCACTTTCCAGCACCCGTTCTATCCTTTCGGCGGAGCAGACAGTGGCAACGACCACATCATCAACGTGCCGCTGAAAGCCGGCGACGGCAGCGAGAAGTTCCGCGAGGCGGTGACCGGGCAATGGCTGCCGGCGCTGGAGCGGTTCAAGCCGGAACTATTGCTGATCTCGGCCGGGTTCGACGCGCACCGCGAGGATGACATGTCCATGATCCGGCTGGTGGACGGCGATTACGGCTGGGTCACCGAGCAACTCAAAGAGGTTGCGTACAAGCATTGCCAGCGCCGCATCGTCTCGATGCTGGAAGGCGGCTACGAACTGCACGCGCTGGGGCGCAGCGCGATGGCGCATATCAAGGTGCTGAGCGGGCTGTAGGCTGTTCTGCCGAGCCGGACGTGGTAGAGTTCAAACTCGTACAAACAGTTGGGGAAGCCGATGGAACGTACCCTGTTGTTGGTTGATGATGAGAAGGATGTCGGCGCTGCCCTGGAGCGTCTGCTCAGGGGAGACGGCTATACTATTTTGCATGCCACCAGCGGCCGCGAAGGGATGGAGATACTGGCGCAGCACGAAGTCGGTGTCGTCGTCTCCGACCAGCGCATGCCCGGGATGACCGGGATCGAATTCCTCACCGAAGTAAAAGCCCTCTACCCGCACACGATACGCATGGTGCTGACCGGCTATGCCGACCTCGACACCGTGAAAGAAGCCATCAATCGCGGGGCCATCTACAAGTTCCTGACCAAACCCTGGGACAACGACACCCTGCGTGGCGATGTGATGGAGGCATTCGGGCGTTTCGAACTGGCACAACAGCGAGCCGGCCTGCTGCAACAGATCCAGTCCGCCAACGAACTGCTGGCCGAACTCAATATCGAACTGGCTGCGGCGATGGAACGCAAGGACAGCCAGATCGACCATGCTGTCCACCATGACCACCTGACCAACCTGCCCAACCGCCTGCTGTTCCTGGACCGCCTCGACCAGGAGCTGACCCGCGCGCATCGCGACAACCATATGGCGGCAGTCCTGATGATCGACCTTGATCACTTCAAGCAGGTCAACGATTCCTTCGGTTTCCACATCGGCGACGAGGTGCTGAAGCTGGCGTCCGAAAGACTGGTTGGACTGATGCGTGCATGCGACACCATCGCGCGTATCGCCGGCGACAAATTCGGCATCGTGCTGACCGGTGTGAAGGACTCGCGTTACGCTGGCGAAGTGGCGCAGAAGATCCTCGATTCGTTTGCGCAGGAGCCGTTCGTGGTCGAGGGCAACGAATTCTTCATCACGCTCTGCCTGGGGATCAGCGTCTATCCGGTCGACGGGCTGAATACGGCGACCTTGCTGAACAATGCCGATGCGGCGATGTACCACGCCAAGAAAGACGGTCGCCATCATTTCCTGTATTACGCGGGGCAGATGAATGCCAGCGCCTGGCAGCGGCTGAAGCTGGAGAGCGAGTTGCGCCGCGCGCTGACCCAGAAAGAGTTCGTGCTCCACTATCAACCCAAGGTTGACATGGCCGACGGCAGGATCGTCGGCATGGAGGCCTTGCTGCGCTGGCAAGGTCCGGAGCGGGGCCTGGTGGCGCCGGGCGAATTCATCCCCCTGCTGGAAGAGACCAGTTTGATCCTGCCGGTGGGGGAATGGGCATTGCGTGAAGCTTGCAGGCAGGCGCGCGCGTGGCGTTCCGCCGGTTTTACCGATATCCGCATCGCGGTCAACCTGTCGGTGATGCAGCTAAAGCAGCCGGATTTCGTCGGCATGGTGCTGGGCATCCTGCAAGAGCACGGTCTGGATCCGGCGCTGAAGATGATCGAATTGGAACTGACCGAAAGCATGCTGATGGACAACGTGCAGGGAACGATAGAGACCCTGCAGAAACTGCACGACGCGGGCATTCAGTTCTCGATCGACGATTTCGGCACCGNNCAAGATCGACCAGTCCTTTGTGCGGGATCTGTCCACCGATCCGAACGACGAGGCTATCGTTGCGGCGGTCATCGCGTTGGGCCATAGCCTCGGCTTGAGGGTCATCGCTGAAGGGGTAGAGACCGAGGACCAACAGGACAAACTGCGCGCCAAGGGTTGCAACGAGATGCAGGGATTTCTGTTCAGTCGCGCTGTGCCGGCCGCCGCGATGACCGAGTTGCTACAGAAGAACGCTCGTCCTTCTTCTCTACAGGCGGAATGATGGAACGCACTTTGCTGCTGGTCGACGACGAGGAGAACATCACCNNCATGCCCGGCATGACCGGGGTCGAGTTCCTCGGCAAGGTGCGCGAGCAATTCCCCGACACCGTGCGCATCGTCTTGAGCGGTTACACCGAGCTCAATTCGGTGACCGATGCGATCAACCGCG
>DMCN01000092.1 GCA_003445795.1 Gallionellaceae bacterium
CAACGGCGCAGGCAAGACCACCACGCTCAAAGCACTGGCAGGATTGCTCCATCCAACTTCCGGCAAACTGCACTATCAGGATCAATCCCTGTTGCACATCCCCGCCCACCAGCGCGTCGCCAACGGCATCTCACTCGTACCCGAAGGCCGCGGCATTTTCGCGCGGCTCACGGTGGAAGAGAACCTGCTGATGGGCGCCTACGTGCGCAGCGACAAAGCCGAGACCGCCGCCGACCTCGAACGCCAATACGTCCTGTTCCCGCGCCTCGCCGAACGTCGCGCGCAACTCGCCGGCACCCTCTCCGGCGGCGANNCCTGCTGGTCGAGCAGAACGCCAAACTGGCATTGGAAGCCGCGCAACGCGGCTATGTGCTGGAGAGTGGGGCGATTACCTTGTCGGGTGCGGCGAGTGAATTGCTGGGGAGCGATGCGGTGCAGCGGGCGTATCTTGGGGCTTAGCGTAAACAACTCGTACGCAATCACAGCCCAGGCCAGCTAGTCGAAAAAGGCAGGGGTGAAGTAGACCAGTCGAATGCCTTGTTTGGGTGAGAAATTTTTTATATTGCTAATAAGCGTAACGTCATTTTCTTTTCTGAAATTCCCATCAAAGCACAGAGAAACAATTTGGTATTCGCTTCTTTTCCTGAGAATAAGTGAAAAGTCCTTAGTTACTCCATTCCAGCGAGAATCAGTCGGCAACGCAAAATCAATTCCGGCGTACTTAACGCCTTTGCCATAGTACGTCGTTGTCCGCTTAATTATCTCCTTTGCTTTTTTTAACGTACCTTTTGTCATGCAAAAATTCTTCTCCATGTACTGTTCCCATACCCCGGGGGAATCGAAGTCCAGTACGCCTATGCCCTGTATGAGATATGGCACATATTCTTGCACCACGCGTATCTGCTGATGTGGAGAGAAAAGCTGCTCCCAATAATAGACAATGGATGATTCCCACAGAGGCAATGAGCTTGCATTCATCAATCCCTCTGCACGCAAGACTTCCTGACTGTTTGCAAATTTTCCAGAAAGTCGTACTGACTTATTGCCACAGTCCACATGAGCCCCTTGAAAAAACGCAATCTCATCGTCTAGGAATCCGAGGTTGCCCAATTTTTCGTAAACATCTGTCCCGTCATTTAATCTGGCTCTGGCAGTGCGTAATAACATCACCTCTGAACCATCAGCCGTTATTTTGAAATTACTCGTATCCTTACGATTATTCGACGCACATCCCGAGTCAAACCCTACAAAGGGCAACGGAAAGAAAACGTTTTCACGTACCGATTCATTTGAGTGATTTTCAATCACATATTCCACGCGAATAGCATTCTGCGAGATATCCAAGATTTGCTTCTCTATGGAAAGATGTTTGTTCTTTTTAAACTCAATCCCGCCGGTGCCCGCTATTCCAATGTCAACGATATCGCCAGCGAAGCACGAATTGGCAACCAGCATAAGCCCCAGATAAAGCAATTTATGAAGCATTTTAGGTTGTCCTTTCTTCCTCAAATCAAACACTATGGAATGTACCGGAGTCGAATTATTTTGACTACCTGTTCATTAGTTTTCCTTAGCCCAGAACCTTCCATAGCAACTTCGTCGCCAGCACAATCAGCATCACCGCAAACAACTTCCGCAGCAATTCCACTTTCATCCGATGCGCAGCCTTCGCGCCGAACGGTGCGGTAAGCACGCTGGCGAGCGCGACCCAGAACAGGGCGGGCAGGTAGACGTAGCCCAGGTGCATCTCCGGCAGCGATTCGATGTGCGAGCCGACGGCGATGTAGCCTATCGTGCCGCCGACGGCGATGGGGAAGCCGATGGCGGAGGCAGTGCCGATGGCGTTGCGTATCGGCACGTTGCACCAAATGAGGAAGGGCACGATGATCGCGCCGCCGCCGATGGAGACGAGGCTGCTGATCCATCCGGTGAAGGTGCCAGCGAGCGTCATGCCTGCCGGGCCGGGCAGTTGGCGCGAGGGGTGCGGGTCTTTACCGAGCAGAATCTGTGCGGCGGCGAAATAGACGAACACCGTGAAGAAGATGCCGAGTCCGCGCGCGGGGATGGAGGAGGCGAGCAGTGCGCCCAGCGCAGTGCCGAACAGGATGCCGGGGGTAATGCGGCGCACGACTTGCCAGTTCACCGCGCCGTGCTGGTGGTGTTTGCGCAGGCTGGAGAGCGAGGTGAAGATGATGGTCGCCATCGAGGTGCCGAGGGCGAGGTGCAGGGTGTGTTCAGAGTTGAAGTGTTGTGCGTCGAAAAGAATCAGCAGCACGGGGACCAGCACCAAGCCGCCGCCTACGCCGAAGAGGCCGGCGAGGAAGCCGGTGATGGCGCCCAAGACTAGATATGCTGCGTACCATTCCATGGCGGAGTCTCTAGTTAGCCGTTCGTGGTGAGCCTGTCGAATCGGGAACGGTCATTAAAAAAACACCCTTCGACAGGCTCAGGGCGTACGGCGTGTTTGTTAGTTCTGCACCAACTTCGTTGTGATGAATTTCCACTCCGCCGGATCAAGCGGGGTGATGGAGAGGCGGTTGCCTCTTTGCAGCGTGCGCATGTTCTCCAGCTCGGGATGGCGCTTCAGTTCCTCGATGGATATGAGCGCGATCTTCTTAACCAGTTTCACATCCACGTTGACCCAGCGCGGTGTCTCTTGCGTGGCCTTCTCATCGAAGTATTTACTCTTCTTGTCGAACTGTTTGGCATCGGGGTAGGCGGTACTGCACACCTCGGCGATGCCGGCGATGCCGGGTTCCTTGCAGTTGGAGTGGTAGAACAGAACCCCGTCGCCGACACTCATCTGGTCGCGCATGAAGTTGCGTGCCTGGTAGTTGCGCACGCCGTACCAGGCGACGGTCTGGTCCTTCATCGCTGACAGATCGTCGATGCTGCAGTCAGTGGGTTCGGATTTCATCAACCAGTAGCGCATGTACTAACTCCGGAAAAGAAAATGCGGCCTAAGCCGCATTTTGAATGAAGTTCCCCGCCTGTGCCGTTGACTCAATATCTTGAACCGGGGTTCAAGAGGGTCGGTTCCCGGTCGCATCAGGTGCATCCGCGGGGGATGCTCACAACAGCGACTTTGATGGGGCGCAACCTAAGCATTAGCTCATTGGTTCAAAGAATTATGAGTCTGACGAACACCGCAGGGAACAAACCTTGAGAGCCTTGTTTAACCGTTTGCACGGCTATTCTTGCTCTTCAGAACAACTCATCCTGCTCTGCTACAGCAGCATCGATGGTTGCCTGCATGGCTTGCATTCTACGCTTGAACTCGGCGAGGTCAAATCCGCCGCCGAGGCGGGTGGTGAGGAGTTCGTGGGTGATGTTGAGTGCGGCCATGATGGCGATGCGTTCGACCGAGGCGATCTTGCCCGCGTCTCGGATCTCACGCATTTTTTTGTCCAAATAAGCAACGGCATCGAGCAATTCGGCGCGTTCGTCATCGGGACAGGCGACGCGCATTTCGCGGTCGAGGATGGTGACGTCGAGCGAACTGACTTTGGGGGCGTTCATTGCGCGTCCTCGGGAAGTTGGATGAGGAGTTTTTCCAAGCGCTGGGCCGCCACTTCGATCTTGTCCTGACTCTTGCGCTGCAGGCTCACTGCCGACGCGACTTCCTGGCGCAATTGCAGATTCTCGGCGCGCAGGCGCTGAGTGAGTTCCACCAGGCTGGCCAGTTTTTGGTCGAGGGCATCGAGTTCGCTATGCATGGGCGAACTATAAATTTAAAAACCCTGTTAAGTCAATCGGTAACGGAGTGTTTTGCAAGTGCTTTGGAATTTTGGGGGCTAAGCACCCGAAAAAGCTCTGGTAGAATCGGCTCTGCTTCAAGGTGCAGGAAGGCGCAAGCCTTTCAGTTAAACGGGAAACAGGTGAGGAAGTGTTAACTCCGATGCCTGTGCTGCCCCCGCAACGGTAAGCAAGTGTGGATTTGCCAATCGGCCACTGTGCGCAAGCATGGGAAGGCGGCAAATCAAAACTTGTGAGCCCGGATACCGGCCTTGGGCGAGGTTCAGGAAATGCGCGTGGGGCGCATGGATGCCCGTATTCCTAGGTTCATTCTTACTTCCCATCACTTTCCTGATTTTGTTCAACGTTCCAACGGGGTCGCTTGGAACTTAAATTGGGAAGCACTATGAAACAACGACATTTACTCGCCGCTCTTTTGCTCGCGGCAACTCCCCTGGCGCAAGCCGCAACCGACAGTCTGGACGAAGTGGTGGTCACCGCTACGCGTTTCGAGGACAAATCTACAAATAAACCCGTCAACGTGACGGTGATTACCCGTGAAGACATCCGCCAGAGCAGCGCGCGCACTTTGCCGGAGTTGCTCTCGACGCAGGCGGGCATCGCTACGCGCGACCTGTTTGGCAACAATGCGGCTTCCGCTTCGGTCGATATGCGCGGTTTTGGCGCCGCTTCCGGCCAGAACACGCTGATCCTGCTGGATGGGCGTCGCATCTCCGATCCCGACTTGTCGGGTGTGCAGTGGTCGTCGATTCCGTTCGCCGCAATCGAGCGCATCGAGATCGTGCGCGGCAGCGGCGGAGTATTGTACGGCGACGGTGCCAGTAGCGGGGTCATCAATATCATCACCCGTACGCCGTCGAAGCAGGGCGGCAACGGCGCGCTGAGCGTTCGCGGCGGCAGCTACGGCACCGGCGAAGCGCAGGTCAGCGGTGGCTACTTCAGCGGCAATGCCGGCATCGATACGACGGCCAGCAAGTACAGTTCTCAGGGATTCCGCAACAACAACCGCAACGACCAGACCAATGCCCGGGCGAATCTTCGCTGGCTGACCGAAGCGGGCGAGTTGGCATTCAAAGTGGGTATGGATCAGCAGAGCATCCATTTGCCCGGTGGGCGCGTAGTACAACCTGCGCTGGGTATCGATTTGGTGAGTACCGATCCGCGCGGAACGGTCACGCCGCTTGACTACGCCAGCCGCGATGGCAACCAGTTGGCGCTGGAATGGCAGCAGAATCTGGCAGGGGCAGACTTGAACCTCGGCATTGCCCGCCGCAGCAAGAACCAGAGATCCTATTTTGATTTTGGCGGGTTTCCTGAGTATCGCGATGGTGATCTGACGGTGAACTCGTTCACGCCGCGAGTGCGTATCCCGCATGAGCTCGGTGGTGAAAGCTCGCTGGTGGTCGGGGTGGATGTGCACCGTTGGGATTACACCCAACGCACCTCCAATTCCCCGGCGAATATCAATCAACCCATCAATCGCATCGGCATGAGCCAGCATAACGACGCATGGTATGTGCAGAACACCACGCATCTTTCTGCTGCGACCACCTTGCTGGCCGGATTCCGCAATGAGCGGGTATCGATGAATGGTACGGATGTCTACGACGGCGGGGCACCCGGCGCATTCTTCGGCACCGCTGCGCCTGCGGGTTCGTTCGCGGCTTCCAAAAGAGCGCATGAGCTTGGTCTGCGACACCAGCTCGATTCGGGTATGGCGATCAACGGCAAGATCGGAGGCAGTTTCCGCTTTGCCAATGTGGACGAGATATACGAGTTCAGTCCTTCCTTTAGTCACCAGTTCCAGTTCCTGCGTCCACAGACGGTGGCAGGCAAAGAGCTGTGGCTGGACCGGAAGTTCCAGTCCGGAAGCTGGCGCGCTGCTGTGTTCAGCAACAAAGTCTACGACGAGATACACCTCGATCCTTTCGGCACGGGCGTGGGCAACACCAACCTGCCGCCCTCACGCCGTCAGGGCGTGGAACTGGACGGCAAGTGGCAGGCGCTGGCAGACGTGATGCTGAACGCGGCTTATACCTACACCGATGCGCGCTTCCTTTTCGGCGCGTGGGAGGGCAAGCGGGTCCCGTTGGTCGCCAGCCGCAAAGCCAGCTTGGGCGCATCGTGGGCGGTCAGTGAGCAGACACGGCTGAACACGGCTTTAAGCTATGTGGGCTCCCAATTCATGGAGAACGACGAGCCCAATACGCTGGGGATGAAGATACCGGCCTACTCGCTGGTCGATCTCAAGCTGACGCATCAGCTTGGGGATTTGCAAGTGAACGCGTCGGTGAACAATCTGTTCGATCGCAAGTACTTCAACTATGCAGTCAGTAGCCAGTTCACGGCGGGGAAATACAGCGCCTACCCCCTGCCGGGTCGCACCTTGTATCTGGGCCTGAACTACCAGATGTAACATTGCAACGGCGGAATTTCGCCTTTTCTGATAAAGTTCGCGCCAATTCAGTATTGGCGCGAACATTCAAGGAGACAACATGAAAGTCCTGCAAAACAAAACCCTGTGGATCGCAACGGCGCTGGTCGCGCTGATGGCGATGACGCGTTTCAACCACTTCGGTTCGTCGGTGGCTTTGCCCGATGCATCGTATGCCGTGTTCTTCCTGGGCGGCCTGTTCCTCGGTCGCGTGCGCGGAGCGCTGGCGATCCTGGCGGTGCTGCTGGTCGGGGCTGCGATGGTCGATTACTACGCGATCAATTTTGCCGGCGTCAGCGGTTGGTGCGTGACCCAGGCCTATGGTTTCCTGGTCTTCGCCTATTCCGCGTTGTGGTATGTCGGCCGCTGGTATGCGCCGCGCCATGACCTGAGCGGCAAAGGCATGCTCGGTCTGTTCGCGGCTGCCGTGGCGGCGGGCAGTCTGGCCTTCGTCATCGCCAATGTGAGCTTCTATCTGCTGGCCGGCTATTTCGGCAGCATGAGCGTCGCCGACTTCATCGCGAGCGTTTCGCAGTACTACGGTTCCTACGTGACCGTGGCAGTGATCTACATCGGCTGTGCGGTGATCGTGCAGATGCTGCACGCCATGCTTACCGGCAAGACACAACGCGATTCCAGGGCTGTCTGATTGTCGCAACGTGACGGAAGCAGCAGTACGCAGATGACCTCTACCCAGCTTTACCTGCGTCTGCTTGCCTACGTCCGGCCCTACTGGAAGGTGTTCGCGGTATCAATCGGCTGNNGAGCCGTTGCTTCCCGCTTTGCTCAAACCGTTCCTCGACGGCACCTTCATCCACAAGGATGACAGCGTCATCCGCTGGGCGCCGGTCTTCATCCTGGTCATCTTCTTCGTGCGCGGCGTGGCCGGTTTCATCGGCACCTACGCCATCAACTGGGTGGGCAACAAGCTGNNGCTGATCTCCAAGCTGACCTTCGACGTGACACAGGTCACCGCCGCCGCCACCAGTGTGGTCACCATCGTCATCCGCGATACCATCATCATCATCGGCCTGCTCGGCTGGCTGCTCTATCTCGACTGGAAACTGACCATGCTGACGCTGGTGATCGCACCCATCGTGGCCGTGGTCATCAGTGTCATCAACCGCCGCCTGCGCGAATCCAGCCGTGATTCGCAGCGTGCCATGGGCAGCATCACCCAGGTGATCGAAGAGAGCGTGACCGCGCACAAGGTGGTCAAGCTGTTCGGCGGCCAGAGTTACGAGCAGCAGCGCTTCAATGAAGAGACCAACTGGGTGCGCCGCCATGCCATGAAGCAAGCTGCGGCAGCTGCCGCCAACGTTCCCATCGTGCAGATGGTGGCGGCGATCGCACTGGCGGTCATCGTCTATCTCGCTATCGCGCAGACCAAGACCGATGCCACGACGGTCGGCAGTTTCCTTTCTTTCGTTGCGGCCATGTTGATGCTGACCGCGCCGCTGAAGCGCCTCACCAGCGTCACCGAGTTCCTGCAACGCGGGCTGGCGGCATCGGAGAGCGTGTTCGAGCTGATCGACACGGTGGGCGAGACGGATGAGGGCAAGACGGTGATGGATCGCGCCAGCGGCGCACTGGCGTTTGAGCATGTCAGTCTGTCCTACCAGGCGGACGACCGCATGGCGCTGGACGACGTCAACCTCGACATCCCGGCCGGCTTGTCGGTGGCGCTGGTCGGTGCTTCCGGCAGCGGCAAGAGCACCATGGCCAATCTGGTGCCGCGCTTCTACACGCCCACGGCCGGGCGCATCACGCTGGACGGCCAGGACATCCGTGATCTGACGCTTGCGAGCCTGCGTTCCAATATCGCGCTGGTGAGCCAGGAAGTGGTGCTGTTCAACGACACCATCTCCGCCAACATCGCCTACGGCCAGATGCGCGAAGTGCCGGAGGCCGAGATCATTGCGGCGGCGACGGCGGCTCATGCGATGGAATTCATCCGCGACCTGCCGCAGGGGCTGGATACTCTGGTTGGCGAGAAGGGCGTGCGCCTGTCCGGCGGACAGCGCCAGCGCATCGCCATCGCGCGCGCGATCCTGAAAAATGCGCCCATTTTGATCCTGGATGAGGCGACTTCGGCGCTGGACAGCGAGTCCGAGCGCCATGTGCAGGCCGCGCTGGAGACGTTGATGCAGGGCCGTACCACGCTGGTCATCGCGCACCGCCTTTCCACCATCGAGAAGGCCGACCGTATCGTGGTCATGCAGAAGGGCAAGATCGTCGAGACCGGTACCCATGCCGAATTGCTGGCCAAAGGTGGCGTATATTCCCAACTGCACCGTATCCAGTTCGACTGGAACGGGACCGTCAAAGAAAATTAACCGTTTGCCGGTTGACACTACTGCGATATCTGGTAAATTCTATACCCAAGCAATTCAGTCAACCAAAACCCAACCAACCCTTCCAAGGAGATCAACATGGCCGTACTCGTAGGTAAGCAAGCCCCGGATTTCACAGCAACCGCCGTTCTTGGCAACAACGAAATCACCGACATCACCTTTTCCAAAGCCACCAAAGGCAAGTACGCAGTGGTGTTCTTCTACCCGCTCGACTTCACCTTTGTGTGCCCGTCTGAGCTGATCGCATTCGATCACCGTCTGGACGAGTTCAAGAAGCGCAATGTCGAAGTCATCGGTGTCTCCATCGACTCCCAATTCAGCCACCTGGCCTGGAAGAACACTCCCGTCAACAACGGCGGAATCGGCAAGGTTGGTTACACACTGGTCGCCGACATCAAGCACGAGATCTGCAAGGCCTATGACGTCGAAGCCGAAGGTGGCGTGGCATATCGCGGCTCCTTCCTGATCGACAAGAGCGGCGTGGTGCAGCACCAGGTCGTCAACAACCTGCCTCTGGGCCGCAACATCGACGAGATGCTACGTATGATCGATGCGCTGCAATTCACCGAAGAGCACGGCGAAGTCTGCCCGGCAGGCTGGAGCAAGGGTAAGGCCGGTATGGGTGCCTCGACCGAAGGTGTGGCGAAGTATCTGGCAGCACACGCCAAGGAACTGTAAACACCCCGGTTCGGCAAGCAAAAAGGCTCCTGCGGGAGCCTTTTTGTATTGGTGCCAAGACTGCTAGAATCCACGCCGTTCCGAATTTGAGCGAGCGTCCATCATGTTGATCGGTTTTGTCTTACTGTATCTGGTTATTTCTATCGGTATCGGCATGTATGCGGCCACCAAGGTCCACAACGCGCGCGATTACATCACCGCCGGACGCTCCTTGCCCATCTACATCGTGCTGGCCATGGTGTTCGCCACCTGGTTCGGCGCCGAGACTGTGCTCGGCATCCCGGCTACTTTCATGGAAGAGGATCTGGGCGGGCTGATCTCCGATCCGTTCGGCGCCGCGCTGTGTCTGGTGCTGTTCGGTCTGTTCTTCGCGCGCAAACTCTACCGGATGAACCTGCTCACCATCGGCGACTTCTACCGCCAGCGCTACGGCCACAAGGTCGAGGTCATCGCGGGTATCGCCATCGCACTGTCCTATTTGGGCTGGGTCTCGGCCCAGGTCACCGCGCTGGGGCTGGTGTTCAACGTGCTGTCTGACGGCCAGATCACGCAGGCGCAGGGCATCATGATTGGTGCCGCGATCGTGCTGATGTACACACTGTACGGAGGCATGTGGTCGGTGGCGCTCACCACTTTCTTTCAGATGATCATCATCGTGCTCGGTCTGCTCTATATTGCCTGGCTGGTCAGCGACATGACCGGCGGTGTGGCACCCGTGATCGAACATGCGGTGCAGAATGAGAAATTTCATTTCTGGCCGGAGATGAACGCGGTGGCCATGGTCGCCTTCATTTCGGGGTTGCTGACCATGGGCTTCGGTTCCATCCCGCAGCAGGATGTGTTCCAGCGCGCCAACGCTTCGAAGAACGAAAACATCGCGGTGTGGGGCACGGTGTTGGGCGGGGTGGCCTACTTCGCCTTTTCCGCCGTGCCGATCTTCCTTGCCTACTCGGCCAATCTGATCGACCCCGAACTGGTGACCCGGTGGATGGCAGAGGACAGCCAGAAACTGCTGCCTGAACTGGTCAAGGGGCATCTGCCCCTGTTTGCGCAGATCGTCTTCTACGGTGCGCTGTTGTCGGTGATCATGAGCACGGCCTCCGGCACACTGCTGGCACCATCGGTCACGCTTGCGGAGAACGTGCTCAAGGGCTGGATTACGCGCAAGAATGTGTCCGACCAAAAGATGCTGCTGATGACGCGCTGGGTGGTGGGTATCTTCTCGGTGTGCGTCACGCTCTATGCGCTGTGGGCGCTGGAACATGCAACCGGCATCCACCAGATGGTGGAGAACGCCTACAAGGTGACGTTGGTACTGGCATTCACGCCGCTGGTGGCGGGGTTGTACTGGAAACGGGCCACAACGCTTGGTGCATATCTGGCGATGGGCATGGGTGTGGCGACTTGGCTGCCGCTGGAGTTCCTTGCCCCCGAGGCCGATATCCCGCCGCAATTCGCGGGATTTTTAATGAGTGTCTTTGGTATGGTGGCGGGCTCTTTGCTGACGAATTTCACCGGTAGACACGCCGATCCACAGCGCAAACCGCGAAATCAGACCTCTCCGGGTGAAATGGGTATCGGAGATTAAAAGCGTTTCTGTCATGTTACTGTCATAATTCTTTCATACCATCACCGGCAAGTTAAAGACGAACGATGGAGAAAAAGATGACGACAGCGAATATTCTGCTGGTGGAAGACGAACCGGCGATCCAGGAACTGCTGGCCTTCAACGTGGCGCAGTGCGGCTTCCGTGCAATCCAGGCTTACGATGTGCCGAGCGCACTGGCCGAGATCAACCGTGCCTTGCCCGATCTCATCCTGCTCGACTGGATGCTGCCGGGTGCTTCCGGCATCGAGATGGCGCGCCGCCTGCGTGCCGACCAGCGTACCCGCGACATCCCCATCATCATGCTGACCGCGCGCACCGACGAGCGCGACAAGATCCTCGGTCTCGAATCCGGCGCCGACGACTACATCACCAAACCATTCTCGCCGCGCGAACTGATGGCGCGCATCCGTGCCGTGCTGCGCCGCCGCGCGCCGCAGATGAGCGACGAGACCGTGCGCGTGGAAGGCTTGGAACTGTCCCCCACCACCCACCGCGTCAGTGCCGAAGGCGCGAATATCGACCTCGGGCCGACCGAGTTCCGTCTGCTGCACTTCTTCATGACCCACGTCGAGCGCGTGTACAGCCGAGCGCAACTGCTCGACCAAGTATGGGGCGACCATGTGTTCGTCGAGGAGCGCACCGTCGACGTCCACATCCGCCGCCTGCGCCAGGCGCTGGAGGCGTCCGGCAAGGATAGTCTGGTGCAGACAGTGCGCGGTAGCGGTTACCGCTTTTCCCGGGAATAGTTTTTCGGTGGATTCGCGGCAACCCGTATAATGCCGCCAGTCAATCTTCGAGGTTTCGCAGTGAGCGATTTCTGGCAGCGCGCTTTCGTATATCCGTTCTTCCTGCTTCTGCTTTCCCTGCTCGTATGGGCCGTGGCGGGGGCTATGCCGGCGGCATTGTTCTTCGGCTTCGGCATCCTGATCCGTCTGTTCTTCCATCTGCGCAATCTGGCGCAACTCGACCACTGGTTATCCAATCCGGAAAAGCTGCATGTGCCTGAAGGCAAAGGCCTGTGGGAAGATGCATTCTCGCAACTCAACAAGATCACCCGCCTGCAACTCAAAGAACGCGAACAGCATGCGGCCGCGTTGCTGCAGATGAAACAGGCCACTTCGGCGTTGCCCGAGGGGGTCGCGATCCTGGACGAGGCGGACCGCATCGAATGGTGCAACCCGTTGGCAGAGCGCCATTTCGGTCTGGACGGCGTGCGCGATAGAGGCCAGCAGATCACCTACCTCGCGCGCCAGCCCGAGTTTGTGCGCTATCTCGCGATGAAGAGTTTCACCGAACCCTTGATTCTGCGCGATACACGCCAGGGCGATCTGGTGCTGTCAGTCAAACTGATCGCCTATGGCGACAACAAGCGCCTGCTGATCAGCCGCGATATCACCCATCTGGAGCGCATCGAGACCATGCGACGCGATTTCGTCGCCAACGTCTCGCACGAGTTGCGCACGCCGCTCACCGTGGTCAACGGTTTCGTCGAGACTTTGCAGGACATGCCCAACCTGGAGAACGATATGTCGCGCCGCGCCCTGCAACTGATGGGCGAGCAGACCAGCCGCATGGAAAGTCTGGTGGACGACCTACTGACCCTGTCTCGCCTGGAGAACGAACAGAACGCGCTGCACGAGGAAAAGGTCGATATTGCCGGATTGTTGAAGGTCTTGCTCGAAGAGGGCCTTACCGTGAGCAAAGGGCAGCACCAGTTGCGGCTGGAAGCGGCATGCAAGACCGGCATCCTTGGTAGCGCCAACGAACTGCACAGCGCGTTCGGCAACCTCGTCACCAATGCCATCCGTTACACTCCGCCGGGCGGCGAGATCGTCTTGCGCTGGGAAGAATTGGCGGACGGGTATCTGCGCTTCAGCGTCAAGGATAGCGGTATCGGTATCGCGCCGCAGCATATCCCGCGCCTGACCGAGCGTTTCTACCGGGTCGACCGCAGCCGCTCGCGCGAGACCGGCGGTACGGGATTGGGTCTGGCCATCGTCAAACACATCGCCATGCGCCATCAGGCGCAACTCGATGTCGTCAGCGAAGAGGGCAAGGGCAGCACCTTCAGCATGGTGTTTCCGCTGAAGCGAAGAGGGGAATGAACTAGCTCTTGAGCGAGTAGCTCACGCGCTCGAAGTCGTTGCCTTTTTCCACGCTGATACCGAGCGTCACACTCAGTTTTTCTTTCTCGTGCAGCGCGAGTTCGAGTATGCGCCCGCTCTGGAACCAGTCGCGCGGCATCAGGATGCTCGGCGGGATGCGCAGATTGGATATCTCAGGCAAGGCCAGTGCCGCCGCCGCACCGGAGAGCAGGTTGCCGGACGGACTGCCGCGTACGATGGCCGCCTGCGGGATGCCGGGCAGATAGCGCACGCCGATATACAGCTGGCCGCTGCGCGTCACGCTGACCAGCGTGGAGACGCCGACCCGGAATGACGCATCGTTCGGTTTGTGCACGCAGACGATCTGATTAAGACCGAGGCGCGAACCCGATGTGGATTTGCGCAGCAGGCGTGCATGCAGCAGGCCGTCTTCCTCGATCAGCCAATCCTCGGCCAGAAATCCGAGTAGCGCGAGATTGATGCGGTCGGTCTCGTCCAGTACGCGTCCGAAGGTCTCGATCTGTCTTTGCGCTTCCTTGTCCGCGATGCCGGCAGTGTTTGGCATCTTGAACGGCTTGCGCGCGATGTGGGCATAGATGCTCTCCAGCTCCATGCACATCTGGGCGGGTAGCGCATCGCGAGGTTCGTCCGCCAGTGATTCGTGGCGTTGTTCGCACCAGCATCCGTGCAGGCGGTTGAGCAGATCGATACATTCCTTGCTGCTCTGCTCTTCGCCGAGTTCCAGTTGCTGCGGCGACTGTCCCTGCTGCAGCAGGATGGTCTTGACGCGTATCTGTTTGGACAGCGGCACCATCGCCATGAAACGCATAGTGGGATCGGCGGTGGCGCGCTGTATCGCGATGAAGCCGCGCGTGCCGGCAAGATCGACCGCCAGCGGAGGCGCATCGCCCCGACTCATGCTGCAACGCGGTTCGATGGTGAAAGACTCGCCCCAGTGATCCAGCCATTGGCCGACGATATGCCACTGGCCGCGGCGCAGTCCGAGCAGGCGGGCGCGGTGCAGCAGCAGGATCTTGGAGTACACAGTGCGGCATGACAGAGCGAGTCCGCTGCGGTTGTATTTGTCCTTGACGGGCTGTGTTTGCAGCCCCTCTTCCTCGGCATGCGCATAGATCGCATGCAGGCGCTGCCATGACCTGCCGTCCGGCTCGCAGCCCACGTGCAGGAACTCGGCGATGAGCTGGCTGCTGTAAAGCAGGCAGCGCTGGGTCAGCAGGGCAGTTTCGGAAGAAAGCGAGGAGTCGCCGTGAGCGACCGACTGCAGACAACGCAGATAGCCGTTGAGCATGCTCTGCCACAGGCTGGTGAGGGTGATCAGCGACTTGAACTCCTCATCGGCCAGCGGCAGTTTCTTGCCCGCGAGTTTCTTGGCGAAATCGGCCTGCACGGTACTCACCGTCTCGCGCAGCGTCTCCAGTGTCTGCAGACGCTCTTTCCCGCGCACGGGATAACGGTTGAACTCATCCAGTTGCGCGCGCAGCGTGCCCTGCGCCAGGTTGAGATTGGTCAGTTGCAACTGGCTCAACCATTTCGCACAGGATGCCGCATCCTTGAATGCGGGTTTGGCGAGATCGTCGGTTGGTTCCAGAGACAACATTGTCGGCTCCTATAACAACACGCGCTCGATGCCGCCGTCGTTGGCTTTCGCCACATAGTCTTCCATCCACGTGGGCCCCAGCAGATGCTTGGCCATCTCCACCACGATGTAGTCGGTGCTGGTGCCGCCCGCGTCATCGGCATAGCGGCTCAGGCCCTGATAACAGGCCGGGCAGGAGGTGAGTATCTTCACCTCGCCGGCGTAACCGTCGGCGCGCAAGGTCGTTGCGACCTTGCCGATCTCTTCTTCCTTGCGGAAGCGCACCTGGGTGGCGATGTGCGGCACGGCCAGACCGAAGGTGCCCGCCTCACCGCAGCAGCGGTCGCTTAACGGAATCGGTGTCGCCATCAATTCGCTCGCGACCTTGAGCGGTGCATGGGTCTTCATCGGCGAATGGCAGGGGTCGTGATACATGTAGCGTGTCCCGGTCGCCTGTCCCAGCTTCACACCTTTCTCCAGCAGGTATTCGTGGATGTCGAGCAGCCGGCAGCCGGGGAAGATCTTGTCGAACTGGTATTGCAGCAACTGGTCCATGCAGGTGCCGCAGGAGACGATCACCGTCTTGATATCGAGGTAGTTCAGCGTGTTCGCCACGCGGTGGAACAGCACGCGGTTGTCGGTGGTGATCTGGCTGCCCTTGTCGTCGAAGCCGGCCGCAGTCTGCGGATAGCCGCAGCACAGGTAACCGGGCGGCAGCACGGTGGTCGCGCCGACCTCGTACAGCATCGCCTGCGTCGCCAGCGCGACCGGCGAGTACATGCGCTCGGAGCCGCAGCCGGGGAAATAGAACACCGCCTCGGAATCCTCGCTGGCCTTGTTCGGGTTGCGGATCACCGGCACGATGGTGTTGTCCTCGATGTCGAGCAGCGCGCGCGCCGTCTTCTTCGGCAGATTGCCGGGCATCGGCTTGTTGATGAAGTGGATAATCTTGGCCTGGATGGGCGGCTTGCCCACGGTGGCGGGCGGATGCGCGACCTGCTGACGGAACAGCCCCAGATGTTTGGCGATCCGGTAGCCCAGGCGCTGCGCCTTGTAGCTCCACTCCATCATCACCTTGCGCAACAGCTTGGTAGTGGTGGGATCGGTCGCGCTGAGATAGAACATCGACAACGCGGTGACCGGGCTGAATTTTTTCTTGCCCTGTTTGCGCAGGAAATTGCGCATCGCCACCGACACGTCGCCGAAGTCGATGTCGACCGGGCAGGGCTTCAGGCACTTGTGGCACACCGTGCAGTGGTCGGCCACATCGCCGAACTCGGCGAAATGCTGGATGGACACGCCGCGCCTGGTTTGTTCCTCGTACAGGAAGGCTTCGATGAGCAGCGAGGTGGCGAGTATCTTGTTGCGCGGCGAGTACAGCAGGTTGGCGCGCGGCACATGGGTGGAGCACACCGGCTTGCACTTGCCGCAGCGCAGACAATCCTTGATCGAATCCGAGATATCGCCCAGCTCGCTCTTTTCCAGGATCAGACTCTCCAGTTCCATCAAATTGAAGCTGGGGGTGTAGGCGTGCTCGAGGTTGCTGCCCTTGAGCAGTTTGCCCTTGTTGAAATGCCCGTCCGGATCGACCTTCTGCTTGTAGGCGGTGAAGGGGGCGATCTCGCTCTCATCGAGAAAGTCGAACTTGGTGATACCGATGCCGTGCTCGCCCGAGATCACACCGCCGAGATCTTTCGCCAGTTTCATGATGCGATCCACTGCGCCGTAGGCCTGCTGCAGCATGGCGTAGTCGTCGGAGTTCACGGGCAAGTTGGTGTGGACGTTGCCGTCGCCCGCGTGCATGTGCAGCGCCACGAACACGCGGCTCTTCAACACGCGCTGGTGGATGGCATCGCACTGCTCCAGTACAGGCAGATAGGTGCTGCCGCTGAAGATGTGGCGCAGCTGGTCGCGCAGTTCGCGTTTCCACGAGGCGCGCAGCAGATGGCGCTGCACGGCTTCGAACACGGTGCGCGCATCCTGCGCGTCGTCCGGTGCGAAGGGGCAGGACGACAGCGGTGCGTCCAGATTCTCCAGCAGCCAAGTCCAGCGGCTGCGCACTTCGGCGAGCAACTGCTGTGCGTTCTGCGGACGGTTGCCCAGCAATTCTTCGTCGCCCAGTTGCGCATCGTCCTGGTAGCGCAGCGGCAGTTCACCCGCGAACAGTTCGTCCAGCGCGCCCAGCAACTTGATCTTGTTCGAGAGCGACAGCTCGATGTTGATGCGCTCGATGCCGTCGCAATAGTCGCCCATGCGCGGCAAGGGGATGACCACGTCCTCGTTGATCTTGAAGGCGTTGGTGTGCTTGGCGATGGCGGCGGTACGCGCGCGGTCCAGCCAGAACTTCTTGCGCGCTTCGGCGGAGACCGCGATGAAGCCTTCACCGTGGCGCAGGTTGGCCATGCGCACGATCTCGGAGGCGGCCTCGCCCACGGCGCGTTCGTCGTCGCCCACTACGTCGGCGACCAGCACCATCTTCGGGCGCGTGCCGCGCTTGGACTTGGTGGCATAGCCCACCGCTTTCAGATAGCGCTCGTCCAGGTGCTCCAGCCCGGCCAGCAGCGCGGGAGAATTGCCGTTGCGACGGTCGAAATAGTTGGTGATCTCGACGATGGCGGGCACAGCCTCGCGCACTTGGCCAAAGAACTCCAGACATACCGTGCGGGTGAACTTGTGCTCGCGGTGCAGGATGAAGCGCGCTGAAGTGATGATGCCGTCGCAGCCTTCCTTCTGGATGCCGGGCAGACCGGAGAGGAATTTGTCGGTGACATCCTTGCCGAGTCCCGCCTTGCGGAAGTTGCTGCCGGGGATGGTCAGGATCTCCGGGTTGCCGTGTTGCGTTTTACCGTCCGCTTCGAAACGCGAAACGAGGAAGCGCGCCTCGGGTGCATCGTGGATCTTGCCGAGGTTGTGGTCGAGGCGTTCCACCGTCATCCACAGGCCGTCGGGGGTGACCATCTTCCACGAAGCCAGATTGTCCAGCGCGGTGCCCCACAGCACGGCCTTCTTGCCACCCGCGTTCATCGCCACGTTGCCGCCTATGCAGGAAGCGTCGGCCGAGGTCGGGTCGACCGCGAACACCTGACGGGCGGCCTCCGCCGCTTCCATCACGCGCCGCGTCACCACGCCGGCGCCGCAATGGATGGTGGCATAGGGCTCGCTCAAACCCGGCAGCACCCGGTATTCCACGGGCGAGATCGCGTCCAGTTTCTCGGTGTTGACGACCGCGGAATACTTGGTCAGCGGGATGGCGCCGCCGGTATAGCCGGTGCCGCCCCCGCGCGGGATCAAGGTCAGGCCGAGTTCGATGCAGGCACGCACCAGCGGTGCGACTTCTTCTTCGCTGTCCGGGTGCAGCACCACGAACGGGTATTCCACGCGCCAGTCGGTGGCGTCGGTGACGTGCGAGACGCGCGCCAGACCGTCGAACTGGATGTTGTCCTTGCGGGTGATGCGGCAGAGTGCCTTCAGCGCGCGCTTGCGCAACAGCAGGGTGTGTTCGAATTCGGCGGCGAACTGGTCGACCGCCACGCTGGCGAGTTCGAGCAGCCGCTTCACCTTGGGGTTGTTCTGGCGGCGCACCTCGATGGCATACAGCCGGTGGTGCAGCGCGCCGATCAGCGCTTCGCGGCGCTTGCGGTTGGCGAGCAGGTCGTCTTCCAGATAAGGGTTGCGCGTGAGCACCCAGATGTCGCCCAGCACCTCGTACAGCATCTGTGCCGAGCGGCCGGTGCGGCGCTCTTCGCGCAGGGTGTTGATGATCTCCCACGCTTCTTCGCCGAGCAGTCGCAACACGATCTCGCGGTCGGAGAACGAAGTGTAGTTGTAGGGAATTTCGCGCAAACGTACGGTCATGGTCTTTACCGTTCAACAAGGCGCGCATTCTACAGCATCCGGCGAAACCCAAGAACAACTCCTCTGCGAACGGGAGGGCGAAAATCCCACATTTTCCGCACTGACGCGACCATGCCGAACTGATAAGCTGAAACCATGGAACCGACCCAAAAGGAGACTTCGCGTCGGCTGTTTTTCGCCCTGTGGCCGGACGCTGCTAGGCGTGCCGCCCTTGCCGCATGGCAGCCGTCCTTGCGCGCGTTGTGCGGCGGCAGCGCGATGCAGCTGGAGACCCTGCACGCCACGCTGGTGTTCCTGGGCGCGGTGGCCGAACGGCGCATGGAATCGCTGTTGCTGGCGGCGCAGGAAACGGTCGCCCGCCGTTTCGAATTGAAGCTGACCACAGCGCACTACTGGGGGCATAACCACATCGTCTATGCCGCCCCGGAAGCGACACCCTCCGCGCTGGCCGAACTGGTGCGGGAACTGGAACGCAATCTGCGCAAGCACCACTTTCCGTTCGAGGACCGCCCCTACAAACCGCATGTCACGCTGCTGCGCCACGCCAGGTGGAGCGACGCGCCGCTTCCACCCATGCCTGCGGTGTGCTGGCCGGTGGGCGGCTTTGCGCTGGTACAGTCCCTTAGCGACGCGCAGGGTCCGCACTATGAAGTGTTGGCACGCTTCGACGCATCCGAATAGACGCCTGCTAGAATGAGGGTCATTGAACGGGGAACTCTATGCTGCATGCTTTCACGCTGAAGAACGGACGCCTCAACCGCATCAAGATCGAAGTCGGGACCGATCTGGGCGACGACCAGCCGGTCTGGATCGATATGGTCGCCGCCACGACGGCAGAGGCGGAGTGGGTGGAGGGTATCTTCGACCTGCACCTGCCGCGCCCCGAGCACCTGCGCGACATCGAGGCCAGCGCGCGCTTCTTCGAGCATGAGGGCGACCTGCACCTGCGCTCCGATTTCCTCTCCGGCACCGAAAGTCACTCGCACAGCGTGGCGGTGGCCTTTGTGCTGTCCGGCGAGACACTGATCAGTATCCACGAGGAAGACCTGCCGATCTTTCGTCTGTTGCGCATGCGGCTGCATGCCGAATCGGGCGACATCCTCGATGCCCGCGATGTGCTGGTTGACCTTTACGGCATGGACATCGAGTTCTCCGCCGACACACTGGAAGAGGTGTATGCCGACCTCGGTGCCGTGAGCCAGGACGTGCTCGGCTCGCCCTTGAGCGACAACCAGGCAGTGAAGACGCTGGCCGAGATCGCGCATGCCGAACATGTCAACGGCCGCATCCGCCGTAACGTGATGGATACCCAGCGCGCGTTGTCCTTCCTGATCCGCGGCAAGCGTCTCAGTGCGGCGCAGATCGAGGAGGTGCACCAGATCCAGCAGGATATCGACTCGCTGGACGGCCATACCGCCTTCCTGTTCGACAAGATCAACTTCCTGATGGATACCACAGTGGGCTTCATCAACATCAACCAGAACCGCATCGTGCGCCTGTTCTCGGTGGTGTCGGTCGCCCTGCTGCCGCCGACATTGATCGCGTCCATCTACGGCATGAACTTCCGCTTCATGCCCGAGCTGGAATGGAAGCTGGGTTACCCTTTCGCGCTGCTGCTGATGGGGCTTACGGTGGCGCTGCCGTTCTGGTTCTTCTGGCGCAAGGGCTGGCTGAAGTAGCGATGCGCATCTGGTCTTTGCATCCGCAGCACCTCGATGCCAAAGGCCTGGTCGCGCTGTGGCGAGAGACTCTGCTGGCGCAGAAGGTGTTGCTCGGCCAGACCAAGGGCTACCGCAATCATCCGCAGCTCAACCGTTTCAAATCTCACCCCGACCCGCTTGCCGCCATCGCAACTTATCTGCACGGGGTGCAGCGAGAAGCAGAGCGGCGGGGTTATCGCTTCGATGCGAGCAAGATCGTGCATGCCCCCACCCGCGTCAAAATTGCGGTTACCGACGGGCAGGTGGCCTATGAACTCGCGCATCTCCGCGCCAAACTGGAAGCGCGTGACAGGGCAGCCTTTGACAGGCTGGTGCAGTTCGAGCAGCCATCCGTGCATCCCTTGTTCAGGGTGGTCGGCGGCGGGGTGGAAGACTGGGAAGTGGTGTGACTATTCTTCCAGCAAGCGATTGAGCACCGCTCCCGCCAGCATGAGACCGAACAGCGGCGGCATGTAACTGATGGTGCCGTTCACCGCGCGCGCACGGCCGCGGTCGGTGGGTTGCGGCGGCAGCGGGTCGCTCGCCTGTTCGTCCGAGAACACCGTCAGCACGCCTTTGTTGATCCCGTGATGTTTGCGTAGCCTTGTCCGCATCTGTGCCGCCAGCGCGCACATGTTCGTCTTGCTGATATCGGCGATCTTGATTCGCGTCGGATCGCGGCGGTTGCCCGCCCCCATGCTGGAAGCCACTTTCAACCCGCGCTTGAAACTCTCCGCCACCAGCGCCTCCTTGCAGGTCAGCGAGTCGATGCAGTCGATCACATAGTCGCAATCTCCCGGCACCAGCTCGTTCACGTTCTCGGTGGTGAGGAAGGTGCGCAGCAGCGTCACCTGACAATCTGGGTTGATGTCGGCGATGCGCGCCGCCATCAACTCCGCCTTGGACTGACCGACCGTGGAGAGCAGCGCGGGGAGCTGGCGGTTGATGTTGCTCGCCACGACCACATCGTGATCGAGCAGAGTCAAGCGACCGATGCCGGCGCGCGCCAGTGCCTCTGTGCAATACGAACCCACGCCGCCCATGCCGGCGACGAAGATATGTTTGCTATTGAGTTTCTCGATGCCGGCATCGCCGAGCAGGATGTGAGTGCGGGTGAATTGGGGTGGTGTGGTGTTTTGCATGGCGCGCATTATAAGGGCGAAGCCCCCAATGCAGGCATCACGGCGATGGAATTGGCGGCGGTCGCCCGTGCAACTTCCTCCAGTGGCATGCCACGCAACTCCGCCAGGGTCTGCGCGATGCGCGGCAGATACTTGGGTTCGTTCGGCAAGCCTTTCTCCAAAAAGTCCGGAGGGATGTCCGGCGCATCTGTCTCCAGCACAATACTTTCCAGCGGCAGGGTGGCGGCGAGGTCGCGCAGGCGCGTGGCGCGCGGATAGGTCATTGCACCGCCGAAGCCGAGCTTGAATCCCAGTTTGATGAACTCGTCCGCCTGCTGACGGCTGCCGTTGAAGGCGTGCGCGATACCTCCCTGCACCCTGATTTGGCGCAGGTGTTTGAGGATGGTGTCCTGCGCACGGCGGATGTGCAGCAGCACGGGCAAGTCGAATTCACGCGCCAGCTTGAGCTGTTCGACGAAGAAATGTTCCTGGCAGGTCTGGTCGTAATGCGGGATGAAGAAATCCAGGCCGATCTCGCCGATGGCGACAGGACGATGCTGCTGCAGATAGTCGCGCAGTATTTGGAGATCGTTCGGGGTGGCTGCGTCGGTGTACATCGGGTGGATGCCGTAGGCGGGGAAGCAGCCGGGATATTGTTTGCACAAGGTACGCACGATATCGAAGTTGGAGAGGGCAACCGAAGGAGCGACGATGCGGACCACGCCAGCGGCTGCGGCATCGCGCACGATGTCGGCTTGTCTGTCGCCGAACTCGGCGGCGTCCAGATGGCAGTGGGTGTCGACGAACCCAGTCATCACATCGTCAACACGATCTTGCCGATCATGCCGCCCACCTCGATCAAACGGTGCGCCTCGGGGGCCTGTTCCAGCGGCAGGCGGTGGGATACCTGAACACTTAATTGCCCTGCATCCACCAGCTCGGCGGCCTGCTCCAGTATCTTGCGCTGGCGGATGCGATCCTCGTCCATGTGCATGACTTGTGGCGTGAGCATCAGCTCGAAGCTCAGGCTGAGATTGCGCAGCCGTGCCTTTTGCGTGTCGGCCAGCGACATGGCAGTAGAGAGGATGCTGACCACATGGCCTGCGACACGCGCGGCATCGAGCGATTTGAGGAAAGTCTCGCCGCCCACCGTGTCGAACACCACATCCGCACCTTTGCCGCCAGCCCAATCCAGGGTCTCCTGCACAAAATCCTGTGTCTTGTAGTTGATGATCTTTTCCGCCCCGAGGCTGCGTGCGATCTCGGCTTTGTGCTCGTCGCTCACAGTCACCGCGACATGAGCGCCGAGATGGCGGGCAATCTGTACGGCCATCTGCCCCACACCGCCCGCCGCGGCATGGATGAGTACGGTCTGCCCGGCTTGTAGATGGGCGCGCTTGACCAGCGCCTCCCACGCGGTGATGAACACCAGCGGCATGGCGGCACTGTCTTGCAGGCTCATGCGGGCAGGTTTCTGCGCGCAGTAGTCCTCGTGCAACGTGGCAAACTCGGCATAACTTCCAGGCTCGTCGCCAAAACCGCCGTTGCAGTAGAACACCTCGTCGCCGACCTTGAAACGCGCGACCTTGGCGCCGACGGCTTCGACCACGCCAGCCCCGTCGCAACCGAGGATGGCGGGCAGCTTGTCGGGGTAGTAAGCGGGCTTGGCACGCAGCTTGGTGTCCACCGGGTTAACCCCTGCGGCGGCAAGCTTGACGCGGATGTGGTGTGGCGAGGGCAACTCCGGCTTGGGTATGTCGCGCAGTTGCAGGACTTCGGTGCCGCCGGGGGCGATGGCGAGGATGGCTTTCATGGCGATACTCACGAGTAAGCGGGGTAGGTTGCTATGTTAAACTTCATGCACTCTTTAAGCGAGACAACATCATGTCTGGAAACACATTCGGCACCCTCTTCACCGTCACCTCCTTCGGCGAATCGCACGGCGCGGCCATCGGCTGCATCGTCGACGGTTGTCCTCCCGGGATGGAGCTGAGCGCGGAATACATCCAGACCGACCTCGACCGCCGCAAACCCGGCACCTCGCGCCACGTCACCCAGCGCCGCGAATCGGACACGGTGGAGATACTGTCCGGCGTATTCGAAGGCAAGACCACCGGCACCCCCATCGCGCTGCTGATCCGCAACGAAGACCAGCGCAGCAAGGACTACGGCAACATCGCCGACACCTTCCGCCCCGGCCACGCCGACTACACCTACTGGCAGAAATACGGCATCCGCGACTATCGCGGCGGCGGCCGTGCCTCGGCACGCGAAACGGCAGGCCGCGTGGCGGCAGGCGCCATCGCCAAGAAATGGCTGCACGAGACCTACGGCGTCTCCGTGCGCGGCTACATGATGCAACTGGGCGAGATCGAGATCCCCTTCAAGAGCTGGGCGGATGTGCACGAGGACGGCAACAGCTTCTTCATCGCCGACGCGACCTATGTCGCGCAACTGGAAGACTACATGGACGCCCTGCGCAAATCCGGCGATTCCATCGGCGCGAAACTCGCCGTGGTGGCGCACAACGTGCCGGTGGGCTGGGGCGAACCGGTGTTCGACCGCCTCGATGCCGACATCGCGCATGCACTGATGGGTATCAACGCGGTGAAAGCCGTGGAGATTGGTGCGGGCTTTAATTGCGTGACACAGAAGGGCCGCGAGCATGGCGACGAACTCACGCCGCAAGGTTTTTTATCGAACAACGCGGGCGGCATTCTCGGTGGTATTTCTACCGGGCAGGATATCGTCGCGCACTACGCGATCAAGCCGACTTCGAGTATCCGTATCGAGCGCAACTCCATCAACAAGGCGGGGGAGGCGGTGAAGGTTTCTACCGAAGGCAGGCATGATCCCTGTGTTGGTATTCGCGCTACGCCGATCGCGGAGGCGATGGTGGCGTTGGTGTTGATTGATCATGCATTGCGCAATCGGGGGCAGAATGGGGATGTGGTTTGTGAGACGGTGAAGTTGCGGTAGGCATCAAGATGCCATACATGCGAGTGTGGAGGTGGAAACTTGCTAGTGCTTCGTTACAGCAGGTCGAACCCAACCTTGTCATCACTATTCTGATTCTCGGGAAAATTGATCAGGACCTATATGTAAGTGATCAAAGACATCGTGAGCTTGGAAAGAATCCACAAGCGGGAAAATTGGATGAGTTGGCAGAAGTCGGAGGTAGCATCGGCCTTTCCCATTTATGGATATTGGGAGCATATGAAGCTATACGTACAATAGATCAACGATTCCGCGAGTTTGGGGCAGCGGCAGAGAATCGAAAGAAAGCTAGTGTCGATTTAAAGCATTCCTACGAACGTTTACGAATCCCACTTGCAAAGCTCGAACCATCGAGTCGTCACAAGGCAACCGACTACGCGTTTGCGCATCCCGGAATTGATGATGAGCGTGGGATTGCATGGGAGGTTGCGAAGGGCGTTGTTATTTCGAGGTCCCAGCTTTCAGACGAATTTCTAGAATTTCTAGAGAGATTGCACAACGGAACAATCACAAATTAGCCAGCGTAGGGCGCAATAACCAACGGGCATTGCGCCGCATGGATTTAAAGCCCCCAGATGGCGTTGGTTTTGAATTTGAAGATTAGCGGGCTTCGCCCATCCTTCGACAAGCCTGTCCTGAGCAACGTCGAAGGGCTCAGGACGAACGGTCTGGCGGGGGGTACAAAACTATTCCTTCACTCTCCGATACAACCTGAACCTCTCCTTCGTATCACCCTTACGCCCGCCTTCCCACATCTTCTCCCACCCGATCTCGTCCTCGATGGGCTTGGCGATGCGATCGCCCTGCACCAGCAGCAGGTCGCAGACGTTTGACGCGTTGCGCTTGGGGTTGAGGTTGCCGAAGTACTGCAGCATGGCGCGCTGGCTGTCGCCGATGCGCACGCCGGCGATGCATTTGTATTTCTTCGGCAGGTTCTCTTTCAAATCGTCGACCATGTGACGATAGCTCTTGCCGGTGTCGAGCCAGGGCAGCCAGATGGTCATCAGCAGTATCCAAAGCAGGGTGACGCTGGCGGCCCAATTGATGAGCGAGCGGCGCACGGAGCGACCGACTCGCCACACCAGCACGATCCACAGTACGGTCGCGGTGACGGCGATCCAGAACGGGGTGGCGTAGAAATCGGGCTCGAAGCCGGGTTGGTAGTCTTTCAGCCAGTGGGTGATCTTGGCGTTGTTGTTCAGCAGCAAGCCGGCCCAACCCCACCACAGCGCGATGGCGAGCATGGCGAAGGTCATGATGCCGAACCAGTCGAGCGCGTTCGCTGCGCCGCGGCGCAGGGTGGAGAGCGAGGCGGTGGCGAGCAGGGCGATCGGCAGCAGCATAGGCAGGGCGAACACTTCCTTGATGTCCGGCACGATGCTCAGGGTGACGAGCATGACGATGAAGCTGACCAGCAGCAGCTGGAATTCGGCCTGATGCCAGACTCTCTTGCGTGCTTCCCACACCGCCCAGGCGGCGAGTGGCAGCGCGGGCCAAGCCAGCCACGGCAATATCTTCACGTAGTAGAAAACGTCGCTGTAATCGCCGCCTTTGACGAAACCCAGCCAGCGTCCGATGTTGAGCGTCCACATCCATTCGACGAACAGTTGCGGCGAGTGCTGGAACAGCAGCCATGGCCATACCGTGAGCAACGGAAGTGCACAGACGATGGCGATGCCGACAGTGGTCAGGAAAGCGCGCGTGCGCCATTCGCGGAAGCTCAGCAGCGCAAGACTGATGAGCAGGAACAGGATGGGGGCGATGAAGCCCTTGCTGAGGAAGCCGATACCGATGCCGATGCCCATCAGCAAGCCGGCGAGCCAGGGGCGGCGCAGGCTGAGGGCATAGGCGTAGATCATCATGGCGCAACCGGCGAGCAGTGCATTATCGGTGATGATCTCGTGCGCGCGCACCAGCATGCCGAGGCAGCCGATCAGGGCGATGGCGGCAGGCCAGCCACGGTTCTCGCCGAATAGCTCGCGGCCGCTCAGGCCGACGAAGAGCATGGTCAGTGCAATGTAGAAGCCGCTCGCGAGGCGAGCGCCGTCATGCAACGGCAGGATGGGCGCGAAGAGTTTCGCGAAGATGGCCGCCGTCCAGTAGTACAGCGGCGGCTTGTCCATGTAGGGCTCGCCCGCCAGCGTGGGTACGATCCAATCGTGGTTCTGGATGATGTGATAGATCAGGCCGAAGCTGTAGGCCTCGTCCGGCTTCCATGGGTCGTGCCCGACGAGTCCGGTGAGCAGCCACACCACGCACAGCAAGAGCAGGAATCCCGCCTTGATCGGGGTGATCTCGGGTTCTTTCAGTTTCGTGTAGTAGGCGTACATCCGTTTATTATTCGATGATCTTGAGTGTCTGTCCGACTATCGGTTCGCCTGTGGGGTACTGCGCATTGATGAGACGCAGGTAACTTTCCGCATTCTTACCTAATGGCGAGCGTTGCGCCAGTTTTGCGTAGCTCTCGCCCTTCTGCGCAGTGACGAGTCTGATGGTCAGCGGCTTGATCGATTTCTTCTCGTCGTCGGTCAATACATGGAAGCTGCGTATCGTTTCCTTCATCGCGCTGCGTTGCGCCTCCAGTGTCGCGGTGGTCTTGGCATTGCCCACGATGTGGAACGCCTTGCGGTCGAAATAGACAATGCCGAGCACGACCTTGCCGGTGTCGCCGATGGCGGCATGTAGTTGTTCGATCTCCAGCGTTTCGATGCGGGCGTCGTTGCCCAGCACGCGGCGGGTATATTCGGTGACATTGCCGATGGGCTTGTCGTCGATCTTCAATTGGATCGCGGCATCGACCTGGGGGCTGAGGGCGACAAGCTGGGTGGTCGAGTTCTTCACGTTCCAGCCAGGCGGGAACGTGAGCGCGATGCCGAGGTCTTTGTGCATGAAGCGGTTGTCGCGCACGATGCCTTCCTCGATGCTGTCGTTGAACACCATGCCTTCGGTCTGCTTTAAGAATTCACTTCTGCCCTCTCTGGGTTCGGCGACGGTCAGGCTGCCGGCCTCGCCTACAACCTGCTGCAGGCGCGTGTCATTGTCGGGGTGGGTGGCGAAGGTGCCGTGATAGCGGCGCGGCTCGCGCCCTTCCTGTTTGGCGAGCTCGGCATCGAGCAACTCCTGGTTCTTCAGCACACCGACCACGCGGATCATCGCCTGCGGGTCGTATGAGGTGCGCGCCAGATATTGGGCGCCGAGACGGTCGGATTCCAGTTCATGCTCGCGTCCGTAGCCGGAGAGCAAGGCGCCGCCCATCAGGTTTGAGAGGTCATGCCCCAGCTGGGTGTTGAGTTCGGGCACGAAGATGGAGGCGATGGAGATGCCGAGGTTGGCGGCCTGCGCCGCGCTTTGCTGGCGCACGCCGTGGCGCGCGGTGACATGGCCGACCTCGTGCCCCAGCACAGCTGCCATCTCGGCTTCGGAGTTCAGATAGGCGAGGATGCCGCGCGTGATATAGACGTAACCGCCGGGCAGGGCGAAAGCGTTGATCTCGGGTGAGTCGAGTACGGTGAAACGGTAACGGATGTTGGGGCGGTGGCTGTGTTCGGCGACTTTCTGACCGACACGGTTGACATAGCTTTGCAGGGTGGGGTTGGCGTAGACCTTGTATTGCTTGCGCACCTCGGCATCCGACGAGCGGCCCAGCGCGATCTCCTGCGATTCCGACATCATCACGAAATCTTTTTCCCCGCTGACGGGGTTGGTGGCGCAGCCGCCCAGCAGCAGGGCGGCGATGACGATCAGCGGTGTGCAGAGCTTGTACATGTTGTCGATCCGGAAAAGAAAAAGGCAGCCTTCGCTGCCTTTTGATCTCTGTGCCTAACGAAGTTCCATCAAGCGGCGGTTTTGCCTGCTGTGCCGTACTTGCTGCGGAACTTCTCGATGCGGCCAGCGGTGTCCACGATCTTCTGTGTGCCGGTGTAGAACGGGTGGCACTCGGAACAGACTTCAACGTGCAGTTCCGATTTGCTCATGGTGGAGCGGGTGGCGAACTTGTTGCCGCAGCTGCATGTCACTGCGATCTCTTTGTACTCTGGGTGAATGGCGGCTTTCATTTTGTCTTCCTTGCTAAAGTTGGGCGCGGCATTTGTACGCGCACGGATACCGATTAAGGGCGCGCATTATCCATAAAAATAGGGGGTTGGGCAAATCCTTTTCGGAGGGCGGATTACGCCCTGTGGATAGGGGCTGAACGCCATCGCAGCAGGGCGCGGCGGTAACAACCTAATATATAGGCAACGAACTGATATCAGCGAAACCTGCGTTCCGTATCCAAACTCTTGTTGACGGCACTGCGGTACTTCTGTAGAGTTCGCCCCCTTCTCAGACGCGGGGTGGAGCAGTCTGGCAGCTCGTCGGGCTCATAACCCG
>DMCN01000040.1:0-7306 GCA_003445795.1 Gallionellaceae bacterium
TACATGATCAGCATCGGATCGAGCGCCACGGTGCGCGCCAGCGCCACGCGCCGCGCCATGCCGCCGGACAATTCGGCCGGCATCAGATCGTGCGTGCCGCGCAGGCCGACCGCGTGCAGCTTCATCATCACCAGGTCGTGGATGACCTCTTCCGGCAGATCGGTATGTTCGCGCATCTGGAACGCCACGTTGTCGAACACCGACATGTCAGTGAACAGCGCGCCGAACTGGAACAGCACGCCCATCTTGCGGCGCATGTCGTACAGCCCCTGCTGGTCCAGCTCGTGCATGACCTGACCGTCTATCCTGATCTCGCCTCTGGTGGGCTTGAGCGCGCCGCCGATCAGGCGGAACAGGGTGGTCTTGCCGCAACCGCTCCCGCCCATGATGGCGATGAGCTTGCCCTTGTGAAAGGACATGTTGATGCCTTTCAGGATGGCACGATTGTCGTAGGCGAAATTAACGTCGCGGACTTCTACCAGAGGTGCGGACACTTATGAACCTATCGCAGATGAGAAGAGGGCGCATTCTAAACCACGCCACCGTATCTTGGAAATCGCTGATTACTTGAGCTTGGCGCGATTGCGGGCTATCCTGCGGGGCGTTACACATATCTCGTGTCTACTTTCAGGATAACAGCGTGACTCTCCCATCCCTGCTCATCGTCGATGACGATCCGCTCATCCGTGATTCCCTGCGCCTGATCCTGGGCGACGATTTCGACATCCATCTCGCCGAAGACCGCCCGCATGCCATCCGCCTGCTGCGCGACATGGACAGCCCGCCACAACTGGCGCTGGTCGATCTGGGCCTGCCGCCGACACCGCACCGCCCCGAGGAAGGCTTCAAGCTAATCACCGAACTGCTGGCGCACTCGCCCAACATCAAGGTCATCACACTCTCCGGCCAGAACGAGGAAAGCAATGCGCGGCACGCGCGCACGCTGGGCGCCATCGAGTTCGTCGCCAAACCCTGCGGCCCGGAGACCCTGCGCACCCTGCTACTGGACGCCCTGCGCATCCAGCAAAGCGAACAATCCGGCATCGGCGAGAATCGCTCCCTGCTTGGCATCATCGGCAACAGCCAGCCCATCCAGGCCATGCGCAGCCAGATCGAACTGTATGCCAAGACCCCGTATCCGGTGATGATCGAGGGCGAATCCGGCAGCGGCAAGGAACTGGTCGCCACCGCCCTGAAGAGCCTGAGCGGCAAGACCGATGCCGCGTATGTCGTGCTCAACTGCGCCGCCATCTCGCCCAATCTGCTCGAATCCACCCTGTTCGGCCACGCCAAGGGAGCCTTCACCGGTGCGACCAACGCGCAGAGCGGCTTCTTCGAACGCGCCGAGAACGGCACGCTGTTCCTCGACGAGATCGGCGAGATGCCGCAGGAACTGCAGGCCAAGTTGTTGCGCGTGCTGGAGAACGGCGAGTACCAGCGCGTCGGCGAAGCCACCACGCGCAAGAGCAACGCGCGCATCATCGCCGCCACCAACCGCGACCTGAAACTGGCGGTGCGCAGCGGCACTTTCCGCACCGACCTCTATCACCGCCTGAGCATCTTCACCATCCAGGTGCCGCCGCTGCGCACGCTGGGCGAAGACAAACTGCTGCTGCTGGAACACTTCAAGGCTTTCTACGCCAGCCAGGCGCAGCGCCCGCCGTTCGACCTCGACCCCGCTGCGCTGGAAGGCTGGAAGAGCTACCCCTTCCCCGGCAACACGCGCGAGTTGCGCAACATCGTCATCCGCCTGACCACCAAATATCCCGGCCTCAAGGTGGATGCGAAACAGCTGGAAGCCGAGTTCGATCCGCAACCGGAAACCGGAGAGACCGGCCCGGCCGACCTGTCCGGCGAAGCCAAGCATGTGTTGCAACAGGGAAATTTCGATCTCGACGAGCTATTGATAGGCTATACTGCCCGTTATATAGACGCCGCCATGGAGCTGGCGCACGGTAACGTCAGCGAAGCCGCCAAGCTGCTGGGCATCGCGCGCACCACGCTATACAGCCGCATGGAAGCGGTACAAAAGCACAGAGCGCAGAAAGTACAATAAAGGGGGAGCAGATGTATCTGGAGCATTTCGGCCTGACCGAGCCACCGTTCAAGATCACTCCGGTCACCGAATTCTTCTTTTCCGGTGCCAACCGCGGCGAGATACTCGACGCGCTGGTCTATGCCATCACCGATGGCGAAGGCATCGTCAAGATCAGCGGCGAAGTCGGCAGCGGCAAGACCATGCTGTGCCGCATGCTGCTGGACCGCCTGCCCTCCAACATCAAAGCCATCTACCTGGCCAACCCCAGCATGTCGCGCGACGAGCTGCTGTATGCCATCGCCGACCGGCTCGACCTCGATCTCGAAGGCAAACGCGTCAACATCATCCTGCAGACCCTGCAGAACCATCTCGAAGCGATGTACGAACGCGGCGAACGCTGCGTGGTACTGGTGGACGAAGCGCATGCCATGCCGCTGGAGACGCTGGAAGAATTGCGCCTGCTGTACAACCTGCAGGTCGGCAAACACAAGCTGATCCAGATCGTACTGTTCGGCCAGCCCGAACTGGACGAGAAGCTGGAGCAGACCAACATGCGCCAGTTGAAGGACCGCATCGTTCATCACTTCAACATCCTGCCGATCTCGCGCAAGGTGATCAACGACTACCTGATGTTCCGCATGCGCGCCGCCGGCTACAAAGGACCGGACGTGTTCTCGCCCGCCGCCGTGCAGCTCATCGGCAAGGCCTCGCTCGGGCTGATGCGCCGCGTCAACATCCTCGCCGACAAATCGCTGCTCGCCGCCTTCGTCGAGAACACGCACAACATCGAATCGCGCCATGTCCTGGCCGCCATCCGCGACAGCGAGATGACCAACAAGCGCAACCTGCTCAACCGCAAAGGCGTCGCGATGACCGGTGGCGTCATCCTGTTCGCCGCCTCGCTGGCTGGCGCAAGCTTGTTCATGGGACAGGAGAACACCAGCCTGCCCGCACCGACGACGATGCAAACCGCCAGTATCGTGCAACCGGCCGTCGCCAGCGAAGTGGTTGCGACAACCGTTTCGCAAGCGGCCGCCGCCGAGACGCTGGCGACCGCAACCGAGACTCCCGCCGCACCCGCAGCTGCGGCCCCCGCTGCGGTCGAAAAAGCGCCCATCGTCATCGCGCCCAAGCCGGCTGCAAAACCCGCTGCAACCGCGGCCGCACCGGCACCGGCACCGACAACTTCCGTAGCGCAATTGCCCACGATGCTGCAGCAGCGACTGGCGGCAACGCAAGCCATGCTGGACAAACCGGGACGCGGAAACGTCAGTATCCAGCTGTTCTACACCGACGATATCCGCCCCGAGCGCATGGAGCGTTTCCTCGGCCGGGCTCAAAGATTGGGCATACTTGCCGAGATATACATCGTGTCGATCAAGCTGAACGGCAAAGACGGATATCGCGTGCTATTCGGCAACTACGCGACCAGCGACCTCGCGCGCACAGGGATACAGGAATTGCCGCAGCGCTATAAAGATGCATTTGCGCCCACTTTGCACATGCTAAATGAGACGCAGAACATGCCCTAAGCAGTTGAAGGACAAAGTATATAGATCGAAAGACGTGTTGCCGTAGTCGGGAAATGGTGTTACCTTCCGCGAAAACAAAGGGAGAAAAGGGAATGAGGTTCACTCACATATTGCTGTGTTCGGCCTGTGTTTCAATGGCCGCTTGCGGCACAAGGCAGATCACACCGTCTGACAAGCACATCCAGCAGAGCAGTCTGGAAGCCAGCCAAGCCGCCGGAACCATCCCGCAACCCAGCAAACGCGCTGTCGTCCTCCCGCCTCCAAAACCCGCAGCCAAAGTAGAGACCTATAGCGTCGTCGTCACCAGTCTGCCTGCCCGCGACATCCTGTTCGCGCTGGCGCGCGATGCAAAAGTGAACATCGACATCCATCCCGGCATCGACGGCAGCGTCACGCTGAACGCCATCAACCAGACCCTGCCGCAGATTCTGGACCGCATCTCCAAACAGGTGGACATGCGTTACGAACTGGAGAACGGCAGCCTCGTCGTGATGCCGGACTCGCCCTTCCTGCGGACCTACAAGATCGATTACGTCAACATGTCGCGCGACACCGATGGCAGCATGTCGAACACGACCCAGGTTGGCGGCTCCGGATCGACAGGTGGCTCATCCAGCAACAATTCCCAGCTTTCCATCAAGAATAGCTCCAAAAATCATTTCTGGGACACGCTGGAAAAGAATGTCAAAGACATCCTGAGGGAAACCGACAAGGAAATTATCGTCCGACGCAAATCAGGTGCGGATGCCCAAGCGGCGAGCGAGCAGGACGCCAAGAGTTCGAGCGGTGAAAAGGATAAAGCCGCCAACGAAACCGAACGCAAAGGACAAAGCGGCCAACAGGATTATCAGGATTACCAGATACTCCAGGCGGCATCGGTCATCTCCAGCCCCGAGGCCGGCATCATCACCGTGCGCGCCACCGGCAAGCAGCACGCGAAGATTCAGGACTTCATCTCGCAGATCATGCGCAACGCGCGCCGTCAGGTACTGATCGAGGCGACCATCGCCGAGGTGCGCCTGAGCAGCAACTATCAGCAGGGCATCGACTGGTCGCGCCTGCGCCTCGGCGCCAAGGGCTTCGAGATCACCCAGTCGGGATCGGCCGGTTTGCCCGCCAGCACGACCGGCAGCATGATGATCCTCAACTATGCCAACCCCACCTCCAAATTGGGCAACCTGAGCTCGACTGTTTCGCTGCTCGAATCGTTCGGCGACGTGAAGGTGCTCTCCAGCCCCAAGATCAGCGTGATGAACAATCAGACGGCGATGTTGCGCGTGGTGGATAACCTGGTGTACTTCACCATCAAGGCAGATACCACAACGAACCAGACTTCAAGCACAACCACCTATACCACCACCGCTGTCACCGTTCCGACCGGCTTCACCATGAGTGTGACTCCGCAGATCAACGACAGCGATTCGGTATTGATCAACCTGCGCCCATCGATCACCCGGCGCATCGCCTGGGTCAACGACCCCAACCCCAGTCTTGCCAACCCCTGCGGCCCCACCGCTCCCTGCCCCGCATCCGGTGTGGTGAGCCAGATCCCCGTATTGCAGACACGCGAGATGGAGTCGGTCCTGAAGATTGAAAACAACCAGATCGCCATACTTGGCGGATTGATGCAGGACGAGATCAACAACCTGACCGACAGCGTCCCGCTGCTGGGCGACATCCCGATCGCAGGAGCCGTGTTCAAGAACCGTAACGACACCAAGACCAAGACCGAACTGGTCATCTTCCTGCGCCCGGTAGTCATCAAGGATGCCAGCATCGAAGGTGATTACAGCGCATACCGCAGCAACCTGCCGGATGCCAACTTCCTCAAGCCCGAGAACGAGAAGGCAAAGCCATGAGTCTGTTACTCGACGCGCTCAAGAAGTCCGGCGACAACCAGCACAAAGGCACCGGCTTGAGCGACCTGTCACTGGAAGAAGCATCGCCATCGCGTTCCGCCTCAACTTCGGCGGCTTCTCCCACTGCCTCACGCGCCGCCGGCGAGACGCTGTTCGCCGCAAAGAAGAAAAAAGCTGCCGGCCCGCGCTGGAATCTCGGCTTGGTTCCGACCACCCTTCTGATCTGCTCGGTGCTGGGTGCCGGCTACGGCTACTACGTCTGGCTGGAACTGCAACCGCCCAGCCAGCCCATGGTCGCGCAGCGCGCAGCGCCGCCTGTGCCGGCGCCTGTTGCTGTTGCCCCACTGCCGCCGCTGGTTCCCTTTGTGGCACCGCCTGAAAAAGAAGTTGTTCCGCAACCCGAACAACAACCGGTGATCACCGCGCGCAACGATGATTTCGATACGCCGCGCAGCCAGCCGAGAACCGAAAAACCGCGCAGCCGACCAGCCGGAACCGGTGTCGCTTTCCGGCGCAACATCGATGCGGACGGTGTCACCCCCGCACTGATTGAAGCATGGCAGGCTTATCAGCGCGGCGACTACGCGACGGCCTCGCAAGGCTACCGCCAGGTACTGGGCAAAGACCCGAACAACCGCGACGCCCTGCTCGGCATGGCTGCGACCGCACAACAGCAAGGCATGGAAGAAGCCGCCCAGCGCTATTACCGCCAGTTACTGGTCGTCGATCCGCGCGATCCGGCGGCGATCGCCGCCTTGTCCACCTATACACCGGCGGACGCGGCGGACAACGAGAGCAAGCTCAAACAGATGCTGGCAGAACAACCGCGCTCCGGCGCCCTGCATTTCGCGCTGGGCAACCTGTATGCGGAACAGTCGAGCTGGGCCGATGCGCAACAGCATTACTTCAACGCCTACACACTGGAGCCGACCAATGCGCAGTTCGCCTTCAATCTTGCGGTGAGTCTGGATCATCTGGGCCAGCGCAAGGTCGCTGCCCAGCATTATCAGCAGGCTTTGCAACTCGATGCTTCCGGCAACTCCGGTTTCGACCACGCACAAGCACAACAGCGCTTGAATGAACTGACCACCGCTCGCTGAGGATACGATGGCTGCACCGCAACAACAGAGCCAGCAGCCCATCGGGCACCTGCTGATAGCCAAGGGAGTGATCAGCGAAGACCAGCTTCGCATCGCCACCCAGGAGCAGAACAAATCCCCGCAACCGCTGGGCCGCCTGCTGGTGCGTCTCGGCTTCCTGTCCGAAGCGACCATCCGCGACGTGCTGTCCGAGAACCTCGGCCAGGAGAGCGTCGACCTGTCCAACGTCATCGTCGATCCCGCCGCGATCGTGCTGGTGCCGAAAGAGATCGCCCGCCGTTACATCCTGCTGCCGCTGTCGGTCGATACCACCAACAAGAACCTGACCATCGCGATCGCCGATCCGGACAACATCATCGCGCTCGACCAGGTGCGCGCATTGTTGCGCGACGAATACCGCCTGGTCACCCAACTCGCCAGCGAATCTGACATCCTGCGCGCCATCGACCAGTACTACGGCTTCGAACTTTCCATCGACGGCATCCTGCACGAGATCGAACCGGGCGAGATGGAGCACCAGAACCTCCAGCAGGGGGTGAACGAATTCAGCCAGCCGGTGGTGCGCCTGATCGACGCGATTTTCGGCGGTTCTTTAATTTTAAACGCTTCCGACATCCACTTTGAGCCGGAAAGCAGCTTCCTGCGCATCCGCTACCGCGTCGACGGCGTGCTGCGCCAGGTGCGCAGCCTGCACAAGAGCTTCTGGCCCGCCATGGTGGTGCGCCTGAAGGTGATGAGCGGCATGAACATCGCCGAGACGCGCGCGCCGCAGGACGG
>DMCN01000040.1:7432-77750 GCA_003445795.1 Gallionellaceae bacterium
GTGCTGGTCACCGGCCCGACCGGCTCCGGTAAAACGACCACGTTGTATTCGGTTCTAAACCACGTCAACACCGAATCGGTGAACATCATGACGTTGGAAGACCCGGTTGAATATCCCATCCCGCTGATCCGCCAGAGCTCGGTGAACGAAGCGGCGAAACTGGACTTCGCCAGCGGTATCCGCTCATTGATGCGGCAGGATCCGGACATCATCCTGGTCGGCGAGATCCGCGACCATCCGACCGCCGAGATGGCGTTCCGCGCCGCGATGACCGGTCACCAGGTCTATTCCACCCTGCACACCAACTCGGCCATCGGCGCGATCCCGCGCCTGCTCGACATCGGCATCCTGCCCGACATCATGGCCGGCAACATCATCGGCGTTGTTGCCCAGCGTCTGGTGCGCGTGCTGTGCCGTCACTGCAAGTACCCGTACCACCCCGACCATTCCGAATGCAAGATGCTCGGCGTGCGCCATGACGAAAACATCACCATCTACCGCGCCGCCGGCTGCGATGCCTGCCATCACCAGGGCTACACCGGCCGCCAGGCGATCATGGAGATCCTCAAGATGGATAGCGAGATGGACGACCTGATCGCCCGCCGCGCCAGTATCCGCGACCTGAAGAACATGGCGTTGGAACGCGGCTTCCGTCCGCTGGCACAGGACGGCATCCGCCGTATCCTGCAGGGCGTCACCTCCATCGCCGAAGTCTCGCGCGTGGTCGACCTCAGCGACCGGATGTAACAGGACCCCATGGCGCTCTATTCCTACAAGGCGATCGACAGCACCGGCAAATCCGCCAAAGGACTGCAGGATGCCGGCAATCTGATCGACCTCGAACAGCGCCTGAAACGCTCCGGCCTCGATCTCATCAGCGCGAAGGAAGAAGCGGACTCGCTTTCCTTCGGCAGCAACAAGGTCAAACGCACCGACCTCATCACCTTCTTCTTCAACCTCGAGCAGCTCGTGCGGGCGGGCGTGCCCCTGCTGGAGTGCCTTGGCGACCTGCGCGACAGCATGGAAGAAGCTTCATTCCGCGAGATCATCGCCAGCCTGGTCGAATCCATCGAGAGCGGCAAGAAACTCTCGCAGGCGATGGCGGAACACCCCAATGCCTTCGACAAGATCACCGTCAGCCTGACCCGGGCGGGCGAGGACAGCGGCAGACTGGTGGAAGTGTTCGCCCACCTCACCGAATCGCTCAAATGGCAGGACGAGATGGCCTCGCAGACCAAGAGCATGATGATCTACCCGCTGTTCGTCGGCACCGTGGTATTGGCCATCACCTTCTTCCTGATGATCTATCTGGTACCGCAGCTGGTCGGCTTCATCAAGGGCATGGGGCAGGAGATCCCGTTCCAGACTCGCATGCTGCTGGCGACCTCCTCCTTCTTCGTCAATTACTGGTATGTCGTGCTGCTGACCCCGCCGGTCTTGTTCGGCGTCTACAAGGTCGCGCTGATCGGCAATCCGGGTCTGCAATACCATGTAGACAACCTCAAGCTGCATATCTGGCCCACCGGCCCCATCCTGCGCAAGATCATCCTGGCCCGCTTCGCCAATACCTTCGCCATGATGTACAGTTCCGGCATCACCATCCTCGACTGCATCGCCAACTCGCGCGACCTGGTCAACAATCAGGTCCTCGCCAGAAGCCTGCAGAACGTGATGCACGAGATCGAGGCGGGCAAGAACCTGACACAGAGCTTCCAGCAGACCGGCATCTTCCCCCCGCTGGTGGTGCGTATGCTGAAAGTGGGCGAAGCCACCGGACAACTCGACCAGGCATTGCTCAATGTCAGCTATTTTTACGACCGTGACGTGAAAGAATCGATCAAAAGAGTGCAGGCACTGATCGAGCCGACCATGACCATCGTCCTCGGCGCATTGTTGGGCTGGGTGATGCTGTCGGTGCTGTCGCCGATCTACGACCTCATCAGCAAGGTGAAAATCTAATGGCAAGCACCCTGTTATTCCTCAGCGCCGACTCATTCCATGCCTCCATCTGGCAGGGCGGCAAACTGGGCGCGCCGCAGTATTTCTCCAACGATGCCGACGGGCGCGAGCAGTTCTCGCTGTTCCTGAAGCGGCACCGCAACCAGGCCTACATGCTGGTCGACGTCATCGAGGAGGATTTCCGCCTCGAGACCGTGCCGCATCTGATGGGCTCCGCCCGCCGCGACCTGCTGGCGCGCAAGTTCGAACAGTTCTATCGCGGCTCGCCGTTCCGCCAGGCCACCCTGCTGCACCGCCAGGAAGAAGGCCGCCGCGACGACGAGATGCTGTTCTCGGCGCTGACCAACCCGCAGCGCATCTCGCCCTGGCTGGATGCCCTGCTGGCGAACCATATCCCGCTGGTGGGCATCTATTCGCTGCCCAACATCAGCACCCCGCTGATCAAGAACATCGAGTCCGACCATGTGCTGCTGCTGTCCTGGGAAAAGGACGCCGGACTGCGCCAGACCTATTTCAACAACAAGCGGCTGCATTTCTCGCGCCTGATCCCGATCAACGGCGGCAGCGACGCCTTCAGCGAATCCGTCGCCTCCGAGACCCCGCGCACCCAGCAGTACCTGAAGAGCCTGAGCCTGCCGCCGCCCGGCGAAGTGCTGGACGTCTACATCATCTGCCACACCAGCGACCGTGTCGCCCTGCAGACGCACCTCGAGGCCAACAGCGATCTGCGCTACACCTACCTGGACATCCAGGAACTGGGCAAGCGCATCAAGTCCAAGAACGAATACACCAGCTCGGACGCCACTCCGCTGCTGCTGCACCTGCTTGCGGCGACACCGCCCTCCAGCCACTACGCCAATTCCGATCACACCCATTTCCACCTGATGTGCCAGTTGCGTCGCCTCATGTACGCGACGGCAGCGACGATCACGCTCGCCAGCTCGCTGTGGAGCGGCCTCGCCTTCTGGCAGGGGCGCGAATATGTCGCCGAGACCGAGCCGGTCAATATGCAAACGGAACGCGCCCTGCAGCAGACCCAGTTGATCCAGCGCAGCTTCGCCAACACGACCGTTCCTGCGGCAGACATGAAGACAGCCGTGCTCATGGCGCGCAAACTGAGCCAGTACTCGCCGCCGCCGGAAAACATACTGCGCGATCTGACCCTCGTGCTGGACAATTTCAAGCAGATCAACGTCGTCAAGATCGGCTGGCATCCCAGCGCGGCAGATGCCGCTCCCTCGGCCTACCCGGCGCAGGTCATCACCTTTGACGGCAACCTCGCCGGTTTCGGCAGCGAATACCGCCGGGCGCTGGACTATCTGGCGCGCTTCCAGCTGGCACTCACCCAGCGGGGGTATACTGTCACAGCCGAGAAGATGCCTCTGGACGTCAGCTCCCGGGGCATCATCAGCGGCGATATCCAGAGCAACAGCAGTTCGGCCCAGTTCACGCTGAAGATCATCTGGAGGCAGAAAGAATGAGTTTCTCCAAAGACGACCTGCCCTTTCTCAAATTGAGCCTTGGTGCCCTCGCGCTCAGCCTCGCGCTCGCCGCCGGCATGATCACGTACAGCGACAGTTACCTGGCCAAATCCCAGCAGGCCCGCGCAGACGCACAAAAACATCTCCTGGATGCACGCGCCCAGCTGGTCGCCGCGCAAGGCGATCAGGAGAACATGTCATCCTATTCGCAGGAATATCTCTCCCTGCAAAATCAGAAAGTCATCGGCGCCGAGCAGCGCCTCGACTGGATGGAAGGCATGGAAAAACTGCGTCAGCAGGGCTTCGTGCTCGATTTCAAATACACCATTTCACCGCAGCAGGGCTATGTCCCCAATCCCCCCGTCGAGGCGGGTAACTTCCAGCTCAGCCGCAGCAATATGTCGATGCAGATCGACCTGCTGCATGAAGAACAGCTGCTGCAATTCATTACCGCCCTGCACTCGCAACTGCAGGGCTGGTTCATGCTCGACGGCTGCACCCTCACCCGCGCAACTGCGGGTGTTGAAAGCACCCCGCTCAAGGCGGAATGCAGCGGCGGCTGGTTCACCATGAAGAACAGGAACATGCCATGAACAGGCTCCTGATCACCCTATCCCTGCTCGCGGCGTTCCCGGCGGTCCAGGCCGGCGAACTGGGACGCCTGTTCAATACACCGCAACAGCGGCAGCAAATGGAATTCCAGGAAGCCAACGACATCGAAGACAACGGCGGCGGGGGCAGCACACCCAACTACATCATCGTCAACGGCGTGGTGCAGAAGCAGGGCGGCAACCGCGTCATCTGGGTCAACGGCGCCGCGCAAGCCGCAGAACGCGGCAACGACAAGACACCCGCTTCCGTCTCGGTCACCGTTCCCGGAAAAAGCGCTCCGCAGCATGTCAAAGTGGGACAAAAGATCCTGCTCGAACAGCCGGCAGAACTGCCCGGCGAATAGGGGCTGACCATGCATTCCCGCCGCTCCCCCCTTCAGCAGCAACATGGTGGCGCGTTCATCGTGATGCTGGTCATCATGATCCTCGGCATCACCACCGTGCTGGTCGGCGCCCTGACCGGCGCAGGACAGATGGCCGCCAACAACATCAGATCCGGCGAAGCGCTGTCCCAGGCCAGGGATGCCCTGATCGCTTATGCGGTCAGCGACGATCTCCGGCCCGGTCAACTGATATGTCCGGATGTCAATAACGATGGCATGGTGACTATTGGAACGGATACAGCAGGAACCAATTGCGCCAGCCTTGTCGGCAGGCTCCCCTGGAAGAGCTTGGGGATACCCGATCTGCGTGACTCATCAGGAGAGCGTCTCTGGTACGCATTGTCCGATCCATTCCACTCCAACGGAGCTGCCACCCTGAACAGCGAGACCGCCGGCACGATCAGCCTCTCGGGCAACGTCACGGCCAACAACCTGATCGCCATTGTCTTCGCGCCGGGGCGACCTCTGCCAACCCTGAATCAGGGCCGCTCGGTGGCCGATGAGAACACGGCAGCGAACTATCTCGAGAGCATCCTGGTTTCGCCCACCAGTTTCCAGCAACTCACCCCGAACGACCATGAGGGCGGCGCATACAGCTACAACGACCAGTTGGTCTACATCAGCCACGATCATCTGCTGCCGCTGGTCGAGAAACGCATCGCGCGTGAAGTGAAGAAGTGCCTCGACGAATATGCCAACCTGCCTTCAGGCACTCCAAGCCATAAATACCCTTGGCCAGCCCCTCTCTCCACCGGCACCTATATCACCACGCCCAACACCCTGTTCGGCCGGGTACCGACCGACCCGACCTACAACATCTATACACCCAGCGATCCCTGGGTCATCGACATGCTGGACTACATCGACGACTTGCAGGCCGCGCTGGATGCGTACGCCGCAAACAACAACGCGACCACCAGGAGCAATCTCGACACCGCGGGGGACAATCTCAACGATATCGCCGATGACATCATCGATGCCACCACCCCCGCCTACTCTTCCGAGATCGTCACCGTTGCCACACCGGCCAGAACTGCGGGTAGCCGCGCCGAGCACCTGGCGGATGGCGATGTCGGCTATACGGTGGCGGGCGTACAAAGCAAGATCGACTCGGCCAATGCCGCGCTGGCTGCCATCCCCGGCAGCCCGGAAGATGCCTCCATGTCCGCCACCTGGCCAGCAGGTTGCTTTGCCGCCGGCACATACTGGGATCAATGGAAGAGTCTGGTCTTTTACCAGATCGACCAGAAATTCAAGCCCAACGGCACAACCACCGCCTGCAGCAATGATTGCCTGTCCATCAACGGCTCCGGCAACCCGAACGGCGGCTCGGGCAATTACCGCGCTGCCGTCGTCATTGCGGGCAGGATAGTGGGGGGCCAGACCAGGGCGGCGCAGACCGTGGACCAATATCTCGAACTGAACAACCAGACCAACAAGGGCAACACACCGACCAACCTGACGTTCGATACCTATCGCATCTCCGATTCGAACTTCTCGACACTGAATGACCAGGTGCTGTGCCTGGACGGGAATATCAATTGCAACTGAAACATCCACATCTCATGACCGGCTTCAGCCTGGTCGAAATGGCCGTCGTTCTGGCCATCGTCGCGCTGCTGATGGGCGGCCTGCTACCGATGCTGTCCGGGCAACAGGAACGCGCGCAGAGGAACGAGACGCGCCAGCAGATGGAAGAGATTCGGCAGGCACTGATCGGGTTTGCCGTCGTCAACGGCCGCTTGCCCTGTCCGACCGATCCGACCATCACCGATCCGACCCACGCCGATTACGGATCGGAAAGAGCAGACTGCTCGGCAGCGCCGACCGAAGAAGGTTATCTGCCATGGAAGACACTGGGCGTGAGCGAGATCGATGCCTGGGGCACCAAGCGTAGCGCGGCAGCCCAGCCTTGGAACGGTTACTGGCGTTACCGCGTCAGCCGCAACTTTGCCAATCAGCTCTCGCTCATCACCATGACGACTTCGCCATTCGGAGTTGGATCTGATGCCCTGGTAGTCCAGGACCGGAATGGCACCCAGATCACTTCGAATACGGAGAACCCGGTCGCCATCGTCTTCTCGACCGGCCCGGATCTGACCGGCAATGGGGAGAATGCCAGTACTGATTTTGAAGGCGCGGGGGGAACATATGTCAGCGATACCCCCGGGTCGCTACCCGACGGTTCGATCTACGACGATATGCTCGTCTGGGTATCGCGTCCGCAGATCATCAACCGCCTGGTCGCGACGGGAAAACTGCCCTAGGCTCTGCGCCAGCTCGTGCCCTGCGCGGCATCTTCCAGCACGATACCCGCCTCCAGCAGCTCCTTGCGTATGCGGTCCGCCTCGGCGAAGTTCTTCGCTTTCTTGGCGGCGATGCGCGCTTCGATCTGAGCATCGATCGCGGCATCATCCAACCCGCCATCACTTGAGTCACCCTGCAGGAATTGCTGCGCATCGCGCTGCAGCAGACCGAGTACTCCGGCCAGAGACCTGAGTTGCGCCGCGGCCTGTGCAGACTGACTGCGGTTCACTTCGTTGGCGAGGTCGAACAGGACAGCAACGGCTTCGGGGGTGTTGAGATCATCATCCATGGCAGCCTTGAAACGCTGTGCATGCGCTTCGTTCCAATCCACTTCCACAGCGGCAGGTGACAGCTTCAACGCGGTATACAAACGCGTCAGCGCGCCCTTGGCATCGTCCAGATGCTGGTCGGAATAGTTCAGCGGGCTGCGGTAGTGCGCGCGCAGGATGAAGAAGCGCACGACTTCGGCATCGTATTTTTTCAGAACTTCGCGGATGGTGAAGAAGTTGCCCAGGCTCTTGGACATCTTTTCGTTGTCCACACGCACGAAGCCGTTGTGCATCCAGTAGTTCACGTACTGGCACTGGTGTGCGCCTTCACTCTGCGCGATCTCGTTCTCGTGGTGCGGGAACTGCAGGTCGGCACCGCCGCCGTGGATGTCGAAATGATTGCCCAGCAGTTCGGAGCCCATCGCCGAACATTCGATGTGCCAGCCGGGGCGGCCCTTGCCCCACTTGGAATCCCATTTCACTTCGTCGGCTTCGTTATCCTTGGCATGCTTCCACAGCACGAAGTCGAGCGGGTCGTTCTTGTCGGAGGCTACCTCGACGCGTTCACCGGCACGCAGGTCTTCCAGCGATTTGCCAGAGAGCTTGCCGTAGCCGTCAAACTTGCGCACGGCGTAGTTCACGTCGCCGTCCGCCGCCTTGTAGGCCAGGCCGTTCTTTTCCAGCTGCTCGATCATCGTCAGCATCTGCGGCACGTACTGCGTCGCGCGCGGCTCGTGGTCGGGGCGCTGCACACCGAGCGCGTCGGCATCCTCGTGCATGGCGTCGATGAAACGCTGCGTGAGTGTGTGGATGGATTCCCCGTTCTCCGCCGCGCGCTTGATGATCTTGTCGTCGATGTCGGTGATGTTGCGCACGTAGTTCACGTCGTAACCGCTCGCCTTCAACCAGCGATACACCATGTCGAACACCACCATCACGCGCGCGTGGCCGAGGTGGCAGTAGTCGTACACGGTCATGCCGCAGACGTACATGCGAACGCTGTTCGGGGTGATGGGTTTGAATTCCTGCTTGTCGCGGGCGAGGGTGTTGTAGATTTTTAACATGTCCACTTCTTACTATTGCCGTCATACCGGCGCAGGCCGGTATCCAGCGGGTTTATTCAATATGCAGTTGGTTTTGTCCGCGCTTCGCGCGGGCTGTTTTTTTTCACTGGATACCGGCCTGCGCCGGTATGACGATTTAACATATCGAGGTATACAAATCCTTCCAGTCTGGATTGTTCTCTTCGATCAACTTCAGCTTCCACGCCCGCTGCCATTCCTTGAGCGCCTTCTCGCGCTGAATGGCAGATTCCATCGTTTCATGCACTTCATACCAAACCAGTTGATCCACGCCATGCTGTTTGGTGAAACCATCGACCACGTGATTCTTGTGTTCCCATATCCGCTTAACCAGATCGGAAGAGACTCCGACATACAAAGTGCCGTTGCGTTTGCTGGCTAGCAGATAAACACAAGGTATCTTGCGCATCTCGACCACTCCGTCATACCGGCGCAGGCCGGTATCCAGATAATTAACAACCCGTGCAGCGCACGGACAAAATCAACGGCATTTTTTGATCAAAGCACTGGATACCGGCCTTCGCCGGTATGACGGTTAGTTCGACTCCTTCGCCCAAGAATCCCGCAACGTCACCGTGCGGTTAAACACCAGTTTCTTGCCCGCCTGATGGTCGCGGCGGTCGGTGACGAAGTAGCCCAGACGTTCGAACTGGTAGCGTGTTTCCGGTGCGGCATCTTTGACTGCGCTTTCCACCCAGCCCTGCACCACGTCCAGGGAATGCGGATTCATGAATTCGAGGAAGTCCTTTTCCTTGTCCGCGTCCGGCTCCGGTATGGTGAACAGGCGGTCGTATAAACGAATCTCGGCGGGCAGCGCGTGTTCGCGCGACAGGAAGTGGATCACACCCTTGACCTTGCGGCCTTCCGGGTTCTTGCCCAGCGTGTCGTGGTCGATGCTGCACTTGAGTTCGATGACCTTGCCTGCCGCATCCTTCACCGCTTCGTCGCAACGCATCACGTAGCTGTGGCGCAGGCGGATCTCGCCGCCCAGCGTCAGACGCTTCCATCCGGCGGGTGGCACTTCGGCGAAGTCGTCGGCTTCGATGAGCAGGTCTTTACCGAACGGCACCACGCGTTTGCCCAGTTCCGGCACGTTGGGATGGAAATCCGCTTCGCGCGTAAGCGCACCGTCAGCATTGGTGATGGTGACCTTGAGCGGGTTGATGATGGCCATCACGCGCGGGGCGCGCAGCTCCAGATCCTCACGGATCGCACCTTCCATGATCGCCATGTCGACGATGTTCTCGCTCTTGGATACGCCGATGCGCTTGGCGAATTCGCGGATGCCTTCGGGGGTGTAGCCGCGACGGCGCATGCCGCTGATGGTGGGCATGCGCGGGTCGTCCCAGCCGCTCACCTTTTTCTCGTTCACCAGTTGCAGCAGTTTGCGCTTGCTGGTGATGGTGTAGTGCAGCTCAAGGCGCGAGAATTCGTACTGGCGCGGGTGGCAGGGGATGGTGATGTTGTCCAGCACCCAGTCGTACAACGGGCGGTGGTCTTCGAACTCCAGCGTGCAGATAGAATGGGTGATGCCTTCCAGCGCATCGGAGATGCAGTGGGTGTAGTCGTACATCGGGTAGATGCACCACTTGTCGCCGGTGCGGATGTGGTGGGCGCGCTTGATGCGGTAAATGACCGGATCGCGCATGTTGATGTTGGGCGAGGCCATGTCGATCTTGGCACGCAAGACCATCGCACCGTCGGCGAATTCGCCGTTCTTCATGCGCGTGAACAGGTCGAGGTTCTCCTTGGCCGCACGGTCGCGGTTGGGACTGTTCTTGCCCGGCTCTTTCAGCGTGCCGCGGTATTCGCGCATCTGCTCCGGCGTCAGGTCGTCCACGTAAGCCAGACCTTTGTTGATCAATTCCACCGCATAGTCGTACAGCGCGTCGAAGTAATCCGAGGCCCAGCGCACTTCGCCGTTCCATTCGAAGCCCAGCCAGCGCACGTCGTCCTGGATGGATTGCGCGTATTCCGCATTTTCCTTCTCGGGGTTGGTGTCGTCGAAGCGCAGGTTGCATTTGCCCTGATAATCGCGTGCCAGACCGAAGTTCAGGCAGATGGATTTTGCGTGGCCGACATGCAGATAACCGTTCGGCTCGGGCGGGAAGCGCGTGACGATGCTCTGATGCTTGCCGGAGGCCAGATCGGCATCGATGATCGTGCGAATGAAGTTGGAAACGGGGGCGACGGTTGTGGGCTCTTTGCTGCTCATTTTGGCTTAAAAAAGTGTCGGCGATGAAGGTGCGGAATTCTACCTGAAAATAACCCCCTCCAGCCCCGGCGCAAACCGTGTGAGTCAGGCGCTTATTTGATAGAATCGCGGCTCCCCGGATGGACTTGACCGCCGGACTCTCTTCGGAACATTTGCACGCAATGAACAAGATCAAAAAAGTTAGCCGTATCGCTGCGCTGTGCGCATTCCTGACCGTCTCTTTCGCCGCACAGGCCGACGACATCCAGGATGCGAACAAACTGTTCAAACAGGGGCTGCACGCTCAGGCGATGGAGAAGGTCAACACCGTCCTCGCCGGCAAACCGAAAGACGCGCAGGCGCGCTTCCTCAAGGGTCTGATCCAGACCGAACAGGGCAATACCAACGAGGCCATCGCGACCTTCACCGGCCTGACCGAGGATTATCCCGAGCTGCCCGAGCCCTACAACAACCTCGCCGTGATCTATGCCGGCCAGGGCCAGTACGAAAAAGCCAAGGTCGCACTGGAGATGGCGATCCGCACCCACCCGACCTATGCCACCGCGCACGAGAACCTCGGCGACATCTACGCCAAGATGGCCAGCCAGGCCTATGACCGCGCGCTGCAACTGGAAAAGAGCAACACCGGCACCCAGACCAAGCTGGCGCTGATCCGCGAACTGTTCGGCGACAATCCCAAGAGCGCCCGCACCGGCAAGACCACCGTGGTCGCCGCTGCCGAGCCCGCCGTGATTGTGCCCCCCGCCGCTGCCGTGAAGAAACCCGAGCCTGCCGTCACGACCAAGCCCGAGGCCGCTGTCGCCGACCCTGCTGCCGAGGTGGTGAAAGCCATCCAGGCCTGGGCCGCCGCCTGGTCGGCCAAGGACAGCAAGAAATATCTGTCCTTCTACGCCAAGGAGTTCAAGACGCCTGACGGCCTTAGCCGCAGCGCCTGGGAGACGCAGCGCAAGCAGCGCATCGCCGCGCCCAAGTCGATCAAGGTCGAGGTGCGCGACACCAAGGTCAAGCTGGTCGATGCCACCCACGCAACCATCTCGTTCCGCCAGAGCTACCGCGCCAGCCACCTGAACAGCCAGTCCAGCAAGCTGCTGGATATGGTGAAGACCGACGGTCAGTGGCAGATCGCGGCCGAACATTCCGGCAAATAAGTCCATGCGCCATATCGCCAGTCTCCTGTTGATCGCTTCATTCGCCCTCCCCGCGCTGGCGGAGACGCCCTCGCGCGATCTGGAACTGGGATTGGCCAAGAGCCTGCAGGCGGTGCGCGAGAACCGCCTGGACGTGGCGCTGAACGAAGTCGATTCGCTGCTCAAGCTCAACCCCAACTTCAAACTGGCGCAACTGGTCCGGGGCGACCTGCTGCTGGCGCGCTCCAAACCGATCGGCGATTTCGGTGCTGCCCCCAACGCGCCGCGCGACCGCGTGCAGGACCTGCGCGAGGAAGCCAATGCGCGCCTGCAGCGCGTGCAGCAACAGCAGCCCATCGCCGTGCCCAAATATCTGTGGCAACTCTCGCCCAAGCAGCGTTACGCGGTGGTGGTGGATACCAGCAAGTCGACGCTCTACCTGTACGAGAACGTGAAGGGCGAGCCGCGCTACGTGGCCGACTTCTACATCAGCGTCGGCAAGAAGGGATCCGACAAGGCCATCGAAGGCGACCAGAAGACCCCGCTCGGCGTGTACTTCGTCAACCAGCATCTGACCAAAGACAAGCTCACCGACTTCTACGGTTCCGGCGCCTACCCGATCAGCTACCCGAACGAGTGGGACAAGCGCCTGGGACGCAACGGCCACGGCATCTGGCTGCACGGTACGCCCTCTGACACCTACAGCCGCCCGCCGCTGGCCAGCAACGGCTGCGTGGTGCTCAACAACGACGACCTCACCCATCTGGGCAGCCATATCCAGGTCGGCGTCACCCCGGTGATCATCACCCGCAAGATGGACTGGATGGCCGATGACGACCTGAGCGAGCGCGATGCGCTGCTGAAGTCGATCGAACAGTGGCGCAACGACTGGTCCAGCCGCGACACCGAGAGCTATCTCTCGCACTACGCCAAAGACTTCTCCACCGGCAGCGTGACCCTGCCCGCGTTCGCGCAGCAGAAACGTCTGGTCAATTCCGGCAAGACCTGGATCAAGGTCAAGCTGTCCGACCTCAGCGTATTCCCCTACCCCAACCAGCCGGACATGGTAGTGGTGAATTTCGAGCAGGATTACGAAAGCAACAACCTGTCCAACCGCATGCACAAGCGCCAGTACTGGATGAAACGCGACGGGCGCTGGCAGATCGTCTATGAAGGAGCCGCATAAATGAGATTCATCCGTATCGCCCTCGCATTCCTGCTGGTCGGACTCTGTGTCCTGCCCGCGCAAGCCGAATCCACCCCCGCAACCAAAGGAAAAATGAAAATGGTAAAACTGCATACCAACCACGGCATCATCACCCTGCAACTCGACGCCGAGAAAGCGCCTGTCACCGTGCAGAACTTCCTCGACTACGTGAACAGCGGTTTCTTCAGCAACACCGTGTTCCACCGCGTGATCCCCAACTTCATGATCCAGGGCGGCGGCTTCGAACCGGGCATGAAGCAGAAGCCCACCAATGCACCGATCAAGAACGAGGCTGCGAACGGCCTGAAGAACGAGAAATACAGCATCGCCATGGCGCGCACCGGCGACCCGCATTCCGCCACCGCGCAGTTCTTCATCAACACCAAGAGCAACGACTTCCTCGACTATCCGGGCCAGGACGGCTGGGGCTATTGCGTGTTCGGCATGGTGGTCGAAGGCAAGGAAGTGGTCGACGCCATCGGCAAGGTGAAGACCGGCAGCAGCGGCTTCCACCAGGACGTGCCCAAAGAGGACGTCATCATCACCAAGGCTGAAGTGGTGCAATAACGAAAAACGGCGCTTCGGCGCCGTTTTGTTTTATGTCCCACAGCCTGTTCATCTCCGACCTGCACCTGAGCACCGACCATCCGCACAGCACGGAGATGTTCCTGCGCTTCGCGTCCGATGTCGCGCCCGGGGCCGAAGCGCTCTACATCCTCGGCGACCTGTTCGAGTACTGGGCGGGAGATGACGACCTCGGCGATCTTTTCCATCAAGGCATCTGCGATGCCCTGCGCGGGCTGGATGCGCGCGGCACGCGCATCTACATCATGCACGGCAACCGCGATTTCCTGATGGATAACGAGCTTGCTTCGGCCTGCAATGCGACACTGCTCGACGACCCCACTCTGCTCGACCTGTACGGCACACCCACCCTGCTCACGCACGGCGACATGCTGTGTACCGACGATGCCGAGTATCAGCAGTTCCGCGCGCTGGTGCGCAACAGCGACTGGCAAGCCAGGTTTCTGGCACAGCCGCTGGCGCAACGCAAAACCCTGATCGAGCAGATGCGCATGCAGAGCAGGAACGAGAAGCAGACGAAGTCTATGGACATCATGGACGTGAACGGCGATGCGGTGGATGCGCTGCTGCGCCGTTATCAATATCCGCGCCTGATCCACGGCCACACCCACCGTCCGGCCAGACATCTGCACCAGCCGGATGGCCGCAGCTGCGAGCGCTGGGTGCTGGGAGACTGGGATGCCGGACGTGCCAGCATCCTGCGTTGCGATGCGGAAGGTATCCGGCAGATCGTGCTGGAGTGAAGTCTGCGACTACTGCCCCGCGCACAATGCCTTGCACGGCTCGCCGTCGCGATCACCATCCAGCGTCATGACTCCGCAACGGACAAGATAGAAACGCGCTTCGTCGCATGAGGTCATCTCGGAGCACCTCCGCTTCTTGCCACACTCCATGTCGTACAACATCACCGGCACCTCGCGCAGTTCGGAAAATGACTTCTGTTGCACGGAGGGTTTCTTCCAGGGATGCTGCCGACGCCACTGCCACGGCGCCTGCGGATCAGGCGCGGCCCAGAGTCCGCGTTGTGCCTGCTGCGCTTCGCTTTGCAGGGCGATATATGACTTGTCGCTGTGGCGGTAGGAGTATTCCCACGCCATGCCGCGTTTCAGCTGTTCCCGGTTGACGTCAAGTCCTTCGGCCGAAACCAGCGCGACGATGCGGCCATACTGGTCCACGGCACGGCCATCGATCTGCACCTGCTTCTTGTACACCAGTTCCCGCAGCGACAGCCGCGCCTGTTTGCCGAAGGGCTGCGCTTTCTCGGGTGCATCGATGTTGGCGAGGCGAACCTTGGCGGTCTTGCCCTCATGCCGGACCAGGATCGTGTCTCCGTCCAGCACGCCGACCACCCCGGCCGTGAAGACCTCCGCTTGCGCCACCAGCGCGAAGCAGCACGCCAGCGCGACCGGCAGTCTCATCCCAGTATGCTTTTGATGATCGCCAGACACAGCAGGGCGTAACCCGCCGCAAGGATATCGTCGAACATCACGCCGAGGCCGCCGCGCCAGGTCTTGTCGAAGTGGCGGATGGGTTCGGGTTTGACGATGTCGAAGTAACGGAACAGGACGAACGCGAGGACCTGCCACGCCACGCCCTCGGGAGTGAAGAACAGCACCAGCGTGAACGCGACGATCTCGTCCCACACGATGCCGCCGTAGTCGTGCACGCCCAGCGCCTTGCCGGTGATGTCGCATACCCACACCCCGAAAGCGAAGGCCCAGATCAGCACCAGCAGGAACATCGCGTCGGTCAGCCGCGGCGCAAGGAACCAGTACATCGGGAAAGCGACCAGAGTGCCCGCCGTGCCCGGCCCTTTCGGCATCAATCCGGCACCGAAGCCGAAGGACAGCAGATGCGCGGGATGGCTGAACAGGAAGCGCCAGTCCGGCTTGAATCTCAGCTGGTCATGCGAAGTGGTCATAGCCCGACTCCTTGAGAACCATCACATTGCCGTCCGCCTTGCGCACCTTGCAGCCGCGTCCCGACACGATCTTGCCGATGCGCGTCAGTGGCAGGTGCAAGCGCGACGAGAGCGCCGCAATCTCATCGCGTTGCGTGTCAGGCGCGGTGAAACACAGTTCGTAATCGTCTCCGCCCGACAATACGCAGTTCTGCGCCAGTTCGAGCATCTCGTCACCGTTGGAGGCGAACAACGAGGAGACCGGCAATTTGTCGTAGCGCACTTCGGCGGCAACATTGGAACTTTCGAGGATATGGCTGAGATCGGCAAGCAGGCCGTCGGAGATGTCGATCATGCTTCTGGCGATACCGCGCAATGCCAGCCCCAGGGCGACACGAGGCTGCGGTTGCTGTAGTGCGGCAAGGCAGGATACACGGGCATGCTCCGGCAACTGGATTCTGCCGCGCAGATGCGCCAGGCCCAACGCGGCATCGCCCAGTTTCCCGGACACCCAGATGTCGTCGCCGGCCAGCGCGCCGCTGCGGCGCACCGCTGTGCGTTTCGGCACTTCGCCCAGAATGGTGACACAGAGATTGAGCGGGCCGCGCGTGGTGTCGCCACCGATGAGTTCGACGCCGTACTCGTCGGCCAGCGCAAAGAATCCCTCGCTGAATTGCTGCAGCCAGTTCTCATCCACCTGCGGCAATGACAGGGCCAGTGTCGCCCAGCGCGGCTGCGCGCCCATGGCTGCCAGATCGGAGAGGTTGACGGCCAGAGTCTTGCGGCCAAGCAGGAAAGGATCGGTATCGGGAAGGAAATGCGTGCCACTCACCAGCATGTCGGTAGAGACCACCAGCTCCATCCCTTCGGCGATGCGCAGCAGGGCTGCATCGTCGCCCACCCCCAACTTCGCGCCGGGGGTGGGACGGGTAAAGAAGCGTTTGATGAGCTCGAATTCGGTCAAAGCGGCTCCGCCGGGTTATTTTGCGGCAACCTCGGTCGCGCGCATCTTTGCCGCCAGTTTATCGAGCACGCCGTTGACGAATTTGTGCCCGTCGCTGCCGCCGAAGGTCTTGGCCAATTCGACCGCCTCATTGATGACCACGCGGTACGGGATCTCGGGATGCTGCATCAGCTCAAAAGTGCCCAGCATCAGCACGGAATATTCAACCGGACTCAGTTCATCCACTTTGCGGTCGAGGTGCGGAGCAAGCTGTTCGGCGAGAGCCTCATGCTGCGCGATCACGCCGTGCAACAGTTGACCGAAGAATTCGTGGTCGTAGCGTCCCAGACTCTTTTCGTCCAGCGTCGCCTTCTCGATCAGCCGGGAGCCCTTGCCGGACAGGCGCCACTCGTAGACGCCCTGCATCGCCAGTTCGCGCGCGCGGTGGCGCTGGCTCTTGGCCGGGTTGTTCGGCTTGCTCTCGCTCATGCGAGCGCTTTCAGCAGATGCGTCATCTCGATGGCGACCAGCGCCGCTTCGGCACCCTTCACGCTCATGCGCACTTCGGCCTGCTCGTCGGTATCGGTGGTGAGGATGGCATTGGCAACGGGAACGCCGCTGTGCAGTTGCACCTCGCCGACGCCGCGCGCCGACTCGTTGGAAACGACCTCGAAATGGTAGGTATCGCCGCGTATCACGGCGCCGAGGGCGATGAGCGCGTCATATTTCTTGCTCTGCGCCATGGTCTGCAGCACCAGCGGGATCTCCAGCGCGCCCGGCACGTTGGCCAGGGTGATGTCGTTCTCGCTCACGCCGCTCTGCACCAGTTGCGCGCGGCAGGCCGACAGCAGGCCTTCGCATACAGTTTCGTTGAAACGGCTCTGCACGATGCCGATGCGCAGGCCTTTGCCGTTCAGGTTTTTTTCAATTTCTTTCATTTTGCTTCCTTGCATTGACAGTAACGCACCACCTCCAGACCGAAGCCGGTCATGCTGGGCAGTTTGCGCGGGGTGGCGATGAGGCACATCTTGCCGACGTTGAGATCGCGCAGGATCTGCGCGCCGATGCCGTAGCTGCGCGGGTCCCACTGCGCATGCTGGGTCTCCGGTTTGGCGGCGGCGCGCGCCAGCAGGTTCTCCGAGGTCTCGTTGTGGTGCATCAGCACCAGCACGCCGGCGTCGGCCTCGCTGATCTTCTTCAGCGCGTCGTGCACGCTGGTACTGTTGGGCAGGCTGACCTGTTCGAGGAAGTCCAGCGCCGACAGCGGTTCGTGCACGCGCACGACGGTCTCTTTCTGCGGCTGGATGTCGCCTTTGACCAGGGCCAGATGGGTGCGCTGCGAGGTTTTGTCGGTATAGGTCACCAGATCGAACTCGCCGTAGGCGGTCTGCACGCGGCGCTTGGCCACGCGCTCGATCAGCGTCTCGTTGTTGATGCGGTATTCAATGAGGTCGGCGATGGTGCCGATCTTGAGGCCGTGTTCCTTCGCGAACGGGATCAGGTCGGGCAGGCGCGCCATCTCACCGTCTTCCTTGAGGATCTCGCAGATCACCGAGGCCGGGGTGACACCCGCCAACTGCGCCAGATCGCAGCCTGCTTCGGTATGGCCGGCACGCACCAGCACGCCGCCGTTCTGCGCGCGCAGCGGGAAGATGTGGCCGGGTTGCACGATGTCGGAGGGCTTGGCGTTCTTGTCGGCCGCGACCTGCACGGTGCGCGAGCGGTCGGCGGCGGAGATGCCGGTGGTGACACCGGTCGCGGCTTCGATGGAAACGGTGAAGTTGGTCGCCAGCGACAAACCGTTGTCGCGCACCATCAGTGGCAGGTTGATCTGCTGGCAATGCGCCTGTGTCAGGGTCAGGCAGATCAGGCCGCGCCCGTGTTTGGCCATGAAGTTGATCTTCTCGGGGGTGACGAATTCGGCAGCGAACAGCAGGTCACCCTCGTTCTCGCGGTCTTCTTCGTCCACCAGCACGACCATGCGTCCGGCGCGTATCTCGGCGATGATCTCGGTGATTGGGGCAATATCGGTCATGTAACGGTTCAGTCGGTCTAAAGTCGAGTGCGGATTCTATCATTACTTCAACGCGGCCCAGAGCGCGTATAGTATTCGCACCCATACTGAAACTGGATGGCTATGCTGGAATGGATCGCATTCTTCGCCGGGACGTTATTCCTGACCTATATTTCACGCGCCAACCTGCGTGCTCCCAAATCGCATGGGTTCTACCGCTTCATCGCCTGGGAGTGGATGCTGCTGCTGGTCGTGTATAACCTGGACGGCTGGTACGATGCGCCTCTCACCTGGGATCAGGTCGTTTCCGGGATATTGATGGGCATCTCGCTATTGCTGTTCATCTTGAGTTATTCGACACTGCGATGGCTCGGGCGACAGGATGGGCACCGTGACGACGCGACGTTGCTTGAATTTGAAAAGACGACGGCACTGGTGACGCAAGGAATTTATCGCTACATCCGCCACCCGATGTACAGTTCGTTGATCTTTCTCGATTGGGGCTTCTTCTTTAAACAGATGTCCTGCTTGAGTGGAATCGTTGCGCTGATCGCCACATTTTTTCTCGTTTTGGCCTCACGGGTGGAGGAACAGGAGAATATCCGCTACTTTGGCGCGAAATATCTGGAGTACATGAAAAGCAACAAGCGCTATCTCCCGTTCTTGCTTTGAGCGGTTGCGCGCTGCTAGAGTCTGACCGCTGCACTCCCCATATCAACCAACAGGAGTCACCATGAAACGCTCTGCCTTGATCGCAACGGTTTCCCTGCTTTGCCTGTCCCTGCCCGCACAGGCCGAAGATTCCGGGGGGTATATGGGTGTCGGGGTTGCCAACGGAAAGATGTCGTCCTGCGTCAACACCGCATGCACTTATTACTCCGACAATTCCGAGAACGGCGGTCACGCGCGCCTGATCGGCGGATACGATTTCAAGAAATATATCGGCGTCGAAGCCGGTTTGTCCGGTCTGGGTACCTACAAGATACGCGACAACACCGGAGTGCCGGCCGGAACAGTGAAGGTGTCGGCTGTTACGCTGGCTGCCAAGGGGACCTATGTCTTCCCGCACGGATTCTCGGTCTTCGGCAAGCTCGGTCTGGCCCGCGTGTATACCGAATACTCAGCCGATCCGGGATGGACCATCGTCGGGAATGCCAATCAGAAATCGACCGGCGTGGTGATCGGAGCAGGCGGCCAGTACAACATCAACGAGCAAATCGGATTCCGCCTGTTCACCGAGATCGTTTCCTACAAGGACGATGCGTACACCAGCGCAGTAGGCGGCACTACGCTGATGGCGGTATTCAAGTTCTGATGTCGCGGTTCGAGACGCAAAAGGCGGGAGCGATTCCCGCCTTTTTTATTTCTCTTCCGCCGTGAGCATGCGCTCGACATAGCGCGCGATCAGGTCGATCTCCAGATTCACCTTGCTGCCAACCTTCAGTTCGTTCAGTGTGGTCACGTCCAGCGTGTGCGGGATGAGATTGACTTCGAATTCCGACCCTGAAACCTGGTTCACCGTCAGACTCACGCCGTTGATGGTGATGGAACCCTTCATCGCGATATATTTCGCCAGAGCCTGCGGCGCACGCACCACCAGCCGCCAGCTTTCGCCGATGTCGTTGAAGGCCACCACTTCGCCCACGCCATCGACGTGACCGCTGACCAGATGACCGCCCAGCCGGTCGGACAGGCGAAGCGCCTTTTCCAGATTAAGGTGCTTGCCCTGCTCTCCCAACCCTGTGGTGCAGTTCAGCGTCTCGCGCGACACTTCCACCGTGAAGTCGTTACCATCCAGTTTGACCACAGTCAGGCACACGCCGTTGCAGGCAATGCTGTCACCGAGTTGCACATCGTCCATGCCGAGCGCTTCGGTATTCACGGTCAGGCGCAAACCGCCGTCCCTGTCCTTCGCCGATTTGATCAGGCCCACATCCGCAATGATCCCGCTGAACATTCTCATTTCTCCTTTGTAATCCTGGCGACGATACGCAGATCGCCGCCCACCTGCCGCACATCCTGCCAATGCAACTCCACACGCTGCTGCAACTGCGTGAGTTCGCCCAAGTCTGCCATGCCGCGTGCCGCATCGCCCAGCAGTTGCGGGGCGAGATACAGCACCAGTTCGTCCACCAGCCCGGCCTTCAGCAATGCGCCGTTGAGCGTGCGGCCCGCTTCCACCAGCACTTCGTTGCAGCCGCGTTGCGCCAGATCACGCAGCACGGCGGACAGATCGACCTGCCCGTTCGTGCCCGGCATCTGTATCACCTCGGCACCTTTTTGCCGCAGTGCCGCACGTTTGGCGGCATCCGCCGAGGCGGTGTAGACCAGCGCGCCGCCACCAAGGATGCGCGCTGTCGGCGGCATGCGCAGATGGCTGTCGAGGATGGCGCGCAGCGGCTGACGGCCACTCTCGCTGCGCACATTGAGCTGCGGATCGTCTGCCAGCACCGTGCCGACACCGGTGAGTACCGCACAGGAACGCGCGCGCCACTGCTGCACATCGCTCCGCGCCGCCTCGCCGGTGATCCATTTGCTGGTGCCGTTATTGAGTGCGGTATGTCCGTCCAGGCTGGCGGCGACCTTGCTGCGCACCCAGGGCATGCCGCGCGACATGCGCACGACGAAGCCGATATTCAGTTCACGCGCGGCGGCTTCCATCAGGCCGCTCTCGACGTCGATCCCGGCGGCACGCAATTTGGCGATACCCTGCCCGGCCACCAGCGGATTGGGGTCCTGCATCGCCGCGACCACGCGTTTGACACCTGCCGCGATCAGCGCATCGGAACAGGGCGGCGTACGCCCGTGGTGGCTGCACGGTTCCAGCGTGACATAGGCCGTGGCACCCTGCGCCTGTTTGCCCGCTACGCGCAAGGCATGGACCTCGGCGTGCGGCTCGCCGGCGCGCTCGTGCCAGCCTTCACCGACGACCTTGCCGTCCTTCACCAGTACGCAACCCACCCGCGGGTTAGGACTGGTCGTATGCAGGCCGCGCTCGGCAAGTCGCAGAGCGAGTGCCATCCACTGACTGTCGGCAGCGTTCATGTTTTGGAGTTATCGGTTTTACGGCGGCGGGTGTTCTTGACTGCGTCGATGGCGTCGGAGAAATCGCCCACGTCCTGGAAACTCTTGTACACGGAGGCAAAGCGGATGTAGGCGACCTTGTCGAGCTTGAGCAGTTCCCTCATCACCATCTCGCCGATCTGGCGCGAACCGATCTCGCGTTCGCCGCTGGCGAAGACTTTCTGCGTGACATGGTCGATGGCGGCATCCACCAGTTCCGTGGGCACAGGACGCTTGTGCAGCGCGCGGGTGAAGCTGGTGCGCAGCTTCTCCTCGTCGAACTCGCTGCGCATGCCGTTCTGCTTGACCACCTGCGGCATGCGCAACTCCACCATCTCGTAAGTGGTGAAGCGCTTGTCGCACGACAGACAGCGGCGGCGGCGGCGGATGCTGTCGCCTTCCTCGCTCTCGCGGGTATCCACCACTTGTGTATCGGGCCCTTTGCAGAATGGACACCGCATGATGTTCTTTTACGCGCCGTAGACCGGGAACTGTGTGGTGAGCTTCTTCACCTCGCCGACCACGCGGGCGATCACCGCCTCGTCGGTTGGTGCATCAAGCACATCGGCGATCAGGTGCGCCAGTTTCTCGGCTTCCAGTTCCTTGAAACCGCGGGTGGTCATCGCCGGGGAACCGATGCGGATGCCGGAAGTCACGAATGGCTTCTCGGGATCGTTGGGGATGGCGTTCTTGTTGACGGTGATGTGTGCTTTGCCCAGCGCGGCCTCGGCATCCTTGCCGGTCAGCTTCTTGGCACGCAGATCGACCAGGAACACGTGGCTGTCGGTGCGGCCGGAGACGATGCGCACTCCGCGCTCGGTCAGTACTTTGGCCATCACGCGGGCATTGTCGATGACTTGCTTCTGGTACACCTTGAACTCTTTGCTTGCCGCTTCCTTGAACGCCACGGCCTTGGCCGCGATGACGTGCATCAGCGGGCCGCCCTGCAATGCGGGGAAGATAGCGGAATTGAGCGCCTTTTCGTGTTCTGCCTTGGCCAGGATCAGGCCGCCGCGCGGGCCGCGCAGGGTCTTGTGGGTGGTGGTGGTCACGAAGTCGGCGATACCGACCGGACTGGGGTAGTAACCCGCCGCGATCAGACCGGCGTAGTGCGCCATGTCCACGAACAGATAGGCGCCGACGCTGTCGGCGATGGCGCGGAAACGTTTCCAGTCGATGACCAGCGAGTAGGCGGATGCTCCGGCCACGATCATCTTGGGCTTGTGCTCGGTGGCCAGCTTCTGCACCTGGTCGTAATCGATCTCTTCTTTTTCATTCAAACCATACTGGATGGCGTTGTACAGCTTGCCGCTGATGTTCACCGAGGCACCGTGCGTCAGGTGGCCACCATGCGCCAGACTCATGCCCAGAATGGTGTCGCCGGGCTTGAGCACGGAAACGTACACGCCCTGGTTCGCCTGCGAGCCGGAATGCGGCTGGACGTTGGCGTATTCGGCGCCGAACAGCGCTTTGGCGCGATCGATGGCCAGTTGTTCAGCCACATCGACGAATTCGCAGCCGCCGTAATAGCGCTTGCCGGGGTAGCCTTCGGCATATTTGTTGGTCAGTTGGCTGCCTTGCGCTTCCATCACCGCTGGGCTGGTGTAGTTTTCCGAAGCGATCAGCTCGATGTGATCCTCCTGGCGACGGTTTTCATTCTGGATCGCGGCCCAGAGTTCGGGGTCGGTCACGGCGATGGTGTTTTTGCTGGAGAACATGGCAAGTATCCCTAAAAATTGGTTGGAAACAGGAAGGCGCGGATTCTACCATGCCCTGCCGCAGGCCTTACAAATGCCCTTCTTCGTGCCATATGTATACTAACGGCGAACCTTTTTGTTTCTTGGCACTCTCATCCAGCGAGTGCTAGAATCATCTCATATCAAGGAGGAAATGCCATGAATGCAACCATGAATCTACCGATACCGTCTGCCGTAGGCAGTCTGGAGGGGTATGTTCAGGCTGTGAATCGCTTTCCGGTGCTGTCGCACGAGCAGGAACTGGAATTGGCGACCCGCTTCAAGATGCAGAACGATCTGGAAGCAGCCCGTCAGTTAGTGCTTTCTCACTTGCGAGTGGTGGTGAGTGTGGCGCGCGGTTTTGCCGGTTACGGCCTGCCGCAGGCCGACCTGATCCAGGAAGGCAACATCGGCCTGATGAAGGCCGTGAAACGTTACGATCCGGACCGCGGTGTGCGCCTGGTGTCGTTCGCCCTGCACTGGATCCGCGCCGAGATCCACGAGTATGTGATCCGCAACTGGCGCATGGTCAAGATCGCGACCACCAAGGCGCAGCGCAAGCTGTTCTTCAACCTGCGCAGCATGAAACAGGGATTGGAGCCGCTCAAACCGCAGCAGGTCAGCGAGATCGCGCAACAACTGAACGTGAGCGAACATGATGTGGTGGAGATGGAAGCACGCTTCGCCGGTCACGAGATCGCGCTGGAACCGCTTGCCGGAGAAGAGGACGAGGGTTACGCGCCTATCAATTATCTGGCCGACAACGCCGAGCACGAGCCTTCACATATCCTCGAAGCGGCAGAACGCGAGCACCTGCACACTGCGGGTCTGGCAAAAGCGTTGGAGAGCCTGGACGAACGCAGCCGCCGTATCGTTGAAGCCCGCTGGCTGCACGAAGAAGAGGAGCATGCCGCGACGCTGCACGAGTTGGCTGCCGAGTTCAAAGTTTCGGCCGAGCGTATCCGCCAGATCGAGCAAAAGGCCTTGAGCAAGATGCAAACACTGTTGGCACTGCCTGCGAAGGTCTGATTAGCCGTCCCCAAAGTGAAAAAGCCGCAGAGCGATCTGCGGCTTTTTCTATTTCACCACCCTGAGCGTGGGCCGGCCCTGCGGCGGCGGATCCTCTGGCGACTCGTCGGTCTTTCCGCTACCGCCGACAGGGGTGGATTCCTGTCCCTGGAACACCAGTCCCTGACCGGTCTCCTTGGCAAAGATACCGATCACCGCGGACATCGGAACGATGATCTGGTGCGCCACGCCGCCGAAACGGCCGCCGCAAGTGATGTCCTCGTTGCCCAGCTGCAGGTTGCGCACCGCATCGACGCCTATATTCAGCACGATCTTGCCATCCTTGACGTAGGCCATCGGCACTTGCGTGTACTCGTCCACCTGTACCGCCAGATAGGGGGTATACCCGGCATCCGCGCACCAGTCGAAGATGGCGCGGATGAGATAGGGTTTGGTGGACGGCTCGCTCATACGCTTACTTGCGCATCGCCTTCTCGGCCGGGGTCATCGCCTCGATGTAGGCCGGACGCGAAAACAGGCGCTCGGCATACTTCATCAGCGGCGCGGCTTCCTTGTCGAGCTGGATACCATAGTGGTCCAGGCGCCACAACAGCGGAGCGATCGCCACATCGAGCATGGAGAACTCGTCGCCCAGCATGAACTTCTGCTTGGCAAACACGGGAGCGATCTGGGTCAGGTTCTCGCGCACAGCGGCACGGGCCTTTTCCGCGACCTTGGCATTGCTGCTTTCCAGGCCGGGGATATGGCAGAACAACTCGTTCTCGAAGCGATGCAGGAACAGGCGGGCGCGGGCGCGCATCACCGGATCGGGCGGCATCAGTTGCGGGTGCGGGAAGCGCTCGTCGATATATTCGTTGATGATGTTGGCTTCGTACAGGATCAGGTCGCGTTCGACCAGCACCGGCACAGTGTTGTACGGATTCATCACCGCCAGGTCTTCCGGCTTGTTGAAGACGTCCACGTCGATAACCTGAAAATCCATGCCCTTTTCGAACAGGACAAAGCGGCAACGGTGGCTGTAGGGATCGGTCGTCCCGGAATAAAGTGTCATCATAAGAACCACCTACACGAAAAAACGCTGCGACAAAAAACCAAAAAGGCGAAGCTTTTATAGCTCCGCCCGTTTGGCACTAGGTGAAACGGGGTGCGGAAGTTACCACAAACACACCACCAAATTCAAATAGATATCAGTGAATGTCCTTCCAGAACTCTTTCTTCAGGGCATATGTCAGGATCAGGAGCAGGAACAGGAATCCCAGCACGATGTAACCGATCTTGTAGCGCACGAGCTTGGCCGGTTCGCCCATGAAATCGAGGTAATTGACCAGGTCGCCTACCGTTGCATCGAACTCGGCCGTAGTCATGGAGCCCGGCGTGGTCAGCTTCAACATCTGCACTTCATGACCACCTTCGTGTTTTTCCACGACCAGCGCCTGCTCACCCTGCAAGCCACCCAGGATGTTGGGCATTGCTACCAGCGGGAACAGCACGTTGTTCACGCCGTTCGGACGCGTGGCGTCCGCGTAGAAGCTGCGCAGATAGGTATACAGCCAGTCATTACCGCGCGAGCGGGCAATGACGGACAGGTCCGGCGGAGCGGCGCCGAAAGCCATCTTGGCAGATTCCGAATCCATCGCGGCCTTCATGGTCGAGCCCAGCTTGCTGCCTTCCGGCAGCAAAGTCTTGATCTCGGCCTCGGTCATGCCGATGTCGGCCAGACGGTTGTAGCGCATGTACGCCGCACTGTGGCAAGCGATGCAGTTAACCACAAAGAATTTCGCACCGCGCTGCAGCGAAGCCTGGTCACTCAGACTGGCCGGGGCCTTATCCAGGTGGGCCTCACTGCTGGCGAATGCCATCGCCGACACTGTCGAAAACAGCACCAGCACCCATAGTTTTTTGATTAGTTTCATATCAACGAACCTCTCTCAATTATTTGAACGTCAAGCGATCAGGCTCAGGCTTGCACTTGTCGATCTTGGTGTACCACGGCATCAGGATGAAGAATGCAAAGTACACCACCGAGAGCACTTGAGAGATCAATGTATAGGTTGGTGTTACCGGCATCAGACCCAGATAGCCCAGACCGATGAAGCTGACCACGAACGAGGCCATGAATGCCTTGTAGATCGGCCCGCGATAACGGATCGACTTGACCGGACCGCGATCCAGCCAGGGCAGGAACACGACGGCAATAGCAGCAACGCCCATCGCGATCACGCCCGGGAACTGCGAACCAAACATCGGCGGTACTGCACGCAGGATGGCGTAGTAGGGAGTGAAGTACCAGACCGGTGCAATATGTGCCGGAGTCTGCATCGGGTTGGCCGGCACGAAGTTATTGGCTTCGATGAAGTAACCGCCCATGTCCGGCGCGAAGAACACGATCGCGCAGAACACGATCAGGAACAGCACCACGGCCACGATATCCTTCACCACGATGAACGGGAAGAAGGGGATGCCATCCAGCGGGATGCCATTGGCGTCCTTGTTCTTTTTGATCTCGATACCGTCGGGGTTGTTGGAACCGACCGCATGCAAAGCAACCAAGTGCACGAACACGATACCGGCCAGCAGCAACGGGATCGCGATCACGTGCAAAGCGAAGAAGCGGTTCAGGGTCGCATCCGAGATCACAAAGTCGCCGCGGATCAGCACGGACAGTTCGTTGCCTACGAAAGGCACGGAAGAGAACAGGTTGACGATCACCTGTGCACCCCAGAACGACATCTGGCCCCATGGCAACAGGTAGCCCATGAAGGCTTCGGCCATCAGCGCCAGATAGATCACCACCCCGATGATCCACAGCAGCTCGCGCGGCTTGCGATAGGAACCGTAGATCATGCCGCGGAACATATGCAGGTAGACCACGATGAAGAACATCGAAGCGCCGGTGGAGTGGATGTAGCGGATCAGCCAGCCCGACTGCACATCACGCATGATGTACTCGACCGAGGCAAAAGCGATCAGCGCGTCCGGCTTGTAGCTCATGGTCAGGAAGATGCCGCTGACGATCTGGATGACCAGCACCAGCAACGCCAAGGAACCGAAGAAGTACCAGAAGTTGAAGTTCTTCGGCGCGTAATACTTGGAAAGGTGGAATTCCCAGGTTTCAATCAGCGGAAAGCGCTCATCGACCCAACCCAGCAGGTTTTTCAAATATTTCATTATGCAGCTCCCATTTTCTTGTCATCACCGATCAGCAGCGTAGTGTCGCTGAGATACTGGTGCGGGGGGACGATCAGGTTGGTCGGTGCGGGCGAACCCTTGTAGACGCGTGCGGACAGATCGAAACGCGAACCGTGGCACGGGCAGAACCAACCACCACCCCAGTCGGCGCCCAGATCGGCAGGTGCCACTTCCGGACGGTAGCTCGGCGAGCAGCCCAGATGGGTGCAGATGCCGATCACAACGAAGATCTCGGGTTTGATGGAACGGTTAGGGTTATTGCAGTAATCGGGTTGCTGGGGAATGTTACCGGCGGGGTCGGTCAGGTCGCCGTCGTGCTTGGCCAGCAGATCCAGCATCTCCTGGGTGCGGCGCACGATCCAGACCGGCTTGCCCTGCCATTCGACGACCTTCATCGTTCCCGGCTCGATAGCGCTGATATCCACCTCGACCGGTGCACCGGCCGCCTTGGCGCGCTCGCTGGGCATAAAGCTCAGCACGAATGGCGTTGCCATCCCTGCTGCGGCTACACCGCCCGCCGCCGAGGTCGCGGCGAGTAATAGTCGCCGCTTGCTGCGATCAACATTGTCTGTCATAACTCTCATCCCTTCTTAAAGAAAAATCGCATTATTCCCAGCCAGAACCAAGGATTCGGACTGATCGAAATATCGTTACGCACGCCACTGGTTGTTACGGGAACCGGGCCAGCCTCATCGCCCAGGCAAACCGCCCCGTAAAAGCTCTCACCGCAACCATTAACAACCTCTAATATTACCCAGTAACCCAAGCTGCCGCAAGCACAGCCAGTGTGGTTTTGGGGAATGCCCTGCCGAACAAGTCGGTTATACCCCTCTGGCCGCCAAACCAGGTCAAACCGGCCTGCCCCCACAAATACGCGGCAGGGAGTACGGAGCCTCCAGGCAGTAATCCACGTCCGATTCTTGTACACTCATGACCAAATATAAAAAGGGAGAGCACGAATGGATACGCTGTCATTTGAACATCTGGCGACATATTGGTCGGCTCAGGAAGTGGCAATCAACGTAATCGTGTTTCTCAACCTGCTCGGCGCACTCGCTTTGGGCCTGATTGTTGGTTATGAACGCTCCTATCATGGCCGAGCCGCCGGGATGCGCACCTACGGCTTGGTTTGCATGGCCGCCGCCGCACTCACGGTGATCGCGGGTTACCCCTCCCTCTGGTTCGGCGGTCAGGTGAACTCCTATCTCGCAGGCGACCCGACCCGCATCATCCAGGGCATCGTCACGGGGATCGGCTTCCTCGGCGCGGGCGTCATCATGCGCGATGGTCTCAACATCAGCGGCCTCACTACCGCCGCTTCCATCTGGACCTGCTCGGCCATCGGCATCATGGTCGGCGTCGGCTTTTACGGCGCAGCGATATTGCTCACCTTCCTCTCGGCCATGAGCATGATGTGGATATCCAAGCTGGAAAACTGGCTGCCCTCGCGTCCGGCCATCGCCATCACGCTTGAGTTCGAAAAGAACTTCGTGCCGCAGGAGAATACCCTGCGCGAAGTGGTTTATTCCCACGGCTACGAGGTGGCCACCGGCTCCTTTTCCATACGCTCAAGCAACGAAAAGTTGGAATGGCACTTCGTCGCCATCGCTCTGAGCAAGAACAGCGGTGCCCCCATGAACGAACTAGCCAGCGGTTTGAGCACCCTGCAAGGTGTGGAAGACTTCTCGCTCTCCCACGCGCGCAACTGAGTCGCTAGACCGGGATATCCTGATCGAAGAAGCGGTGTTCCAGACCGAAGCGCGCGGCAAGGTGTTCGCCCAGTGCCTGCACACCGAAGCGCTCAGTGGCATGATGTCCGGCGGCGATGAAAACGATACCAGTCTCCTGCGCGACATGCACGTTCTGCTCTGATATCTCGCCGGTCAAAAAAGCATCCACCCCCAGCGCCACCGCCTGTTCGAAATAACCCTGCGCCGCGCCGCTGCACCAGGCGATACGGGCGATATTGGGATTGGCGTGGCCGATGACCTGCGGTTCGCGCCGCAGAGTGTGCTGGATATGGCGGGTGAGTTGTTGCAGCGTCTGCGGCTGGGCCAGCACGCCGTGCATGGCGATATCCTGCTCGCCGAAGCGTCCTTTTTCGATAAAACCCAGCCGTTCGCCAAGCTGTGCGTTGTTGCCCAGTTCGGGATGCGCATCCAGCGGCAGGTGATAAGCCAGCAGACTGACGTCGTGTTTCAGCAGGTGGGCGACGCGGCGTTTCTTGATCCCGGTGATGGCGGCATCTTCGCTGCGCCAGAAATAGCCGTGATGGACCAGGATGGCGTCCGCGCCCCAGGCAGTCGCCGCTTCCAGCACAGCTTGCGAGGCGGTGACGCCCGTTGCGATGCGGCGAACTTCCGCCCTGCCTTCGACTTGCACGCCGTTCGGGCAATAGTCACGAAATCGGCTGACCGCCAGCTCGCTTTCGATATAATCGCGCAATTCGTTCAATCGCATCGGGTTCGTCCCTAAATTAAGCGGTTTAAAATCATAACATGCGCAAATTCTGGCTTTTGTTCGCCCAAGCTACCACAGTCGGCCTCGCGATGCTGTTCGTCATCCATACGCTACGGCCCTCGCTGCTGCCCAACGCGGCACGCAGCGGCGTGGTGACGCTGTACGAGAGCGCGACCGGCGACGGCGGCGACCTGCCCGCGGTGGGTTTCAGCCGTGCCGCGCAGAAAGTGATGCCTGCCGTGGTCAACATCTTCACCAGCAGCGAGGTCAAGACACCCGCAGCCCCTTTCATGGATGACCCGCGCTTCCGCTTCTTCTTCGGCGACGAATTCGACGACAATGCCCCGCAACAGAGCTCCAGCCTGGGCTCCGGCGTCATCGTCAGTCATGACGGCTATATCCTGACCAACCATCACGTGGTCGAGACAGCCGACGAGATCGAAGTCGCCTTCGCCGACGGGCGCACGGCCAAAGGACACATCGTCGGCACCGACCCTGATACCGACCTTGCCGTGATCAAAGTGGATATCGGCAGCAATCTGCCCGCCATCACTTTCGGGCAGTCCGATCAGGCGCATGTCGGCGACATCGTACTGGCCATCGGCAACCCCTTCGGCGTCGGCCAGACCGTCACCATGGGCATCGTCAGCGCATTGAAGCGCAACCACCTCGGGCTCAGCACCTTCGAGAACTTCATTCAGACCGATGCGGCGATCAACCCCGGCAATTCGGGCGGTGCGCTGGTGGATATCGAGGGTAACCTGCTCGGCATCAACAGCGCGATCTATTCGCCCAATGGCGGATCACTCGGTATCGGCTTCGCCATCCCCACCAGCACAGCAAAAAAGGTGATGGAACAGATCATCCAGAGCGGTTCGGTGACGCGCGGCTGGGTGGGGATCGCGGTGCAGGAACTCACGCCGGAACTGGCTGAGTCGTTCAAGCTGAAAGACACGCAGGGTGTGCTAATCGCGGAAGTGGTGCGCGGCAGCCCGGCGGACAAATCCGGTATCAAGGCGGGGGATATCCTGGTCAGCATCGACGGCAAAGCGATGGCCGATTCAACCACCATGCTGGAGACCATCTCGGCACTGCCGCCCGGCAAAGTGGCCCTGCTCAAGCTGATGCGGAATCAGTCCGAGGTCGCCATCCAGGTCAAGGTCGGCAAACGACCGAAGCCAAAACCACAGGAATAAGTGCTGCCGCGATAGGTTCTATTCGGCAGGGGGCGGCGGAGCCACCCACCAACTGGACACCACGATCCCGGCTTCGTAGAGAAGCCATAGCGGGATCGCCAGCATGAACTGCGAGACCACGTCGGGTGGTGTGAAGATCGCGCCGGCCACAAAGGCGCCGACGATGACGTAAGAACGGATCTCGCGCAGCTTCGCCACCGACACCATCCCCATCCTCACCAGCACCACCACGACCACCGGCACCTGAAAGGCCAGACCGAAAGCCACGAACATGCCGAGCACGAAGCTCAGATATTTGTCGATATCGGTCATCACGGCCACGCCTTCCGGCGCAGCAGCGACGATGAAGCCGAACACCACCGGAAACACCACGAAATAGGCGAAGGCCATGCCGCAAAAGAACAGAAGCGTGCTGGCAACGATGAGCGGCAGCACCAGTTTCTTCTCGTGCGCATACAGGCCCGGTGCGACAAAGCTCCAGCCCTGGAACAGAACATAGGGCAATGCGATCAGGAAAGCCGTCATCAGCGTGACCTTGAGCGGTACGAAGAACGGCGTGGTCACGTCGGTGGCGATCATCTGGCCGCCCTGCGGCAGCTTGGCCAGCATCGGCTGTGCCAGCAGGGCGTAGAGATCCGAAGCCCACGGGAACAGACAGACGAACACCACCAACAACGCGATGACGACGTTCATCAGCCGCGAACGCAACTCGATCAGGTGCGCGATGAAGGTTTCGGTGGTGCTCATTTGGGCGGGTCTTCGGGAGGTGTTGGAGGTGCCGCAGGTTCAGCTGTGGGTTCAGCCGCGGCATCGGGCTTCTTGTAGCGCGCCTGCAGGATATGCTGCTCCAGCGTCAGACCATCCGCCTCGAACTCGCGTTCGATCTGGGTGGCTTGCTGTTCCAAAGCACGGCTCTTCTCCTGCACCGACTGTTCGATCTCGAGCGCCTGCTGTTGGAGGTCGCTCTTGAGCTTGCGCGCCTCTTCCAGCGCCAGATCGCTGTTGATGTCGTTCTTGACGTTGTTCACATAACGCTGCACGCGACTCCACAGATGCCCCGCTGTGCGTGCCAGTTTTGGCAACCGTTCCGGACCGACGACGATGAGCGCCACCAGCGCGACCACCACCAGTTCGGAGAATGCGATATCGAACATAAGTTACGTCTGTCCGATGCTAGTGCGTCTTGTCTTTTTCTCTGGCTTCGCCCTCGATGACCTTGGGGTCTTGCGGCTTCGACGTGTCGTCCTCGCTCTTCATGCCTTCCTTGAAGCCCTTCACTGCACCGCCAAGGTCGCTGCCGATATTGCGCAACTTCTTGGTGCCGAAGATCAGCACCACGACCAACAATACGATCAACCAATGCCAGATACTGAATGAACCCATTTTGCTCTCCTCGTTTAGTTGCGTTTGACCATCGGCGGGATGTTGCCGCCGCCGATGACATGAATATGCAGATGAAACACTTCCTGCCCGCCGCCTTTGCCGCTGTTGATGACGGTGCGGAAACCGTTTTCCAGCCCCTGCTCGCGCGCCAGCTTCGGCGCCAGCAACATCATCCTGCCGAGCAGGGCCGCATGTGCCTCCCCGGCTTCCAGCAGGGAAACCAGATGCAACTTCGGTACCAGCATGAAATGTACCGGCGCGACTGGATTGATGTCGTGGAATGCCAGCACTTCGGCATCCTCGTACACTTTTTTGCACGGGATCTCGCCGCGGACTATCTTGCAGAAGAGGCAGTCGTTGCTCATTTCCGGCTCGCTTTCTCGGTGATGCCGGACACGCCTTCGCGGCGCGCCAACTCGTTCAGCACATCGTCTGCACTCAGCCCTTTGTGCGCCAGCAACACCATGCTGTGGAACCACAGATCGGCAACTTCGTATACCAAATGTTGTTTATCCGCATCCTTGGCTGCCAGCAGAACCTCGCCCGCTTCTTCAATCACCTTCTTCAGGATGGCGTCATCGCCCTTGCTGAAAAGTTTTGCGACATAGGACGACTCCGGTGCCGCGCCCTTGCGCGTCTCCAGTGTCTCGGTCAGTCGTTGCAGAATGTCGTTGCTCATTTCTTGTATATCTCATCCGGGTTCTTCAACACCGCATCGATTGCCACCCACTCGCCGTTCTCGAGCTTGCTGTAAAAGCAACTCTCCCGTCCGGTATGGCAGGCAATGCCGCCGCTCTGCTCCACTTGCAGCAGGACCACATCGGCATCACAGTCTATGCGTATCTCTTTGACCTTCTGCGTGTGGCCGGACTCCTCGCCCTTGTGCCACAGCTTCTTGCGCGAACGCGACCAGTATATCGCCTCGCCGGTCTCCACGGTGCGCTTGAGCGCCTCACGATCCATCCACGCCACCATCAGCACACGCCCGGTCGCCGCGTCCTGCGCGATAGCGGGAACAAGGCCGTCTGCCGACCAATTCACCTTGTTCAACCAGGCATCGCTCACAGTCGCACCTCGATACCCTGCTTTGCCATGTGTTCCTTGGCCTGCTGCACCGTGTATTCGCCGAAATGGAAGATACTGGCCGCCAGCACCGCATCCGCTCCGCCCAGCTTCACGCCGTCGGCAAGGTGTTGCAGGTTGCCCACGCCGCCGCTGGCGATCACCGGGATCTCCAGCGCATCGGTCACCGCGCGCGTGAGCGCGAGGTCGAAACCTTTTTTCTGGCCGTCCTGATCCATGCTGGTCAGCAGGATCTCGCCCGCACCCAAGCTTTGCATCTTCTTTGCCCATTCCACCGCGTCCAGCCCGGTGGCCTTGCGGCCGCCGTGGGTGAACACCTCCCATTTGCCCGCTGCGACCTGCTTGGCGTCGATAGCGACCACGATGCATTGCGAACCGTAGCGCGCCGAGGCATCGGCCACCAGTTGCGGATTGACCACAGCGGAAGTGTTGATGCTCACCTTGTCTGCGCCCGCATTGAGCAGATTGCGCACATCGCCCACCTCGCGCACGCCGCCGCCCACCGTCAGCGGGATGAACACCTGCTCGGCCACTTTTTCGATGATGCGAAAGATGATGCCCCTGTCATCGGAGCTGGCGGTGATGTCGAGGAAGGTAAGTTCGTCCGCACCCTGATCGTCATAGCGCTTGGCGATCTCCACGGGATCGCCCGCATCGCGCAGCTCGACGAAGCTGACGCCCTTGACCACCCGGCCCGCGGTGACATCAAGACAGGGAATGATGCGCTTGGCCAGCATCAGAGTTTTGGAGAGAGTTCGTCGGCCAGGGCTTGCGCGGCCCTGAAGTCCAGCGTGCCTTCGTAGATGGCACGACCGGTGATCGCACCGGTGATGCCCTCGGAGCGCACAGCGCACAGCGCGCGCACATCATCCAGATTGGTGATGCCGCCGCTGGCGATGACCGGCACATGCAATGGCCGCGCCAGATCGACAGTCGCTTCGATGTTCACGCCGCTCATCATGCCGTCGCGGCCGATGTCGGTGTAGATGATCGCTTCCACGCCGTAGCCCTCGAAACGCTGCGCCAGATCGGCGACATCGTGCCCGGTGAGCTTCGACCAGCCGTCCACCGCCACCTTGCCGCCTTTGGCATCCAGACCGACCATGATGTGGCCGGGGAACGCGTCACAGGCTTCGTGCAGGAAGCCGGGCACTTTCACCGCAGCGGTGCCGATGATGACGTAAGAGATGCCCAGGTCGAGATAGCGCTCGATGGTCTCCAGATCGCGGATACCGCCGCCCAGTTGCACCGGGATATCGCTACCGACCGCCTCGATGATGCTCTTCACGGCGGCTTCGTTCTTGGGTTTGCCGGCAAAGGCACCGTTCAGATCGACCAGGTGCAGACGGCGTGCGCCCTGTGCCAGCCAGTGTTTGGCCATCGCGGCCGGGTCGTCGGAGAACACGGTCGCGCCCTCCATCACGCCCTGGCGCAGGCGCACGCATTGGCCGTCTTTCAGATCGATGGCGGGAATGATCAGCGTTTTAGTATCCATGATTTGGGTGTCAGGCAGGATTCCAGTTGATGAAATTTTGCAGCAGCTGTAAACCGGCTGCCGCACTCTTTTCCGGGTGGAACTGAACAGCGAACAAGTTATCACGCGCCGCCGCACAGACAAAGGGCTGCGGGTAGTCGCTGGTGGCCTGCACCAGAGCCGTATCGCTTGGTTGCACGTGGTAGCTGTGCACGAAGTAGAAGCGCGCGTCCTGGGCGATGCCTGCCCAGAGAGGATGGTCGCCGTGATGCACCTGGTTCCAGCCCATGTGCGGCACCTTTAATTTGTTGCCTTGCGCATCGTGCAGACCGGAGGCGAAGCGTTTGACCGGCCCCTGAAACAGACCGAGACATGGCGTATCGCCCTCCTCGCTGTGCTCGAACAGCACTTGCAGCCCCATGCAGATACCCAGGAAGGGTTTACCCTCGCTGACAACACCGGCGATTACCCGGTCGAGGTGGCGGGCGCGGATCTCGCGCATGCAGTCGGGTGCAGCCCCTTGGCCGGGGAATACCACCCTCGCGGCAGAGGCGATCACGTCGGGCTCGCCCGTCACGATGATGTTTGCGCCCGGCGCGACCTTGCGCACGGCCTGCTGCACCGAGCGCAAATTGCCCATACCGTAATCAACGACTGCGATATCAACCATGATGAGACGTTATAACGTTCCCTTGGTGGAAGGCATGACACCGGCCATGCGCGGATCCAGCTCCAGCGCGACGCGCAGGGCGCGACCGAATGCCTTGAAGATGGTCTCGGCCTGGTGGTGGGCGTTGTCGCCAGCCAGATTGTCGATGTGCAGCGTCACCAGAGCGTGATTGACGAAGCCCTGGAAGAATTCGCGAATGAGGTCGACTTCGAACTCGCCCACGTTGGAGCGCACGAACTCGGCATTGAACACCAGCCCCGGACGCCCGGAGATGTCCAACACCACGCGCGACAGCGCCTCGTCCAGCGGCACGTAGGCGTGGCCGTAGCGGCGCAGCCCCTTCTTGTCTCCGATGGCCTGGGTGAACGCCTGTCCCAATGTGATGCCGATGTCTTCCACGGTGTGGTGTGCATCGATGTGCAGATCACCCTTGGCATTGATGTCCAGATCGAGCAAACCGTGACGCGCTATCTGGTCCAGCATGTGCTCGAGGAAAGGCAGGCCGGTATCCAGCTTGACCTTGCCCGTGCCATCCAAGTTCAGCTCGACGCTGATCTTGGTCTCGAGGGTATTGCGACTGACTTTTGCGCTGCGCATGGTTCGCCTTATGCGAGTTGGTTAATGGTGTCCTGCAATGCGGACAGGAACTGTGCATTTTCCTGCTTCGTCCCCACCGTGACGCGCAGGCAATCGGCCAATGCCGGATGTCCGCCGTCGAGGTTCTTGATCAGCACCCCGCGCTGTTTCAGCCCCTCGAATATCTGCGCGGCTTTGGCCACGCGGAACAGGATGAAGTTGGCTTCGCTGGAATACGTGCGCACCCCGACGACCGAGTTCAGCGCCGCCAGCATCCTTGCCCGTTCCTGCCGGATGCTTTCGGCCTGCGCCAGCAACACATCGTGGTGTTCCAGCAGCTTCGCCGCAACCAGCTGCGGCAGCACGCCCACATTATACGGTAAGCGCAGCTTTTCCAACTGGCTCAACCAGGCTGCCGAACCGGCCAGGAAGCCAAGCCGCAGGCCAGCCATGCCCAGCTTGGAGAAGGTGCGCATCACCAGCAGATTATCGTAGTGCGCCAGATGCGGGATGAAGCTGTCGCGGGCGAAGGCGTAATAGGCCTCGTCCACCACCACCAACCCGGGAGCGGCCTCGATGATCTTCTTGAGCGAGTAAGAATCGAACAGATTACCGGTCGGATTGTTGGGATAGGCCAGTAAGATCAGCGCGGGTTGTTCGCGCTTGATCGTTTCCAGCATCGCCTGCAGGTCGATCGAGAAATCCTTGTCCAGCGGCACGCCGACATAGCGCATGCCGACAAAGGTGGCGATCATCCGGTACATGACGAACGAGGGCTCGACGCTCAGCAGCACCGCGTCCGGCCTGGCAACGGCCAGCGCCAGCAACTGGATGATCTCGTCGGAACCGTTGCCGAGCAGGACTTCCATGCCGGCCGGCAGCCCGCTCACGCGGGCGATCGCGGCCTTGAGTTGCTGCGCGGCGGCATCGGGATAACGGTTGATGGCAGCGTCCGCCACCAGCCGCGCGATCTCGTCGCGCAGACTTTGCGGCAGCAGGTGGGGGTTCTCCATCGCGTCGAGCTTGACCATGCCGGCGGCAGGGGGAACATGATAGGCATGCAGCGCCAGTATCTCTGGTCGGATCAGACGCTCTGGCGTGATGGCGTTGCTGGCGGAAGGCATGATGAAAAAGTTTCAGTGACGGCCGGCATTCTACCGCAAACTCCCGCCTAGTGCGGGACGGCAACGGCGCATATAATCCGAAAAATAAGTACGGAAAACCAGAATGACTGCCAAGAAACTTAGCGTATTGCTGGTCGAGTCTTCGAATGCTGATGCGCAGCATACCTTGAGCAAACTGACCCTGGCCGGTTATGAGCTCAAGCACCGGAGAGTGGATAGCGCCAAAGCAATGAGAACCGCGCTGTCCGCAAATCAGTTCGATGTGGTGCTGTGCAGCTACGACCCTCCCGGCTTCGGCGGCCTGCCCGCGCTCGAACTGATGCAGCAAAGTGGCGTCGACATCCCGTTCCTGTTCCTTTCCCACGACCTGCGCGAAGAGACCATCATCCATGCCATGCACCATGGCGCGGACGACTATATCTTCAAGGGCAGCCTGAACCGTCTCTCCCCGGCCATCGAGCACAACCTGCGGGAAGCACGTATCCGCCAGGAACACCGCGCCGCGCAACTCGCGCTGCAGGAGAACCAGACACGGCTGCACGCCTTCATCGCCGACCTGCCGGGCATGGCTTACCAGATGCTGCTGCACGACGACGGCGGCGTAAACTTCCCCTACGTCAGCGAGGGCTGCCAGTCGCTGCTCGGCATCACCCCGCAGGACCTCACCCATGTTGCCTCGCTGTTCGAGGCACTGCTGCACCCGGAGGATTTCGCCTCCTACCAGTTGAGCATGCATGCCTCTGCCAGAGAGCTTTCGTTCTGGAACTGGGAGGGGCGCATCCTCACCATGCCCGACAACCAGACCAAGTGGATCAACCTGCGCTGCAGCCCGCGCCGCACCGAACAGGGCGTGCAATGGGAAGGCATCATTTTCAACATCACGCAGAGCAAGCTGGCCGAACTCGAGATCAAACATTCCAAGGTGCAGTTGCAGGAGCTCTCCTCGCATATCCAGGACGTGCGCGAACAAGAGCGCATCGCCATCGCGCGCGAAGTGCATGACGACATGGGCAGCACGCTCACCGCCATCAAGCTGGATATCGCCTGGCTGGCCGGACGTCTCGCCGACCACCCCGTACTCCAGGAAAAGGCCAGGAACATCGAAGCGCTGGTGGACAAATGCACCACGGCCGCGGGCAACATCTCGCGCAGCCTGCGCCCCAGTGTGCTGGACACTTTCGGCGTCATCGCTGCGATAGAGATGGAAGCGGATGAATTCGAACAGCGCACCGGCATCTCCTGCATCGTCGAGCACGGAGCGGAGATCGCCGAGGTCCCGCCGGACATCTCCATCGCCATGTTCCGCATCTTCCAGGAGACACTGGCCAATATCACCAAACACTCCCAGGCCAGCGAAGTCGAAGTGCGGATACAAGACCTCGACGGCATCCTCGAACTTGCAGTACGCGACAACGGGCGCGGCATCAGCGCGAACGACCGCACCAAACCACGTTCTTTCGGCTTACGCGGCATCCGCGAACGGGTAGAATACTTCGGCGGCAGGGTCACCATAGACGGCCTCCCGGGCAAGGGGACCCGGGTGCGCGTGTTCATCCCGCGCGAAGCCGGACGACCCGATTCGGAAGACCTGCTGGCACAACAGAACCTGTTCTGAGAACGATACCGAATGATCAAAGTACTGATAGCCGACGATCACGCACTCATCCGCAAGGGCCTCAAGCAGCTGCTGGATGACACCGACGACATGCGCATGACCGGCGAGGCAGAGAACGGCATGCAGGCCATTCGCATGGTGGACGAGTCGGCCTTCGACGTGGTGCTGCTCGATATCAGCATGCCGGACAAGCACGGCATCGACGTGCTCAAACAGATCAAGGCGAACCACCCGCAACTGCCGGTACTGATGCTCAGCATGCATCCGGAAGAGCAATACGCGCTGCGCTCCATGAAATCCGGCGCCGCCGGTTACCTCAACAAGCAGAGCGCCCCGGTACAGCTGGTCACCGCCATCCGCCAGGTCGCCAGTGGCAAGAAATACATCAGCACCGAACTGGCCGAGCAACTGGCCAATGGCCTGTCGCAGGGTTACCAGGAGTTGCTGCACCAGACCCTCTCCAACCGCGAATACCAGACCCTGTGCCTGATGGCATCGGGCAAAAAACTCAGCGAGATGGCGGACATCATGTCGCTCAGCCCGAAGACGGTCAGCGTGTACCGCTCGCGCCTGCTGGAGAAGATGAAGCTGAAGAACAACGCCGAAGCGATCCATTACGCCATCAGCAACCACCTGATCGAATGACGCGCCGAAATTGGGGCGATAAACTGTCGCTATTCACCGCTTGATGAACGCAGCGCAACCGGATAATGCCCAGCATGAACTCACCCTGTAACATCCGCCCATGAACAAAACCAAGAATCCTTCGGACATCGCCCGCGAAACCCTGATCGCGCTCGCCTCGCGCAAACTCGCCCCGACGCCGGAGAACTATGCCCAGATGTACCACGAGATCGGCGGCGAAGGCGGTGCGGAAGACACCGGCGCGACGACCAGCAAAGGCAAACTCGTTCCGGCCTGGTCTGAGTTGATCCGCGACCTGCTGCGCCAACTGGAGATCCAGCACAAGGGCATCACCGTCACGCGCAAGAAAGAGGGCGTGGAAACCGTGCTGAGCCGCTTCGCCAACGATCCCGAGGTACTGTTTGGCAAGCTGCAGAACCTGATGCGCTCCTGGTCCACCGCACCCACCGTCGAAAATCCCGGGGATATGGTCACCGCGATCGCGCCGGCAGTGCCAGCCCGCAGCGCCGGCACCGCCGTACCGGTCGCTGGCGCGGAAACCCCGACCGCCGACAACCGCGAGATGCTGAACCAGTTGCGCGAACTGCTGGCGCAGACGCTGGAAAACACCCTTTCCGACCAGCCTGAACTGGGCGGCGAGATACAGACCCTGCTGGCACTGGTCCGCGCCACCGACAACAACGACCGCCTCAACGACCTCGCCAAGCAATTGCGCCAGTTCTGGCTGAAACTGGAACTGCGCGGCGGCGACAAGGCCAAGATACAGGAAGGTCTGGTGCGCCTGCTCCGCCTGCTGATCGAGAACGTCAGCGAGATGGTGGAAGACGACAAATGGCTGCACGGCCAGATTGCCGCGCTGCAGGAGATCGTCACCAAGCCGCTGGACCGGCGCGCCATCGCCGACGCCGAGCGCAGCCTGCGCGATGCCGTGATCAAACAGGGCACGCTCAAGCAGAGCCTGACCGATGCCAAAGCGACCCTGAAGAGCCTGATGACCACCTTTATCGACCGTCTCGGCGAACTGACCGCCAGCACCGGCGAATACCACAACAAGATCGAGGGCTACAGCCAGAAGATCGGCAAGGCCGACAACATCGCCGAACTCGGCCACATCCTCAAGGACGTGATGCAGGACACACGTGTCATTCAGGCCAGCGCCTTGCGTTCGCACGAGGAACTGCTGCTGCACAAGAAGGAAGCCGATGCCGCCGAAGCGCGCATCCGCGAACTGGAGCATGAACTGGAAGAAGTCAGCGAACTGGTGCGCGAAGACCAGCTCACCGGCGCCCTCAACCGGCGCGGACTGGATGAAGCCATCGACAAGGAACTGAAGCGTGCTGACCGCAGCCAGGCCCCGGTCAGCGTCGCCCTGCTCGACATCGACAACTTCAAACACCTGAACGACTCGCTCGGCCACCAGGCCGGCGACCTCGCCCTCAAACACCTCACAAAAGTGATTAAAGAAACCCTGCGTCCTGCCGATACAGTAGGTCGCTACGGCGGTGAGGAGTTCCTCATCGTCCTGCCGGACACCGATCTGAACGCGGCGGTCGAAGCGATGCAGCGCCTGCAACGCGATCTGACCAAGAAGTTCTTTCTGCACAACAACGAACGTGTCCTGGTCACCTTCAGCGCCGGAGTCGCCCTGCGCGGTGCCGAAGAAGATGCCGACGACCTCGTCGGCCGTGCCGACAAGGCCATGTACAAGGCCAAACAGACCGGCAAAAACCGGGTGGTGGCGTCAGAATGATGTGTTTTCGTCCTGCTCAATTTTCATCCAGCGCTAAAGTTTTCCCGCAAAGCTCCGATAACTGGTTCAACGGCGGTTGCTAAGCTTCATGAAACGGCAACCAAAGTAAGCGACCACAAGTCGCGAATGTGAACGAAGCTTAAGGAGAACTAAAATGGCACAAGTCATCAACACAAACGTCTCGGCCCTGTTCGGTGGAGCAGCCCTGAATAAATCCAACCTGGCCCTGCAAACTGCCATGGCACGCCTGTCTTCCGGCGTACGCATCAACACCGCCAAGGACGACGCCACCGGCATGGTGACAGCCAGCGGCTACGAAAGCACAATGCGTGGCGCGGCTCAAGCTGCCCGCAACGCAAACGACGGTATTTCGACCGCACAGATCAACGACGGTTATCACCAACAGATTTATGAGAACCTGCAGCGCATGCGCGAAATCGCGGTTCAGTTGGGCGGTACAGCCTCAGGTGCGGAAACAACCGCGCTGGTCGCAGAGAACACCCGTATCTTGGGTTTGGCGACAGCAACCGGTGCCGTGGTGGTTAACTCCAACGGTGCAACTGTAACCGGCGTGGGCACTGTAGCCACACTGGGCGCAGGTCTGGCGATTTCCTCGATCGATGCAAACATCACCGCAGTGACCACAGCCCGTGCAACTTACGGTGCGGATATGGCGACCTTCCAGTCTGCCATTAACAACCTGCAGACACAGTCGGTGAATACCGCGGCCGCTTATAGCCGAGTGATGGATACCGACTATGCGATCGAAACCACAACCATGACCCGCAATATGATTCTGCAACAGGCAGGTACGGCGATGTTGGCACAAGCCAACCAGATCCCGAACAACGTCCTGACCTTGCTGCGTTAAAAGTAGCGTAGTACCCCCAGCCGCCAAAACGGCTGGGGTTGATGATTAAGGAGAGGCAAAATGCTCATCCAGAACACAAGTAGCATGACACAGGCCCCAGCGCCTGCCGGGCTCGCCAGCAATGGCGGGCCTGTCAGCGTTCCGGTGCATGTGCAGGAAGCGCGTGCCGAGGTCAAACCGGCGGCGGCGGCGGTGCAACAGCCCACGCCCGCGCAACTGGAAAGCGAAGTCGGCAAGATCAATTCCGCCCTGCAGCGCAGCAACAAGAACCTTGAGCTGAGCATCAGCGTGGATGAGACCACCCGGAAGCAGGTGATCCGGCTGACCGACAAGGATACGGGCGATACGCTCATGCAATATCCGTCAGAGGCCGTGCTGGCCATCGCGCGCAGTATTGACGAGTTCCAGCAAGGCATGCTGTTGAAACAGCAGGCATAAGAGGGAGATCGCATCATGGCAGTTTCCTCGGCAACTTCGGGCTCCAGCATCGACGTCGATGCCATCGTCAAGGGACTGATGTCCGTTGAGCGCATTCCCATCGACAGGCTGGATGCAAAAAAGACCAGCTTCGAGGCGAAGCTCAGCGCACTGAGCCTGCTCAAGAGCAAGATGTCCACGCTCCAGACCTCCGCACAGGCGCTGGGGAGTTCAAGTTCGAGCAGCCTGTCCGCCTACAAGGCGACTTCTTCCGATACCAGCGTAGTCACCGCCACCGCCGCCAGCACCGCAGTCGCCGGCACCTATTCCCTGGCGGTAACCGCACTGGCGCAGTCGCAGAAACTGGTCGCCGCAGGGCAAGTCAGCAGCACCGCCGCCATCGGCGACGGCACTTCGACCGTGGTTACCTTTGATTTCGGCACCATCAGCGGCGGCACACTGACCAACGGCATCTACACCGGCGCCTCCTTCGCTTCCGGCGGCACCACCGCCAATATCACCATCGACAGCACCAACAACACGCTGGAAGGCATCCGCGACGCAATCAACACCGCCAACATGGGCGTCTCCGCCACCATCGTCAACGATGGCAGCGGCACCCCCTACCGTCTGGCGCTGTCTTCAAACAACAGCGGTGTGAGCAACAGCATCAAGATCAGTACCGACGGCGCGAACGCCGCGATCAGCGGCCTGATTGCGCATGACCCGGCCGGCACCCAGAATCTGGCACAGACAGTGACCGCGCAGAACGCCACTTTCAGCGTCAATGGCATCGCCGTCAGCAAGACCAGCAACACCGTGTCCGACGTCATTGACGGCGTCACCCTGACGCTGAGCAAGTCGCCGGCGACCGCCACGCTGACCGTGGAGCGCGACACCACCGCCGTCACCNNCCGCAGTGAGCAGCTTCGTCACCGCTTACAACGACCTGTACACGTCGATGAAGAACACTTTCGCGTACAAGTCCGGCTCGGCGCTGTCAGGCGATACCACGCTGCGTTCGCTGCAATCCGAGATGCGCGAGATCGTCGCCACCGCAACCAGCGGCGGCACGCTCGCCAATCTGTTCGAAGTGGGTATCAGCTCGAAATCGGACGGTACCCTGCAACTGGACAGCGCCAAGCTGAGCAGCAAGATGGCCACCAATTTCAGCGATGTCGCCAGCCTGTTCAATTCCACGACCGGCTTCGGCACCCGTTTTGACACCTGGTCGAGCGCCGCGCTCGCCTTCGACGGCGCGTTCGCCAACCGTACTTCCAGCTTCAACCAGACGCTCACATCCCTCTCCAACCAGCGCCTTGCGCTGGAGACACGCATGGCGAGTCTGGAGAAAATGTATCGCCAGCAATACAGCCAGCTGAACGTGACACTGGCTGGTTTGAACAAGACCAGTTCTTACCTGACCGAACAACTTGCCAAGCTCTAACCAGGGGACGACATCATGAACGCCACTACAGCCACCAAAGCCTACGCAGCCGTCGAGATCGAGTCGGGCGTGCACGCCGCCGATCCGCACAAACTGATTTCCATGCTGTTTCAGGGCGCCCTGCTGGCGATCGCCAATGCCAGGAACGGCATCCTGCGCAAGGATATTCCCGCCAAAGGCGCTTCCATCTCCAAAGCCATCATGATCATCGGCGAAGGACTGCAGGCCAGCCTGGACAAGAATGTCGGCGGCGAACTGGCGCAGAATCTGGACGCGCTGTACAGCTACATGTGCACCCGCCTGCTGATCGCCAACGTGAATGACGATGTTGCCGCGCTGGATGAAGTGGCGCGCCTGCTCGGTGAACTGAAAGGTGCCTGGGACGGCATCCGCCAGTCGGTGACCGCACCGGCAGCGGCAGCGCAGCCCGTGAAGAGCCACAACAAACAACCCGCTCTCGTCTACGGAAGGATGTAAGCCATGAGCATGGTCATCGAGGACTACCAAAGCCTTTCCAGCATCACCGGCAAGATGCGCGATGCCGCTGCGGAAGGCGAATGGGACAGACTCATCTCGCTGGAGCAGGAATGCCAGCGCAAAGTGGAAGAACTGAAGCCGCGCGACGTCGTCCCAGCCGACCCGAGCGAGCGCCAGCAGAAGATCGCCCTCATCAAGAAGATGCTGGCCGACGACGCCGACATCCGCAGCCGCACCGAAACATGGATGGGCCAATTGCAGCGCATCATGCAAAGTACGCGCAGCGAACAGCAACTGCAACAGACCTATCTCGCCAACTACTAGGCTGCAACACGATGCATGCTGCCCGCCAACCTCACCTCCACGCTCAAGGCGCTCGCGCTCCACGATAAGCCGCTGATCACGGCGACGCCGGACAAGAACGCCGCCAACGCGGGCAAACAATTCGAGCTGGGCCAGAAGCTGCAGGGTACGGTGCAGGCGCAGGTCGCACCCAACGTGTTCAATGTCCGCGTCGCCGACCAGTTGCTGCAGATGCAACTGCCCAGCTTCATCCGCTCCGGTGACACCATCACCCTGCAAGTCGCCTCGCTGCAACCGCGCCTGACCTTTACTCTGGCCGCCTCCTCCAACCCGGTCTCCACTCCAGAATCGCTCAGCGCCACCGCGCGCCTGCTCTCGTCACTGTCGCAGCAACCGCTGGAAAGAAGCTATGTGCGCCCCATCCAGAGTTCGCCGCTGTGGACCGGCGCACAGGCGCTGCCGGATACCACCCAACTCGCCGGCAAGCTGCACGATGCGCTGAGCCACAGCGGCCTGTTCTACGAATCGCACCAGGCGCAGTGGATCTCCGGTACGCGCCCTACCACGCAACTACTGCTGGAACCGCAGAACCAGCTTGCGCAAAACCTGACGGCGCAGAATCCCGCAGCAGCTGGAGCTAACGCCAGAAATGCTGAGACAGCCATCGGCACGATGCCGCACCCCCTCACGGGAAGCGAACCGCGCCCTGCCGGTACGGCAGCTATCCCGGAACATCTGCAAACGCTGGTGCAGCAGCAGATGAACGCGCTGGAGACGCGGCAGGTGCTGTGGCAGGGCCAGGTCTGGCAGGGCCAGGAGATGCGCTGGGAGGTGCGCGAGGAATCGCCGCACCGCAATGCCAGCGGCGAGCAGGAGGGGCAGTGGGTCACCCAGATCAGCCTGGACCTGCCCAATCTGGGCGGCGTCTCCGCCCGGCTCAGCTTCAACGGCAATGCGCTGAACCTCAGCCTCGAAGTGTCCGACGAACAGACTCGCACCCGACTGGGCAACGCCAGTTCGCAATTGATCGCCGCGCTGACCGAGCGCGGCATCCCCGTCACCCAGACGCAGATCACGCAAAATGAGCCTGCCCGATAAGCGCCAGCTGGCGGTCGCCCTCGCCTACCGCAACGGCGATGCCGCCCCCAAGGTCGTCGCCAGCGGGCGCGGCCTGATCGCCAAGGCCATCATCGAGCGCGCCAGGCAGAACGGCATCTATGTGCATGAATCGGAAGAACTGGTCGGTATGCTGATGCAGGTGGAGCTGGACCAGCATATCCCGCCCCAGCTCTATCTGGCCGTGGCCGAGTTGCTGGCCTGGCTATACCGTTTGGAACGGGGTGAAACCGGTCCAATTCCGGGTACTGCCGCGCAGGCAAACCCGCTACAATCGTCACAAGTGAAACCACGTTGACGATTGTCCCATGCGCACCAAAGAGATCCCGCTAAAGATCGAGCTATTCTCCAGCGACCAGGAAAACGAGTTCCTGATCACCAATCCCAAGGAGATCGCCTCCATCCTCGCAACCATCGCCCAGCGCAAATCGCGCGTCGCCCTGTATTACAACGAAGGCAACAGCATGGTGCTGACCATGATCCTTGCCGCCGATGAGAACGGCGTCTGGATCGATGCCGCCTCCAACCCGCTCGACAACCGCCATATCGAACGCAGCAACCGCATCGTCTTCGTCAGCACCCACAACCAGGCCAAGGTGCAGTTCATCGCCAGCAGCGCCATGCTGGGCAGCTACGAGGATTCCCCGGCTTTCCTGCTCGCGCTGCCGCGCAAACTGCTGCGCCTGCAACGGCGCGACTACTACCGTCTCGTCGCCCCGGAGACTCACGCACTCAAATGCGTCATCCGTCCCGTGCCCGACCAGGCGCACATCACGCACGAGATCACCGTGATGGACATCAGCATCGGCGGCGTGGCACTGGTATGCGAAGCGAGCGGCATCGAACTGCAACCGGGCATGAAGTATGAGAACTGCGAGATCGAACTACCCGACGTCGGCACGGTGGAAGCGACCATAGAAGTGAAGAACACCTTCGAGATCACCGACCGCAACGGCCATATCAAGCGCCGCGCCGGCTGCGTGTTCGTCAGACCGAACGGGCAGACCACCAAGCTGCTGCAGCGCTACGTGGCGCAGATGCAGCAAGCCAGCATCCAGGCTGACACAAAATAGCACCGCCATCATGGTGAATGCTGCGATGCCCGCCGGAAAGAAAGTGGCCATCATGCAGCCCTACTTCTTTCCGTATCTGGGTTACTGGCAACTGCTGGCCGCCGTCGACACCTTCGTCATCCTCGACGACGTCAACTACATCAACCGCGGCTGGATCAACCGCAACCGCATCGCCATCAACGGCGAACCGAGCTGGCTCACCGTCCCACTACAAGGCGCCAGCCAGAACAAGTACATCTGCGACATCGACATCGCCCCCGACGACGGCTGGAAAAAACGCCTGCAACGCACCCTCGCCACTGCCTACGCCAAGGCACCACATTCAGCGAACGTGCTGCCACTGTTCGAGCAATGGCTGGCCCAAGCCAACGGCGACCTCTCCGCCGCACTGCATCGCAGCATCACCCAAGTGGCCGAGTCACTAGCCATCAAAACCACCATCATCCCCAGCAGCAGCATCTATCCCAAAGGCGAACTGAAAGGCGCAGACCGCATCCTCGACATCTGCCGCCGCGAAGGCGCTAGCGTGTACGTGAACCCGCCGGGCGGAAAAGAACTCTACGATGCCGCGATGTTCCGCGAGGCCGGGATAGAACTGCACTTCCTGCAACCCGATCTGCACCAGGATGAACTGCGCAGCGGCGCGAGCGATGGCAGCGTGCTGTCGATACTGGATTCGATGATGCACAATTCGGTGGAGGAACTGGCGGGGGCAGTGAAGCGGTTGGGGTTTGCGAGAGCCTGATACAGACGACAGGTGGCAGGTGATTACGGGAACTGCACCCGCTGAATCAACCCTTCCCCGCCTCCCACCCCAGCGTCTTCGCCCCTGTCTTCAGGCAATCGGTGTAATAACCTGAGAACCCGGCTTTCTCCATCAACGCTGCGACCCGGCTGGTATCGTACTCGACACGATGAAGTTCAAAGCTGCCGCCGTCGAACGTGGCGAAGGCGGCTCGTGGGTCATTGTCTCTGGGCTGTCCGACCGATCCGGGGTTGCAGTAGGTCTTGTCCCCGAACTGGGCGATGACCTGTCTGTGGGTGTGTCCGGTGGCGAAATAAGTGCCTTCGACCCTGGAGAAATAGTCGTCGCGAGGATTCAGATATTCATCGATGGGGTCGCCCCAGCCGCCGTGCACCATGCGCAGGTCGCCGACATTCATATAGACCGGCAGGCTGCGCAGCCAGGCCAGATTCTCTTCCGTGATGACTTGTTTCTGATATTGCAGGCAGTCATTGGCGCTGTTCGACCTGGGGCAGAAGCTCTGCGCGGCCATGTACCAGTCGTGATTCCCCATGACCGATTTGACCTTCCGTTTGCGCAGCTCGTCGCAGCATTCGTTTATCTCGGAATAGTATCCAGCCGTATCGCCCAGGCAATAGATCTCATCGATGCCCATGCCATCGATACGCGCCAGCACTTCGCGCAGCGCGGTGTAATTGCCGTGAATATCAGAGATGAGTGCGATCATAGAAAATCAAATCCTCTGTGTACCTGACTGCATAACCTTGTTTCAGCACCGGCTGGCCGGGAACCTTGCCATCGAGCATCCATTCGACACTCATGGCGCTTTCGTTATAACCGAAGGCGGCGCGCAACGAGGTGCTGGATGAGATGCGCGGATTGATCTCCAGCAATCTCAACTGGCCGCCATCCACCCGGAACTGGAAATTGGTCGGGCCGACCGGCTTGAATATCTTGCCGAAGTGCAGCAGTGCGTCCTGCACCCCATCCAGCTCGGCGGTCTCGGCCGTTTCAGTGAACCCGGCTTCGGAAAGCGTCCGCTTGAGGGTATGGAAAGCGCAAAGCCGGCTGTCGCGATCGAAGAACGCCGATGCCGTGTATTCCTCTTCTTCAGTGCCGATCACGGGCTGGATCATCATGCCCTGCCCTGCTCCGCCCAGATGCTGCTTGAGTTCGTCGATGTCGTTGACGATGACTATCCCTTTCGAGCCCGAGCCCTTTCTGGGTTTCAGCAGCAGCGGGAATCGCTGTGCAGCCTCATCGAATTCCAGGCTGGTCGGGATCGCGTAAGGCGATTTGTTCTTTACCAGACTCTGATAGAACAGCCACTTGTCGGCACATAAGCGGATCAGGTCCGCATCGTTCAGCAGCACCTGCGCTCCGCTTTGTTCTATTGTGGCGCGGTGCTCGTTCCAGGCAACGACATCCACTTCGATACCGGGGATGACTATCGAGACATCGTGTCTTTGAATGACATCAAGCAGCCATGGGAGATAGCTTTCATGATTGGTCAGTGGCGCTTTTTCAAACACATCGCAAAAAGCCGGTGCTGCCGACCGTTCATACACGGTCGTGCCGATCAACCGGCACTCGGGATGGCTCTGCCGCAGGGATTTCAATATCCCATAGCCGATGATGCCGGAAGCACCTGATACCAGAATCGTTCTCATCCCAGATCGTCCATTAAGCCGTCATACCGGCGGAGGCCGGTATCCAGCAACAATAAACAGTCCGCGGAGCGGACAAAGTCATAGTGTTGTCCCACTTGCGTGGGGAATAAATAATCACTGGATTCCGGCCTTCGCCGGAATGACGTGGTTGTGGCAAATGAACTATTTGGGTTCATCAGAAGAGGCAATCCCTTTTGATCTGCCGGTTCTCTTCGTCGGAAAGCAGCGGCGTTTGCAGGTCGATCGCTGCGCCGGGTTCCGGGTTGTTCATGATCCTCGTTGGCAGTTCGACTTCGATGATCATCGCGGCCGGGCTCTTCAGCAACTCCCGGACCAGACCGTATTTCTCCACCGCGTCTATCCTGATGTACTCAAGGCCGTAGGATGGAGCAATGGCCGAATAATCGGGGGCTTCGTAGCCTTCAACCGAGCCGGTGGTGCGGTCATCAAATATCCTCTCCTGCAGCCGCCTGATCATGCCCAGACAATTGTTGTTCAGGACGATGATCTTGATCGGCAACTTGTCGCGTTTGACGGCTTGCAGTTCCTGGATGTTCATCATCAGGCCGCCGTCCCCATTGATGGATATCACCATCGCATTCGGCCAGGCATAGGCCGCACCTATCGACGCGGGGAGAGAAAAGCCCATCGAACCGTACCCGCCCGTGTTCAGCAATCTGTTCCCTTTCCTCAGGCGGAAGGATTGAGCGGTGAACATCTGGTTCTGTCCGACATCGGCACACACCACCAATTCCGAGGGCAGGTCTTCGGAGATCGCGTGCAGGAAGTCGTTGGCGTCTACCTCGCGGCGGCTCGTGTGGTGGGAGGGATAGCGCGCTTTCCAGCGGGCGATCACCGCATGCCATTTCGGGAAGGACAGCTGCCGCAGATCAGCTTTGAGCATCTGCTCCAGAAAATTCCCTGCGCTTGAATAGAGGTTGATGTTGCCCTTGCCGCTGCCGGGCTGTACCCGGTCGAGTTCGGTACGGTCGATGTCCACCCGGATGATCTTTGCCTCACCGGCGAACCGGGTCTTGTCGCCCGCGAGTTGCCGCTCGTCCAGCCTTGAACCCAGGATGATCAGGCAGTCGCAATTCGCCAGCGCGAAGTTGGCATAGCGGTTGCCGTAATGCCCGATAAAGCCGACGAAGGAAGGATGCTCGTGAGGCAGCACGTCGAGACCGCAGAGGGAAGCCACCGCCGGAATGGGCGCCTTGTCCAGAAACTGGAGGATCGCGTTTCTTGTCGATTCGTTCCTGCAGCCGCCCCCCAACAACAGCAACGGCCTTTTGGCGTTTTGCAGCGCTTCCAGTATCTGCGACACATCGATCTTGTCGAATTCTCTGGCACCTTCAGGCGTGTAGCCTCTCAGCTCTTCCACATTGATATCGCTTCTGGCCACATCGTAAGGAAGATCGATCAGCACCGGACCTTTGCGTCCTTCCCTCGCGATGTGGAGCGCTTTCTCCAGGCAGAACCTTACATCCTTAGCATCATTGATCTTGACTGCGTATTTCGTTATCCCGGCAGTCAACGCGACCATGTCCATCTCTTCGAAGGCGTTCTGCCTGACCTCGGGAGATTTTTTGACCGCTTCCGAATGGACGCTGCCGACCAGGAACAGGCAGGGAATGGAATCGAAAAAAGCGTTGGCGATACCGGCGACGAGATTGCAGGAACTCGGCGCCCCCGAAGAGGTGGCCGCGGACACATTCTCCCTGACCATGGCAAACGCGTTGGCGGCAAAAGCGGCGCCCTGCTCGTGATAGTTCAACACGAATCTCTGCTTCTTGCTCCCGGCGATCGCATCGAGCAAATCCGCGTTGAATCCGCCGATCTGGCCAAACACAATATCGATCCCGTTGTTGCCCAACAGATCGACTACATATTTGGCGACTTTCATTTTGTCTTCAACTCCTCTGCGCGTTCCATGCTACAGCACCAGTTCCGCATAGCCGAAACCCTCTTTGCCGAAATGATTGCCGCAGTAAAACATGATGAACTTGCCGTTGATCTTCGCAATATGGGGATACTCGATCATCTGCGAATCCCAGCCGCTCTCGGAGACATCGATCCCGGCCTGTGCATCATCGCGCGTCCAACTCACCAAGTCATCCGAATATGCGTAGCCGATGCGGTAGGCCCGGTCTTTGGTCGCCCTGAAATCCAGCCCGTAGCGGTAACAGAAGAACATATGGAACTTGTCGCCCAGTTTCATGATCGCCGGCGTGGTCTGGCATTCGTTCTCCACCTTGAACGGGATGACCTGTTTGGTGTTCCTGGCCCAATCGATGCCGTTGGCGGAGGTGGCGTGCTTGATGACGTACTGTGACTCAAGTTTGTCGCCCTCCCTGATCCATTGCACGCCGGTGTGGTAGAACATATGCCAGTCATCCTCGGCCAGTTTGTAGACGACCGGCGTTGAATTCAAGTACGGTTCGTTCAGGGTCGGGCCGAGCAGCGGACCCTTGCCGACTTTGGTAAACCTCTCGCCATCCTGACTTTTGGCCAGGCCGATCTCCCAGTCATAGGGAACACTGAAGCCGCGCGACCAGCCCACATAGTAAAGATAAAACTCCCCGCCGTGTCTGACGACGCTGATCGGCATCGAACCGAACTCGTCGAACTCGCCCAAGCCGCCCAGATCCATCAGAGGCTGCGGGGATATCTTGATCACCTCGAAAGTGTCTTTATCCAGATCGACGAAACCGCCATAGGCCCGGCACATGCCATCCTTGTAGTCTTCCCGCGTGGCAAAATAGACCCGGACGAAGTCATCGAACTCCAGCGGGAACGGGCACTGGGCATGACTGAACATCCATGGATAGTTGTTGTTCGGCGCGAAGATGCGCCCCTTTTTTTTCCAGTTGAACATTGCCACCCTTTCTAAGTTGCCTCAGATTCTGCCGAAGCTGTTTGTTTGTAGCGTATCAATATCCTATCCCACCTGGTGGTGGGAGGCTGCTGATCGGCAGTACCGCCGCGCCCCCATACCCTTGTTCACCCGGCCCATCAGTGCCTTTACTTTCCGGTCGCCGTTGCTTTCAGCCAGTCCTGCCAGATCATGCGCAAACGACTCTCGAAATTGCGCGCGAACGACTTCACGTCCCACTGCGGCGAAGCCGCCATGCGCTTGCCCAGCGTGGCGCGCAGTTCGGCCAGCCGCGCCGGGTCGGCCGCCAGCGCGCAGGCCTTGTCGACATAGTCGCCGACATCGCGCGCGATGAACTCATCCAGTTGTGCGCCCGCAAGCACGGCTGCGGTGCTGCGTCCGCGCCAGTCCGCACCTTCGATAGCGATCACCGGAATACCCTGCCACAGCGCATTGATGGTGGTGGAGCCACTACTGTAAGGAAAGGTATCGAGCGCGATATCCATCCATTCGTAGCACTTTTTCATCTGTTTGAACGTCGACAATCCTTCCATGATGAGCCGCTCAGGCGCGATACCTCGCGCACTGAAGAAAGCAGCCACCCGCTCACGCTCGCCGCGCAGGCGCAAGTTGTTCGATTTCAGGTACAGACGCGCATCGGGTACGCGCTTGAGCAATGCCGCCCACGCCTCTAGCACACCTTCGCCGATCTTGAAGAAATCGGCGAAGCAGCCGAACGTGACATAGCCATTTTCCAGACATGGCGGGGGCGGCACCACGGGAGGCTCGCCCATATCCCAGGCGCAGATGGTACTGGTCGGCATGCGAAACACCTTCTCCACGTAATCAGTTTCTTCCCCCTCGCGGATGCAGTAGCCATCGGAGATAGCATAGTTGAACGCTTTCACGCCCACTGTACAGGGCAGGTTGTACCAGTTGACCTGGATGGGCGCTGGCTGCCGTAGCAGGGTCTCGAAATGATTGGGCGTGCGGATGCGGCCGTTGATGTCGAGCATAATATCGATCACGTCGTCGCGCACCAGCTTGAAGAACGACTCGCCCGACATCTGGCTAATGTCGCGGTAACGGTCGACGACGGAGCGGACGTATTCACCGCCGGGGCCGAAGTTGTAACAGAACAGCTCTATTCTGCTGCGGTCATACAGTTTGAAGAATGGGATCAGCGTATATGCCCCGATGACTCCGGCGAAATAATCTCCGACGATGCCTACGCGCAAGCGCCGGTTCGGATCGCGTTTATTCTTAAACTCGGATGGATTCGGCAGTGCGTCCTCTTGCTCGTGCATCCGAGCCCATTCGCGCCCCCCCAGAAACAGGTCATGCGCGGAATGCCGCGCGCTGGCGAGATAGCACTTGAGCAAAAAGTTGTGATTCTCGACCGAGTCGTCGCGCGCCAGATCGTCGCGTGCCAACTTCTCGGCCTCGTCGACCATGCCGGAATTGTAGAGTACTTCCTTGACCGAGGCCCGCTCCTGCATGGCATTCCTCGCCTCCAGCAAATGTGCAACGGCAAAAGCTTCGCCGGGCTGGTGCGCCAGCACCTGTTCTAGCATCGGTACTGCCTCGTCGTGTAGGCCAAGTTCGATTTTGGCCAATGCCATAAGGTTTAACACATTGGGTTCTTCCGGCGCCATCTTGTAAGCAAGGTACAGACATTCCAGCGAACGGTGAAGGTCGTCCAGCCGATAATAAATCATGCCCATGCGAATATGTGCAACCAGCAAATTGGGCTGCAACTCGACCGCATTCCCGCAATATTGCAGCGCCTCCTTGTACCAGCACATATCGAAGAGTGTCGTGGCAACATCCAAGTTCGCCTGCGCCGAAGTCGGCTGTAGCTTAAGCACTTGCCGGTAGCATTCGAGCGATTGTTCGTATTGCTTGAGCGACATCAGGGTCGCACCGAGTTCACGCCCCCCTTCAACAGAATCCGGTCGCAAGTTAAGCGCGGCGCGCAAAATATTCTCGGCCATTCTGTGCTGGCCTAGTTGCCTCGCCGCTTTGCCTGCCAGCAGCAGCGCTTCAAAATGCCCAGAATCGAGTTCCAACACTTGCTGGCATGCAAAGATAGTTTCTTGTATTTGGCCATTCTCAAAAAAAGAAACCGCATTCGCCCAATGAGCCTCCACATCCTGCTGAATATTGCCACCCACGTTTGCGCTATTGATCAAAATATCTCCAATATTTTGCTGTGCGGTAAGTTATGAGGCGAACGAAATATCACCCGTAATGATTACCCTGCGATGCTAGCAAATGCACCTGCATCAAAATTGAAACCTGCTCTCTCACCAAAGATTGAACTAAATGCCGGCAGAATGACAGCAGCTTAATTATCTGTTATTAATGGAATTCCATGCATGCCTGAATAACCACATTTACTTGCTCGTCTGACAAATGGGGCCCCATAGGAAGACTAAGCAGCTCGCCTGCCAACTGACTGGCTAGTGGATTAATATTTCCAGCCATAGATGAATCATTGTATGCATCTTGCATATGCGGTGGCATCGGGTAATGGATCGACGTTCCGATACCCAGCCCCTCAAGATGTTGCATTAATTCATCTCGCCGCTGGGTGCGAATGACATAAAGATGCCAAGCCGACTCAGCCCAGACACAAACTGTCGGCGATTCAATGCAGGGATTCCTTAATTTCTTCTGATACAGCGTGGCAATCTCATTTCGCCTGGAATTACCCGCATCTAGGTATGGCAGTTTGATTCGAAGAAAAGCGGCCTGCAATTCATCCAGCCGTGAGTTGAAACCTTTTTCCTGATTGCGATACTTGATTCTTGAGCCATAATTTCTTAACGCGCGAACACGGTCCGCAAGTTCCGGATCATTTGTAGTAATGGCACCACCGTCACCCAGCGCCCCAAGATTTTTACTCGGATAGAAACTAAAACCTGCCGCGTGCCCCAATCCGCCAGTCCGTCTCCCATAATAACGAGCACCATGTGCCTGTGCTGCGTCCTCCAATACTTTCAACCCGTACTTCTCGGCGATTGACATGATTTCATCCATATCCGCCGGCTGGCCAAAAAGATGTACAACTATAATCGCCCGCGTGCGGGGAGTAATTGCTTTCTCAATACCGATGGGATCAATATTGAAGGAAGCGGGATCAGGCTCCACCGCTATCGGCAGCGCGCCTGTATGACTTACTGCCAGCCAAGTTGCAATAAATGTATTTGAGGGAACAATGACCTCATCACCGTGCCCGATACCCCATGCGTTTAAAACCAAATACAGCGCATCCAGCCCAGTGCCAACACCAATACAGTGATTCACGTCGCAATACGAAGCAAACTCCTGTTCAAAGAAATGCACTTCCTCCCCAAGAATAGTCTGGCCAGAATCCAGCACTCTATCCAGGGCTGCATGAAAGTCGTCGCGAAAGCATAAATTGATCGACTTCAAGTCAAGAAAAGGCACTATCACCTTACCTCCCTTGCTACATTCAAAAACGTATCGTAGTCGCGAATGTAATCCTTCTCGGTATACATGTCGGACACTAAAACAAGGCATACTGCCCCAGATGAGAAGTTGTCCAACAAGCGCCACATCAACGGACACACATACAAGCCGTAATGCGATCTATTGAGATGAAAGCGTTTAGCCTCCCTGCCGTCATCCAACACCACATCAAAACTCCCGGACATGGCAATGATGAACTGATGCAATTGCATGTGTGCATGTGAACCGCGTTCAGAACCGCCTGGAACGTCATACATGTAATACACCCGCTTGATATCAAATGGAATATGGCGACTATTCTCAAGAAAAGTCAGATTACCCCGTGGGTCATTGATTATTGGCAGCTCTACTATTCGGCAATCACTGACAGACATAACAACCCCATATTTATTGGTTAAACAGTTGCTCAGTCCGCTTGAGTTTGCACATAATCAAGCGTAGTCATCGCACTTACTGAGAGCTCTTTGTCGGGCAAGCAAGTCTGCATAGTAACGGTCTGTCAGACATATTCCAAGTAGCGTATTGGCTCGCACGCTCCATCCATGATCAATCATCATCACATTGAATTACCAGACGATATTCATCGCAATGATGCTGAACGAGCATCGGCGCCAGGTGTGATAGAGTCATCAGTAAGTACTGATATTTCGCGGGCTTGTGATTTGAGAGTCCCTGGAGGTTAGCTGACGTTTATGATATAGATGATTTATCCCAAAAATAGAGATGAAATTCCTGATAGACAGCCACAAGCTGTAGTCATCAACATTTTCGCTGGCACAATAAATGATTAGCTCTTGCAGGGGCCTAAACAAGGCACACTGCATGGAAAGGCCCAACATGTCTATGGACGAACTTGATCGTATTGCTGCGGAGTATCACCTGAACAAGGCCATTCCTGATATGCACATCGAGAACCTGGGCCAGGAATACTTTATCGATTGGCTCCTCCACCATATAAAACCCTCTATGCGGGTGTTGGAACTAGGTTATGGAGATGGGCTTGTAACGCAGGCTTTACTTGAAGCGGGGGTCGACCTGACCTTACTTGAAGGTGCCAGCACCTTGGCAAAGATAGCCCGCAACAAACACCCAAAATTAAACTGCGTACATACTCTTTTCGAAAACTATTGTCCAAAACCGAAGCAGAATTTCGACCTAGTACTTGTCTCGCATGTCCTTGAACATGTCGATGCTCCCGTTTTGCTTTTGCAGCAAATATCTAATTGGCTGGATATCACTGGCATGCTGGTTGCGGTAGTTCCAAACAAGAATTCTGTGCATCGTCAGCTTGCTGTAATGATGGGATTGCAGCCTGAACTGGATACGTTATCCCAACGTGATTTGATGGTTGGCCACCAACGCGTTTACTCACTTTCGCTGTTGGAAAAACACATCCGAGGCGCGGGTTTCGAAATCGTCGATTCGGCAGGATTTTTTCTTAAAGTATTACCCAATTCCATGATGCTCGATTACTCGAAAGAACTGCTTCAGGGATTAAACCGGATTTCCCCGCAGATTCCTAAAGAGCTTTTGGCCAACATCGCAGTCGTCGCAAGAAAACCGCAACCGGACGAGAATAGAATATGACTAGTGAATACGCAGCGCTGTGCCAACAACTTGTTCCGGACACAGTACGGGAGCCAGAAGCGCACTTGGGGAGCCTGCTGCATCGCACCTCGATTCCAGATGCGGAGCTTGCCGAAAATGCGGGGCTATTTATTCCGCCGCGCACTCTCAAAAGGATGTTATTTCTTGATGAACTCTATCAAAAAATCTTGGGAGTTCATGGCATAGTCATTCAATTCGGAGTGCGATGGGGGAGGGATATCGCCACATTTGATTCGCTCAGAACGATTTATGAGCCATTCAATATCTCGCGCAGAATTATCGGATTCGATACGTTCAACGGATTCTCTTCGATTCATCCAGAAGATGGTAACGAGGCTATCATGATCTCTGGCGCGCTTAATGTGACAGACGAATATGAGTCCGAGCTGAATGAAGTAGTAGCGTGCCGACGAAAACTTGACCCGCTGCCACAAATCGACCGTTGCCAACTGATCAAGGGAGATGCGAGCATTGAGCTGGAGTCTTTTCTTGCACAACACCCTGAAACGGTTGTTGCACTCGCTTATTTTGATATGGACATCTATACCCCGACGAAACGCTGCCTTGAGTTGCTTGCTCCCTATATAACAAAAGGCACGGTGATTGCGTTTGATGAGTTGAACTCACCTATTGCACCGGGGGAAACCGTTGCCTTGCGTGAAGTTTATGGCTTGAGCCGTTATGCCATCCAGCGTTCTCCCCTTTACTCCGGGCAGGGGGCCTTTGTCGTTGTGGATTAAAGCTAATCTAATTGTGGCAACATCGCAGCAACCAGCGAGAAATTCCTGCTTCGATGCGCTACCGCCCTGAAAACTCCTCCGCAATTTTCAGCCCCTGAATCAGCTGATCATTAAACGAGGAAACACCATAACCCAGCAGGCCACCAGTGAGTGCTGCCCCTCTAGTCACTTCGCTGAAACTTGCATTGGCGCTTCTTAGCTCCGTCACCACTGAAACCGTGGGCAAGCCGAGAGCATTAGGGACAGCAATGCATTTCAACACCTGAACAGCATTGCCGTCTTCACTATCTACAGCCATTAGCAAACGCAACTCCTTCTCTAATGCTGCTTCGGCATCAAGCTGGGGATATTGCTTCGCCAGTTGTTCTGTTCTGACTTCAACCACGACTCGGTGCCATTCCGGATTAATTCCAGCCAACGTATCCTGGTCTGTTAATCGATAGGCAGCATAGTCTTCATCGACGACCATCAGACACCCGTGTGCCCGACCAATAGCATTCGCTCTCACGATCGCGAATAACAGTGTCACTGAAGCCGAGAGACCATGAACGGGGGGCGTCGTACCCAGAAGGGCGTGAGCACGTGCGGGCGTAAGACCTAGCGCGAGTTGTTCACCACTCCACATCTCTCCTCCATCGACGGCGGCATTCCACTGCCCCCCTTCCCACTGTAAAGATATAACGGTGCGGTCTACCAAGGTGACATTGGTTTGATTTTCCAACTCCCCCAATAGGTTCTTCACAAGTTGGCCAACAAAACCGTTATGCGTTGTCCAGAACGGATACTCAGCCAGAGTTGGCTCCCCGGCTAGCGCACCAGATAGCGTCTCAGGGTAATACAGAGGCACCCAGGCGGCGCGGTGGTAGCGCGCCAGAAAACTATTCGACGTAACACCCAGTGATTTGCGTATGTAGGGCTCAATAAATCTGGCATGTAGTGCCTCCCCATGATTCAGCTTGGCCGCTTCGGCATAGCTCAACGCATCATAGGCTGTTGAGGTTGTCTTATGGGAGGCGTGATGCTCGTCGTCACACGAGAGAGGGGCGGGACCAGATACATCGCCACCCACAAAGACATCCAGCCGGTTGGAGATGAGGTAGTCCGGGACGATGCGCCCTCGCACTAGGCAAGTTGGTGTAGGAACGCGACGCAAGTTTTCCTGCTCATCCAACCAGCGAGCCGCCATGCCCCCAAATCTGGTCCAGTCATTTCGCATGCTGGCACCATAAGTTCGCAAATCCGAACTGCTACTATCCTGCATCCTTTTTTCAAGCATCACCATTCCGACATCAAAATCGCGCCCCCCAATATGTATGCCCGCAAAGTGGCCGCCAAGTGGTTTATTGTCCGTCAGCAAATTCACGCGTATGCCACGACGCGCAAGTTCATAAGCCCCAACGAGTACGGCAAAGTTATTGCCAATCAGTAGTGGCACCTTCATCAGCCCCTCCTTGCGTTGACCCATATCTCGGAGCCCAGTTCGGGCAACAACTTCACTAACTTATCGAAACCGTCCAGCATATCTGGCGTCATGAATCCGTCATCCATCAACCGCTGCATTTGCATGTGCGTGAAGGGCTTAATAAAAATGCTGCCATGCTCGGCAATAGTGAAACCGCCAGCCTTTAGTTCGTCCTGAAGACTATCCATATCGTAGATCATGCCGCGTTGCTGCATTGTGAGTTGCATCTCCGATTGAACCCCTGTATCGGAAATCAGGCCCATTGAAACTGCAAGCAGACGATGCAGCGATCTTGCATTGGGAACGTTGACATGCAGCAGGGTATCGGGGTTACACAAGTGACGGACGGATGCCAACACCCCCGCTGGATCACTCACTTCGTGCAGTACGCAACTAAGCACGATCATATCGTAGTCAGCCTGCTGGCATACGTAGTCCTCGACAAAACTCTGCACAATATTGACTCGCCCGCGCCCCTCAGCCAGTTTGCATGCATGGGTAAAAAACTCGTCAGCGGGTTCAATTACCGTGACATCGACATCTTCTCCAAGATCAATAAAAAGTGGCAAGTCGCCACAGCCGATTTCCAGCAGCGTCCTCGGATTTGCACGTGCGACTTCCCGCAACACGAGCGCGCGTCGATATTTGGCCTGAACCGGCTCGAATGGCAACGCAGAATATTGCGCCGAGTAGTCTTTCATGTCACGTGCTGTCATGGGTGAACTCATAAAGATTTGCTCATACGAACCTTAAGGGATTCGACGAACCCGAGGCCTCGTTTAAACTGAATCAGACCATAATTCGGTTCACTGTCTTTTGTTGAAATGCCTATGTCAAGCAGGCTCAAACCCGCCGCCTGACAATAGGAATAGATTGCATCTGCAACAGCCACCACCGGACTCAATGACGCGTAACCTGGCCTGTCCCCCCAGTAAAATACATACATCACAGAGGAACTAAGCCGGAGACAGAGAGCCGCCGCCGCCAGAGCCTCGCCATCACGACAACCAAACAAGACCATGTTATCGGGAAATGCGTCGGCCATTGTGCGCAACTGCAACAAGGTCATAGACATAGAAAGTCCTTTACTGGCGCGATTGGAAGCCAAGGTCTCATAAACAATGGACAGAGCTGACAGCGGCAATTGTTCTGCGGTCAGACCTTCTCGTCGGCACTTGTTCAATCGCTTCTGGTTGCCGTAGGTCATGCGTTCCGGGAGGCTGAGTGAATTTACTGCCAGACTATGATTCAGATCGCAATGAGTCATTCTATAGCCACGTGTGTTGAGCAAATAGAACTGATTTGAAAAGGCCACCTGATCATGAGCCATCGGGGCAGGCAGTATCTCCAGATTATGGGCGCCTTGGTCTCTGAGGGATGATTCCACTTCATCATAGAAGGCGAATAAATCCTCTATATGCAAATTACTCTGGAATGCGAAGCCCGCGAAGGTGCCACGTGCTGGGCTGCGCCAAAGACCATTGCCAACGTCAGTAAAATGAATAGAGGCAACTACACGCGAGGCCTCTGCCCATTCAAAATAACTTCCCTGCCCGGCTGAGTGCAAATTAAAGAATTCCGCCTGTTGGAATAAACTCCCAAGTCCCATTCCAACGAAAGAATTATCAAGGCAACGGTATTCAGGCATACGAAGTCCCCAAAAAACCATACACAAGCATCTTAAAGACTACCTGCTTTCAATCCAATCATGCCAAGCCGAACGGCATGCAGCCTCAAAATTTCGTGCAAAGCGATCCGGGTTTAGCCATGTTGAGTTGGTTTTGACATACTCACGCAGCATCGGACGAATTTCGGCAAGTCTTCCAGGGTTTATTGAATGCTCGATTGCACCCTGTACATATCCAGCCTGTTCAAAAGCAACAAAATCATCGAGCCCACAGTCCTTCATCATGCTTGCGGTCCCTCTTGCATGGGGGATTTTTCCAGCGATTGTCATAGTGGGGATACCCTGCCACACAGCATTTAATGCAGTAGTTCCAGCCCCGTAACTGTAAGTATTCAAACACAGGTCAACCCATGAAAATCGACTCATCATGACATCAAATGTCTCCTCTTCCATCAGCATAACTCGATCAGAAGCTATTCCATATTTGTCAAAAATCGGATTGAGCCGATTCTGAAACCGCGCGGAAGTCGCCCCCCTGCATTTGATTAACAAACGAGAATTGGGCGAGCCATTCAGAATTTGTGCCCACGAATCAAGAACCACATTATTTATCTTGAACAATGCAGTAAATGAGGCAAAAGTAAAAACACCTTCACTTACGTACGGAGGCGGGGTTAAGGGATATTCATCGGACAACTTGTAGCAAAGCGTAGCATTCCCCGGAATTTCAATAATCTTCTCCTTAAACATCTCATCGTAGTCTGGAGTAAGAATTGAACGATCCATGAAATAGTGCCTTACTGTTTCCAGCCCACAACTCAAGGGCGTATTCCACCAACCCGCCTGAACCGGTGCGGGCTGCATTGCGAATATCTCATAAGGAAAGTCCTCCCGCAAAATACCATTCAGATCAAAAAGAATATCAATTTCTCTTGCCTGAATTTCTTTGCAAACACCCTGCGCATCCAAATTCAGCAATACAACGTGCTCCTCACAAACTTCATCTAGCAGGGGATGTCCCTCTTGATTCAAGCTGAAAAAAAATGCTCTTACTTTCGAACGATCAAGTGCGCGAAGCAATGGAACAATGCTGAATTCAACCGGCTTCAGGTTGGAATAGGTGCACAACAATCCGACCTTCAACACCCTATCTCTTTGCATGTCATGCCGCCCATGTTCTATATGGGGCCGATTTGGAAAGCGTATCTTGAATGATGAATGTAAATTACCTACCGCATGTTGAACCGCAAGCTTATCTTCCACGCCCATTGATATCACGCATCTCAAATATGCCATCTGCAAAACATGATCAGCATCTCGAGCCAGATATTTCTCAAGCAGCGGGATGGCAGCTTCAGCTTCACCCCAATCCCAAAGCGTATTTGCGATCCCGAGAACGACAGCAGTTTCTGGCAGATTCGAACGATTTGCTAGTAAATGTATGCTTTCCCCTTGTTCATAAGCCCGCACCCAATCTGAAGACATTTCTGCGTCCTTTATTCCTTGTAAACTTCCTGATTGTTAAAGCCAATGACGAGTCAATAATTTTCAACGCGACTTGCTTATACCCTGCATGCTTCGATGTGCATGACCAGCTAGAAACGCATCTTTGTACTGGAAGTACCCAGCTTCTCCGCCGGGTTGCCCTTGTACACGCCCCAGGCCTCGGTATCCTTCAGACCGAAAATATCGACTTCGCGCATCTTCCCCTCCTATTCACGAATGGCTGCGAAATTTCACGAACAGTGCCTTGCCGCATTCGAACGAACGCTCGATGTCGGCGGCCCGTTCCTGCAACAAGGCATCGCCGACGCGGCGCGGGCCGTCGCCGTGCACCCACAGATAATCGTCGAGGATGAGCCAGCCGTTCCTGTCCAGCAGCGGCAGCCAAGACTCGCAATCGAGTTTGACCTGCGCGTAGTCGTGGTTACCGTCGATGTGCATCACCGCGATGCGGCCCTGATATTCGGTGCGGCCGAAGGTCGGGCTCTCCACCGCCTTGTCGCGCTTGTAGATCTCGCAGCCGCGCACCGACTCCTGTTGCAGGCAATTGAAACTGCCGTAACCGATGGGATAGGTGTTGACGGCAAAATCCTGCGGCGGCACGTCCCAGCGCCATTCGTTCACCAGCCCGACCCGCACCGTCTCGGGCGAATCGTGTTGCGTGGCGGCGGCGGCCTGCCACGGGTCGATGGCGAGCACGTTGCCGATGCGGTAGCGCCGCGACAGCAGCGCCAGCACCGAAGCCGACTTGCCCACCAGCGAACCGACCTCGACCACGTCGCCTTTGGGCGCGCTGCCGAAGATGGCCATCATCGCCGCGATCTTCTGCTCGTTCGATTCGCCGTAGATGTTCACCGACATGCGGAACACCGCCGCGATCTCGATATCGCTGAGGTCGCACCTGCCGCCCGCGCACTGGTCGATGAAACCCCGCCAGGACGCCACCTTCGCCATCAGGCGGTCGAAGCGTTCGATCTCTCGCTTGATCGGCGAGCTGCCGATCAGCCGCAGCGGCAATCCCTTTTCGGCGATGAAGCGCTCCAGCCATGAATAGGCGGCGGCCACCGGCGCGTACACGCGGGTGATGTTGTGCTGTTGCACCAGCGCCATGAAGCGCGCGGGGAACTCGGGGTCGTCCACATAGGGCAGCACGGTCAGCGTGCCCACTGCGGCGGCCAGGTCCGCATCCCAGACCGAGGATGCCGCGACCACGCGCTCGTCGCGCTCGCGCGACACTTCAAGATATTCGCGCCCGTCCGGATGCGCGGCGGGAAACACCAGCGTCGCCGGTTCGATCACTGCGGATGCGTTCATTTATCCTCCCCGCGCAGCGCGCGATGCAGACATTCCACGACCACATCCTGCGTCTCCTCGTCCAGATCGGGATACATCGGCAAACACAGCACGCGCTGCGAGATATCCGTCGCCACCGGCAGATTGCCCGGCACCGACGAGGACAGGCCGCGATACACCGGGAACTCGCTGATCAGCGGATAGAAATAGCGCCGCGCATAGACGCCGCACTCGCGCATACGCCGGTACAGCTCGTCGCGCGAGATCGGGAAGTCGTCCTCGATGAAGATGGGGAAGTAGGCGTAGTTGTAGCGGATGTCGTCCGGGATGGCGTGCATGCGGATGCCGCGCACCTCCTTGAGGATGGCGCGATAGCGCGCATCCACCTTCTTGCGCCGCTCCAGTGCATCGTCGATATATTTGAGTTGCAGCAGGCCGAACGCGGCCTGCACCTCGTTCATCTTGCCGTTGATGCCGGGGCCGATCACCGTGACCTCGTCGGCGAAACCGAAGTTCTTCAGGTAGTCGATGCGGTGCTTGGTCTTGGCATCGCGGCAGATGATGGCACCGCCCTCGAAGGTGTTGAACACCTTGGTGGCGTGGAAACTGAGGATGGACATGTCGCCGTATTCCAGCACCGAACGATTGCCGTCCAGCCGCATGCCGAAGGTGTGCGCCGCGTCATAGATCACCTTGAGACCGTAGGTGTCGGCGATGCGCTCGATCTCGTCCACCGCGCAGGGCACACCGTACACATGCACCGGCAGGATGCCCGTGGTATGCGGCGTGATCGCCGCCTCGATCTTCTTCGGGTCCAGATTGAGCGTCACCGGATCGATGTCGACGAACACCGGCCTGATGCCGTTCCAGTCCAGCGCGTGGCTGCTCGCCACAAAACTATAAGGTGTGGTGATCACCTCGCCGGTCACGCGCAAGGCCTGCAATGCCGTGACCAGCGCCAGGGTCGCGTTGGCGAACAGCGAGATGTGCTCGACGCCGAGATACTTCGCCAGTTCCTGTTCCAGCTCCTGATGGTAGGGGCCGTTGTTGGTGAGTTGTTTGCTGTCCCATATCTTCTGCAGGTAGGGAATGAATTCTTCCAGTGGCGGCAACAGCGGCTGCGTGACGAAGATCGGTGACGATTTGTTCGGCTGTTTCATTGCTACGCCTCCTTCATCGCTGTGCCCGCTCTTTTCCTGCACACCCGCCTCGAAGGCCTGCGCTGCGCCGTCCGCACACCAGCGCCGCCACATGACGCGCAGCGCCTGCGCCAGCGATGCGGCAAGCAGCTCCGGCTGCGACATCGGCGAATCGGAGACGCGCTGGCGCAATCCCTCGCGCAAGACGGACAAGGCGGCAAGATCGCCCGCCAACGCACGTCCTTTGCTGACGAATTCTTCTGCGTCATGGGCAACAAGCTCGTCGAGCCCGACATTGCCGAGGATGGATGCGCCCGAACGCGCGGCCGGCGTGTCGCCCGCCAGCGTCAGGGTGGGCACGCCCATCCACAGGGCATGCAGCGTGGTGGTGCCGCCGCTGTAGGGGAAAGTATCCAAACTGATGTCCACCTGCTGATGCAGCGCCAGATAGTCCGCCATGCTGCAACGCTGTTTGAAGATCAGCCGCTCGCGTGCGATGCCCTGCTCCGCGAACCACTTGCCCAATTTCTCTTCGCCCCCGTCCTGCGGCATGCCGGCCAGCAGCATCTTCGAGTCCGGCGTGGCCTGGAGCAGGCGCGCCCACAGCGCGATCACTTCCGGGTTCAGCTTGCTCAGACGGTTGAAACTGCCGAAAGTCACATAACCGTTCTTCAGCGCGGGCAGCTCGCCGGCAGCGGGCGCGTCCTTGCTCGGCAGAAACGGCACCGAGGCGGGCAGATGCACGATCTTTTCGGTGAACTGCTGTTCCATCGCCCCGCTCGGCACCAGGCCGCGGTCGGTGAGGTAATAGTCCATGGCGCGCAGGCCGGTGGTGCAGGGATAGCCGATCCAGCTCGCCTGCACCGGCGCTGGTTTTCTGGCAAAGGTCAGCAGGCGGTTGCGCGCGGTATGACCGGACAGGTCGATCAGGATGTCGATACCGTCGGTGCGGATCTGCTCGGCCAGTTCGGCATCGCTCAGCGCGACCACAGACTGCCAGTGCGCAAAGTGGCCGCGCAGGCGCTTGCTGGTGTCGTCGTCGATGATGTGATTGGAGTAGGCATACAGTTCCAGTTGCGGATGCCCGTCAAGACCCGACAATATCGGCTCGATATAGGTCGCCACCACGTGGCTGCGCAGGTCGCCGGAAACGAAACCGACGCGCAGCTTGCGCTCCGCCTCGCGGGAATTGCTGAATTCCGGCACGGTTGCGCGGAACGGTGCCTCATAGCGCTCGCCGAAACGGCAATGTTCCTCAAACAATTCATCCGCCGCCACGCCGGAACTCTGCGCCAGACAGAACAGCAGATTGCTGAAGGCGACCGCATTGTCGGGCTGCTTGTCGAGCACGCGGCGGAAACTGGCCACCGCTTCCTGCAAACGACCCTGTTCGTGCAGGATGCCGCCGAGGTTGGCATGCGTCTCCGCCAGATCGGGGCGCAGTGACATCGCGCGCAGACAGCTCACTTCGGCCTCATCCAGCCGGCCCAGTGCCTTGAGCGTGAGCGCCAGATTGCCGTTGGCTGCATAGCCTTCAGGATCAAGCTTCAGCGCCCTGCGGCATACATTCTCGGCCTCTTGCGCGCGGCCCATATCGTTCAGGATGCCGCCCAGATTGCCCAGCGCGTCGGCATAGTTGGGATTGAGCTTCAATGCCTGGCGGCAACTGGCTTCGGCCTCCTTGAAGCGGCCCAGCCGTTGCAGCGAAGCGGCCAGATTGCTGTGCGCCGTGGCGAAGCCGGGCTTGAGTTTCACCGCATGGCGGAAACTGGCCACCGCCTCGGCATGCCGCCCGAGATCGCTCAGGACGATGCCGAGATTGTTGTGCGCCTCGGCATCCTTGGGCGACAGTGCGGCCGCTTTCTGCATCGGCGACAGCGCTTCCTCGTTGCGTCCCATCTGGCTGAGCACCACGCCCAGCATCTTCCAGCCAGCCCAGTGCTGCGGATAACGCAGCATCAGCGATTGTGCCTGCTCCGCGGCCGCGGCATAGCGTCCCTTGTTGAAAGTGTCTTCCAGTAGTTTGAGTTCTTTGGCGTCGGGGACTTTGCTGTTTTGCGGAGCCGGCTGCCTGCCTCCGCTTGGGGAAGTCGCCGGGCTCTGCGACCCGACTCCCAGCCTCGCTTTCAGCGCTTCCACCTGCTCGCCCTGCAACCCCTGCTGCTCGGCCAGCGCCAGCACCTGGCGCGCGGTGTCGGCCTGCCCGGTCTGCGCCAGGGCATCGATGTAACTCAGCCAGTATTGGCCCTGTGCCGGATCGGCATCGAGGGCGGTATTGAAATAGCCCAGCGCGGCATCCGTCTGTTGCGCCTGCATCGCCAGCAATCCCAGATTGTGGTTGGCCGGTGCGTGGCGCGGATCCAGTTGCAGGATCATGCGGTACAACTCGTCGGCCTTTTGCGTCTGGCCGGCCTGGTGTTGTGCGACGGCGAGACCGAAGGCCTCATCTATCGCCTGCGCGACATCCTGCTGCGGTGGAGTACTGGTCGTCATAGGGCCTTTTCCGAAAGCTGCGGAGCTTCACTCGCGCATGTTCAGTGGATCGTCGCTCACACCTGCATGTTCATGATGTCGTTGTAGGCGGACACCACCTTGTTGCGCACCTGCACGGCGGTCTGGAACGAGATACTAGCCTTTTGCATGGCGATCATGGTGTCGGAAAGACTGACTTTGTCGTCCCCCAGCACGAAAGCTTCCTGCATCGCCTGGGCCTGGCGCTGGGTCTGGTTGACACCGTCCAGCGACGATTTCAGCACATTGGCGAAGTCCACCCCGCCGCTGGCTGCGGTCGGTGCCTGTGCCGGCTGTCCCTGTGCCGCTGCCATCGCCGCGCGCATCTGACTCAACAGGCTATCCACATTGCTCACATTCATACTCATGGCACACCTCCTTTATCCATGGCGGCCACTGTACGCGCGCGGGCAAGCCTTCTAGGACCGGAAAAGCGCCCGAATTCCCCCGCTTTTCGGCCTACCGAACTTGTCCGGCGGGCAGATAATGCCCAGCATGAGGGATTGACCCTTGTTACAACCGGGTAGAAAAGCATGGCTGATACCGACACCAATATGAACCCATCGATGGCCCGCATGCTGTTCGGCATGCCCAGTCAGCAGAAACTCGGCCTCATCGTGGCCGTGGCTTCCACGGTCGCCTTGCTGGCCGGCCTGTTCATGTGGGGACAGACCCCCGACTACCGCGTGCTCTACGCCAATATGTCCGAACGCGACGGCGGCGCGGTCATCGAGGCACTGCAACAGCAGAACGTCCCCTACAAGTTCTCCGAAGGCGGCACCCTGATGGTCCCCGCCGACAAGGTGCACGAGATGCGCCTGCAGATGGCCGCCAAGGGCCTGCCCAAGGGCGGCGCGGTCGGCTTCGAACTGATGGAGAACCAGAAATTCGGCACCAGCCAATTCCTCGAACAGGTCAATTACCAGCGTGCGCTGGAAGGCGAACTGGCACGCTCGGTCGAGACCATGGCCTCGGTCGCCAGCGCCCGTGTGCATCTGGCCATCCCCAAACCGACCGTGTTCGCGCGCGAACAGCAGAAACCCAGCGCCTCGGTGGTACTGGCCCTGCATGCCGGCCGTTCGCTCGAAGCCGGGCAGGTCAGCTCCATCGTGCACCTGATCTCCAGCAGCGTACCCAACATGCCGTCCCAGGCCGTCACCGTGGTCGACCAGAGCGGCACCCTGCTGAGTTCCGCCCGCAGCGGTGCCTCCGAACAACTGATGGACGCCACCCAGCTCAAATACGTGCGCCAGATCGAGCAAGACTACGTCAAGCGCATCGAAGACATCCTGATCCCGATCACCGGCGCGCAGAACGTGCGCGCACAGGTCACCGCCAACCTCGATTTCTCGCAGACCGAGCAGACCGCCGAGATCTACAAGCCCAACCAGCCGCCCAACCAGGCCGCCGTGCGCAGCCTGCAGACGCTGGAGACGACCAACGGCACGACCACCACCGGCGGCGTACCCGGTGCTTTGTCCAACCAGCCGCCGGTCCCGGCCACCGCCCCTATCACCACACCGGCCGCGACTGCCGCGCCGGGAACCGCGACCGCGCCGACCAACGCGCACAAGGAACTGACCACCAACTACGAAGTGGACCGCACCATCCAGCACACCAAAACGCCGACGGGCAGCATCCAGCGCCTGTCCATCGCGGTGGTGGTGAACAATCCGTCGAGCACCGACGCGGACGGCAAGGTCACCTCGCGCCCCTACACCGATGCGGAAAAGGCGCAGATCACCGCGCTGGTGAAAGAGACCGTCGGCTTCGACGAGAAGCGCGGCGACAGCCTCAATCTGCTCAACAGCGCCTTCAACAACGAACAGGTCGTGATCCCGGAGACGCCGATCTGGAAACAGCCGGACACCATCGCGACCGCCAAGGACATCTTCAAATTCCTGCTCATCGCGGGCGGCATCGGCTTCCTTTTGTTCGGCGTGATCAAACCCGCGTTCAAATCCATTGTCGAACAGAGTGCGTCGCAGGAAGAAACCTGGGCGACGATGCCGCAGGTCGCGCATCACGCGGGCAGCGCCACGGGACAATATGCGGCACAGCAGGCGTCCACCTCCTACGAGGACAACCTGCAGCTCGCCAAACAACTGGCCAAGGACGACCCCAAGATAGTCGCCACCGTGGTCAAGGAATGGGTGAATAAAGAATGAGTGACGAAGGCATAAACAAGAGCGCCATCCTGCTCATGACGCTGGGCGCCAACGAGGCGGCCGACGTGATGAAATATCTGGAGCCGAAAGAAGTGCAGAAGATCAGCTCGGCCATGGTCGCGCTGAAGAACCTGTCGCGCGACCAGATCTCCACCGTGTTCGACGAGTTCCACCAGCTCGCCTCGGAAAAGACCACCATCGGCATGGACTCCAGCGATTACATCCGCGACATGCTGACCAAGGCACTGGGCGACGACAAGGCCGCCGGTCTGCTCGACCGCATCCTGCACAACAGCGACACCAGCGGCATCGAGAGTCTGAAGTGGATGGAACCCTCCTCGGTCGCCGACCTGATCGCCAACGAACACCCGCAGATCATCGCCACCATCATGGTGCACCTGGAGCCGGACCAGGCCGCCAGCGTGATGGCACTGCTGACCGAGCGCGTGCGCAACGACGTGATGCTGCGCATCGCCACGTTGGACAGCGTGCAGCCGACCGCACTGCAGGAACTCAACGACGTGCTGGTCAAACTTCTGGCCGGCAACGCCGTCGGCAAGAAGAGCATTCGCGGCGGCATCAAGACCGCCGCCGAGATCCTCAACTATATCGGCAGCACACAGGAACAGATCATCGAGTCGGTACGCACGCACGATGCGGAACTGGCGCAGAAGATCATGGACGAGATGTTCGTGTTCGAGGACA